>NZ_JBFANM010000024.1:0-156369 GCF_040674815.1 Nonomuraea sp. NPDC049709
CTCGAGGTCTCGCCCGAGGCCAAGCAGCTGCTGGCCGACCGGGGTTACGACCCCGTCATGGGCGCCCGGCCGCTGCGCCGGACCATCCAGCGCGAGCTGGAGGACTCGCTGTCGGAGAAGATCCTCTACGGTGACCTCCGGCCGGGGCAGATCGCCAAGGTCACGGTCGACGGCCTCGGGTTCGTCTTCACCAGCGAGAGCGCGCCCAGCGACCTGCGCCAAGGCGTCGCGGCCCCCGCCTGAGAGGGCGCCGGGCACGATCAGGCGCCCCCTGGGCAACCGGGCTACACCATGGGCAGGCTGCGGTCCAGGCCGGTGATGTGCAGCAGCCTGGTCATGAACGGGCGGGGTTCCGCCAGCGCCACGGTGATGCCCATGAGCCGGGCATGCCGCTGCATGTTCACGATGACGCCCAAGCCGGAGGCGTCGCAGAAGGACACCGCGGACAGGTTCAGGACGAGCAGCGGCGTGCTGGACTTCAGGACGTCCTCCAGGCGCGAGCGCAGCGCCGGGCTGGTGGAGATGTCGATCTCGCCGGACAGGCCGACGGTGGTCGGCCTCGACCGGTCGGCTGTGCCGAGCGGGTAAGCGTCGATGACCATCGTGCGGCTCTCGGATCGGTGCAGGGACGCGGGTTCCGGCTGATCGAGCGGCGAGCTCACCCCGATGTGGTGTTCACGCTCGTTCTCCCAGTCGGCGAAGGCGTCGGCCTCGGGCGTGCCGGTGGCCGATTCGGCGGGCGCGTTCGCGTCGTGCGAGCGCGCGGGCCCGATGCAGGGCGGCACCACCAGGAGCGTGATGGGCTCGGCGTCGGCGAAGGCCAGGACGACCAGGTGAGGATCGGCGGCGAGCAAGCACTCCACCGCGACCTCCCTGCCCCGGGCGGGAACACGGTACGGGATGTCGGCCCAGGTGTCGGCATCCAGGCCGATGCGCAGCACGACCTGGCTCAACCGCTGGTCGACCGCGGCGATGAGACCCGGCAACTCGGCGGCGGCGTCGCAGGAGTGCGGCCACCACACCCCGTCCCTGGCACCCTGCCGGTCAACGAGAGGATCCAGCCAGAGGCGAACCTGGGAGTCGGTCTCGGGCGGTGCACCAACGGCGCTCAGCGGCGCGGGATTCGTCAGAAGATTCATGATCGTTGGCCTGCCCGGCCCCTTCCAGGGCCCATCGTCTATCGCCGGGGGCGACGCCGACCTGAAAGCCAACGCTCGAAATATCCTCGGTAACTCCAGGATAATCCCGGGTTATGAAATGACATTTCTCCGGAACGCAAAGTGCGGCAATGAGTTTCGAAAACGTCCGGAGCGTAAGGTTGCCTTCCGCTAATCACCGAGCCATTTTGGCGCTCGGCGGAGGCCGGAGCAGGCCTGACTGATCATCTTGGCTGTACGCGGCGACCTTGCGGCCGCGCCTCGCCGGGCCGGAGGATGGGTGCCCATGATCAGAGAACCTCAGATCCTGGCCTGCTCCGGTGTCCTGTATCCCCCTGAAGGGTTCCGGCACCCGGGCGTGCAGATCTGGCAGGCGATGCGGCTGGCCGACGTACGCAGGCCCCGGGTGTGCCTCGTCGCCACGGCGGCCGGTGACTCGCGGGAGCTCATCGAGGGCTGGTACGCGCGGGCTGGCTCGTTCGGCGAGGCGGAGCTGTCCCACCTGCGGCTGTTCACGCAGCCGAACGTTCCCGATGTGCGGGCCCACCTGCTGGCCCAGGACGTGATCTTCGTGTCCGGCGGCAGCGTGATCAACCTGCTGGCGGTGTGGCGCGCGCATCGGCTCGACGCGATCCTGCGTGAGTGCTGGGAGAGGGGTGTGGTGCTGGCCGGTCAGAGCGCGGGCAGCCTGTGCTGGCACGTGGGCGGGGTGAGCGACTCCTACGGCGACGACCTCGACGCCGTCGACGACGGCCTGGGCTTCCTGCCGTTCAGCAACGGGGTTCACGACGACCTGGCCGACCAGCCCCGGCGGGCCAGTTTCCGCCGGTTCGTCGGCGAGGGGACGCTCCCCGCCGGGTACGCCACCGAGGACGGCGTCGCCCTCCACTTCGTCGGCACCCGCTTCCACGAGGCGCTCGCCGTCCTGCCCGGCAGGAACGCGTGGTTCGTCGAGCCCGACGGCGACGGGAAGCACCGCGAGACGGCCCTGCCCGCCCGCCTCTGGACGCCCCCGCCGACCTGACCCCGGGAGGCCCCGGGTCCTCGACGGGACCGGGGCCGCGGAGGACGCGCCTCGGCGGGTGGCGGTGCAGGGCGGTGGAGGATCCGCCGGTCAGCCTGGCCCGGCCCGGGTCAGCAGGTCGCGGAGGAGGGCGGCCACCTCGTCGGGGGTGAACTCCATGGCGTTCTCGCCGACGCTGACCTCGAAGCTGCACCGCGAGGGATCCGGGACGGTCCGCACCCGGCCCCACAGCTGGATGCCGTGCTCGGCGAGGAGCTCCGCGCCGGCCCGCTCGACGGCCCGCTTGGGGGCCGGCAGGTGGATGTGGAACATCGGGGTCTGCGGCGGGTCGGGATGGACGCGGGCGGCGCCGTCGGCGTTGATCGCGGCCGCGATGGCGATCGCGTGCTCGCGGTAGGCGGGCATGCGCTCGGCCAGGGTGTCGAGGTGCACCAGGGCGGCCAGGGCGAGCGGCCAGGCGTCGCGGATGCCGCCGCCGAGCCGCTGGCGCCACACCTGAGCGGCCTGGACGGTCTCGGTGTCGGCGGCGAGCACGGCACCGCGCACCCCCTGCAGGCTCTTGTAGAGCGAGACGTACACCGTGTCGAACAGGGCCGCGATCTCGTCGAAGGGCCGCCGGTAGTAGGTCTGGGCCTCCCACAGCCGGGCGCCGTCCAGGTGCGCGGCGGCGCCGGTGGCCCGTACGAGCCCGACCTGCTCGCACAGCTCCGCCCAATCGGGGAGCAGGCCGCCGAGGTCGCGCTGCGGCAGCTCCCAGACGGCCGCCGCGAGCGGCTCACCGGCGGCTGCCGCGAGGTCGCCGGCCGTCATCAGCTCGTGCGGGTCGCCGGTGCGGCGCAGCCACAGCCCGTGCACGGCGTTGTAGCCCTGCTCCTCCCACACGTCCAGATGCGACTGCGGGTGGGCGGCGAAGGCGCGGCGCCCCCGCCGGTCGGCGTGTACGCGCAGCGCCACCTGCTGGGCCATCGTCCCGCTGGGGAGGAACAGCGCCGCCTGCTTGCCGAGCAGGTGCGCCAGCCGCCGCTCCAGCACGGCGACGGGACCGTCCGGGCCGTCCGGTGGGGTGTCGTCGTCGACGAGCTCGAGCATCTGCCGCAGCACCACGCGCGGGCCCCGCCGGATCGGCGCATGCAGGAACAACGACCGCCGAATGGACGAGGTGGAGTCCGGCATCCGCATCCTCTGCTGTTGCAAGTAGTTCGCAGTAACCTGCCGGAACCCTACAGGACGGGAACGCCAGAGGGCGGCGTCGAGCGTTCAGACACTGCGCTCACGCCGCCCTCTGGCCACGTCGTACTGTTCGGTTGTGGTCGGCTCACAGCTCTCAGCGGCGACGCCTCCGTCGGCGCGAGCTGCGGCTGCTGTCCGAACCACCACTGGGCGACCGGGGGTCGGGGTACGGCTGCCGGAATCCCAGCAATCCGAGGTACTGCTTGATCATCATGGTTCCTCCCATGAATAGTGACCTCTTATTAGGCCAATATGTAGAGGAACCAGGCGGGTATAACGATCCTTCCCCGGATTTCACGATTTTAGGGACATCGCCCAGGCTTTACTTTTCTGAGTGGCAAAGCCGGAGCCGCAGCTTGTCCGGGGCGCGGACGAAGTCGATCCGATGGACCAGCCCGCCGGCGACCGTGAACGAGACGACCGTGTCGAGCCTGCCGTGAACATGGCCGGCCACGCCGAGAACGCCGTTGACGGCGACCGGAGTGAGGACGTGGCCGGGTCCGGCCTTGCCCATGAGGCCGAGCACGAAGCGGGCGACCTGTTCGGCGCCGTGGACGGGCCGGCGGGCGGCGTTGACCTTCCCGCCGCCGTCGCCGGGCCGGCCGGTTCGAGGGTGCGCGTCGGCGGGGGCGGGATCGCCTTTCCGGTTATGACTCATGCTCCAAGGACGAGACGGACGCCTCGGACTGTGACATACGGCACTTCACCGCCGAGAGCCGCCGTAAGCAACTTGAGTTGACTATCCCGGAATTAGTCAACTAGGGTTGCTTGCATGCCGGCAGAAGACCCATCCGTTCCCGAGGACCCGGCCGACGCGCTGGCGGCCGTCGTGGCGTTGCGGCGCCTGGCCGACCGGCTGGAGGACGCGGCGGTGGAGCAGGCCATGCGCGCGGGCTGGAGCTGGCCCGACGTCGCCGAGTCCCTCGGCGTCACCCGTCAGGCGGTCCACAAGAAGCACGCCAAGCGGCTCATCGCCGCCGGCGTCACGCTGAGGAGGCGCCAGTGAGCGCGATCGACCACTACATCAACGCGATCCTGGAGGAGGGTGCGGCGCAGGCGCGGGAGGACGGCTCCGCGGCGACCGAGGCCCACCACCTTCTGCTGGCGATCGCCGCCCACGAGGGCACCGCCGCCCATCGCGTGCTGGCCGGCGCGGGGCTCGGGCGGCAGGCGATCAGCGACGCGCTCGCCCGGGAGTTCGAGCACAGCCTGAACGCGGTCGGCGTGTCCCTCTCGTCCTTCACCCTTCCGGCGCCCGGCCGCGACCCCAAGCCACCCAAGATCGGCGCCTCGGCCCGGCTCGCGATCGAACGCGGATTCGCCGCCGCCACCGGCAAGAAGGACCTCCGCCCCGCGCATCTGCTGCTCGGCATCCTGGACACCGAGCACGGCACGGTCCCGCGGGCGCTCGCCCTGGCCGGTGTCGACCGCGTGGACCTCATGGCACGCGCCCGGCGGACGCTCGCCCACGACAGCTGGTGAATCCGGCCCACCGCAGCCGCGCCTGATCCCCCGCTCGCCGTCCCCCATGTGATCCCCGGGCGGCGACATGTCATGCCCTCGCGCCGGATCCCACCGGCATGTCTCCCCTTCGCGAGGGCGTCCGATCACGAAGAGAGGTCATCTCATGACGAGCAGCGAGCAGGTCGCGCTCGACGTCGACGGGCTGCGCATGCGCTACGGCTCGGCCGACGTGCTGCACGATGTCACCTTCCGGGCCCACCATGGCGAGGTGCTGGCCCTGCTCGGGCCGAACGGAGCGGGCAAGACCACCACGATCGAGATCCTGGAGGGCTTCCGTACCCGCTCGCAGGGCCGGGTCGAGGTGCTCGGCACCGACCCCGAGCACGGGGACGAGCGGTGGCGGGCCCGGCTCGGAGTCGTGCTGCAGTCCTGGCGCGACCATGGCAAATGGCGCGTACGCGAGTTCCTCGCCCACCTCGGCACCTACTACGCCCCCTATGCCACCCCGGAGATCCCGCGGCCCTGGAACCCGGACGAGCTGATCGAGACGGTCGGCCTCACCGAGCACGCCGGGAAGAAGCTCAGGACCCTCTCGGGCGGCCAGCGGCGCCGGCTGGACGTGGCGATCGGCCTCGTGGGCCGGCCCGAGCTGCTGTTCCTCGACGAGCCGACCGCGGCGTTCGACCCGCAGGCCAGACGCGAGTTCCACGACCTGATGCGCCGCCTGGTGGGCGCCGGGCAGACCACCGTCCTGCTCACCACCCACGACCTGGACGAGGCCGAGAAGCTCGCCGACCGCATCCTCGTCCTCGACGGCGGCCGGATCATCGCCGACGGCACCGCCGCCGAGCTGGCTCGGCGGATCGCCGGCCTGGACGAGGTGCGCTGGTCGCGGGGCGGTCAGCGCTTCGTCGAGACGACCGGCGACTCCACCCGCTTCGCCCGGGAGCTGTTCACCCGCTTCGGCGACGACGTCCAGGAGCTGGAGATCCACCGGGCCTCCCTGGAACAGACCTACCTCACCCTGGTCCGCCAGGCCGAGACCCCCGAGGACGCCCTCCGATGAACCCCGCCACGGCGACACTGCGCGCGGGCTGGTCCCGCGGCCTGATCGAGCTGCGCCAGTCGTTCACCAACGGCGCCGAGCTGTTCTCCCACTTCCTCTGGCCGGGACTGATGCTGGCCGTCATGTTCTTCATCCGCGACATGTCGTTCGGAACCAGTGGGCTGCTGCTCGGCGCGCTGGCCCTGCCCAGCATCCTCGGCATGAACGCCGCGACCGTCATGATCAGCATGAGCCAGCAGCTGACCGCCGACCGCGAGGACGGCACCCTGCTGCGTGCCAAGGCGACCCCGCACGGCATGCCCGCCTACCTCGTGGGCAAGGTGATCTCGGTCTCCGGCGGCCTGGTCGCCGATCTTGCCATCTTCCTCGTGCCCGGCCTGCTCATCGTCGAAGGGCTGGCGATCGGGCTGGGCTCCTGGCCGGCCCTGGCCTGGGTGCTGGCGCTGGGCCTGCTCGCGACCCTGCCCCTCGGCGCGGTCCTGGGCTCGGCGTTCGCCAGCGCACGCGCCCAGGGGCTCATCCAGCTGCCGTTCCTCGCCGTGATCGGCATCTCCGGCATCTTCTACCCGATCACCGCCCTGCCCGAATGGCTGCAGGCGATCGCCCAGATCTTCCCGATCTACTGGATGGGCCTCGGCGTGCGCTCGGCCCTGCTCCCGGACTCGGCGGCCGCGGTCGAGATCGGCGAGTCCTGGCGGCACCTGGAGACCGTCGGCGTGCTGGGCGCCTGGGCGGTGCTCGGCCTCCTGCTCGCCCCGGTGCTGCTGCGCCGGATGGCGCGCGGGGAGTCCGGCTCCGGCGTGGCGGCACGCCGCGAGCGGGCCCTCCAGCGGATCGGGTGACGCCACGACTCCGGCCGGATTTATCCCGTTGCGTGCCGAAGGTTGGACATGTCAGCGTCAAACCTGCTGGACGGTGATGACGGTGCAGGTGGTGTGGGATGAGGTATGCGGGGCTCGCGCTCGCGTTCATGTCTTCGTCGTGTTTCGCGTTCTCGGGGCCGATGGCCAAATACCTCATCACCGCCGGGCTGACGCCGTTCGAGGCCGTGTGGGCGCGGATGGCGGGGGCGGGGCTGCTGCTGGTGGCCGTGCTCGCCGTGACCAGGCCGCGGGCGTTGCGGATCTCCCGCTCCAGGTTGCCGTTCTTCGGGCTCTACGCGGTGATGGCGGTGGCCGGGGTGCAGTCGCTGTACTTCGTGGCGATCACGCGGTTGCCGGTGGGGATCGCGTTGCTGCTGGTGTACATGGCGCCGGTGATGGTGGTGGCGTGGGTCCGGCTCGTACGCAAGGTGCGGCTCGCGCCGGCCGCGTACGTCGGGGCGGTCGTCGCGGTCGTGGGCCTCGGGATCGTCGCCGAGGTGTGGCAGGAGGTACGGCTCGACGCGCTGGGTCTGGTGCTGGGGTTGCTGGCGGGGGCGTGCTCGGCCGGATATTTCCTGATGAACGATAGCTTCGGGGCCGACGTGGACCCGCTGGGCTCATCGCCTGGGGGATGACGGGGGCGGCCGTGGTGCTGATCCCGTTCGCGCGGCCCTGGGACATCCGGTGGGAGGCGTTCTCGGTGTCCGTCGCCCCCGCCGCGGATGGCCGGCGGTTGCCCGTGCTGGTGGCGTACCTGTGGATGGTGCTGATCGCGACCGTGGTGGCGTACATCCTGGGGGTGCACGCCGTGCGGCGGCTGTCGGCCGCCGTGGGGGCCACCGTGGCGTCGCTGGAGGTCGTCGGCGGGGCGCTGGTGGCCTGGGGGCTGGTCGGGGAGACGCTGAGCGGGTTCCAGATCGTCGGCGGGTTGATCCTGCTGTCCGGCGCGCTCCTGGCCCAGACGGCCACCCGCTCCGCCTCGCGCCGCCCGGTCGTCGCCGCCTCCTGATCAGCGGTCGATGCGCGCGGTGCCGGCGGCCGGTGCCGTCTGCGTGACGGAGGCGAGGAGGGCCAGTTTGTCGGCGGTGTCGGTGCCGGGGTCCGGGTGGAGGACGACGAGCGTCTGGCCGGCCGTGCCGTTGACGCCCAGCCTCTCCCGGTTCAGCCGCAGGCTGCCGACCTGGGGGTGGTCGATGTGCTTGGGTGCGCCTTCGCACGTGTTCACGTCGTGGCGGGCCCAGAGCCGGCTGAAGCGGGGGCTGACGAGGGAGAGCTCGCCGACGAGCTCGATGAATCGGGGGTCGTCCGTGTCGGTGCCGACGGACTCGCGGAAGCCCGCGACCATGCCCGCTGCGGCGTCCTCCCAGTCCGGGAAGAGGGCCTGTTCGGCGGGGTCGAGGAACACGTCCCGCAGGCGGTTGCCCCCCACCGCGAGGCGCGGGGACAGCGCGGTCGCCAGGGCGTTGGCGGCCAGGACGTCGAAGTAGCGGCCCTCGACGTACGCGGGCAGCGGGAGCGTGGCGACGAGCTTGGCGGTGCCGGGAGGGACGGTCTCCTTCCGGGGCCGGCGCCGCGGCCGCCGTGGCCTGCCGGCGCCGAGCCGCAGCAGGTACGCCGTCGCGTCGTCGTCGAGCCGCAGCACGCGGGCGAGGGACTCGAGGACCTGCGCGGAGGGGTTGCGGTCGCGGCCCTGCTCCAGGCGCAGGTAGTAGTCGGCGCTGATGCCGGCGAGCATCGCGACCTCTTCCCGGCGCAGGCCCGGCACGCGCCGCGCTCCCAGAACGGGGATTCCGGCCTGTTCAGGGGTGACGAGCTCACGGCGGGCGCGTACGTAATCGCCCAAAAGGTTGGATTCGTCCCTCATGTCTCCACTGTAGGTTGCGCGACTTCGTACGTGCCTGGTCCTGTCACCCCCAGGATCGCGGGGGCTCTGGCTCCGGCTGAACGTGAGCGGAAACCTCACCTTCAGCACGAGTTACCCCACCAAGGAGCTACACCATGTCAACATATTTGCTGGTACACGGCGCCTGGCACAGCGGACAGTGCTGGGAGCGGGTGGTCCCGCTGCTGGCGTCGGCCGGGCATCGGGTGCTCGCCCCGTCGCTGACCGGCTACGGCGACAAGGCCCACCTGCTCGGCCCCGACGTCGGGCTCGACACGCACGTCGGCGACATCGTCGGGCTGATCACCGGCGAAGACCTCACCGACGTGATCCTCGTGGGACACAGCTACGCCGGGCTCGTGATCTCGTCGGTGGCCCACCAGGTCCCGGATCGCATCGCCCACCTGGTCTACCTCGACGCGATGGTGCCGGAGGACGGCGAGACCGCGGTCGACGTCCAGCCCATGACGCAGGCCCTGATCGACCGCGCCGCCGGATCCGGCGCCGGCTGGCGGATCCCGCCGCTGCCCGAGTTGCCGCCGCCCGTGGGCCTGTTCGGGGTCACCGACCCGGCGGACGCCGCCTGGCTGCGCACGCTGTTGTCGGATCAGCCGGTGCGCTGCCTCCAGCAACCGGTCCGGCTGGACAACCCGGCGGCGAACACGATCCCGCGGACGCACATCCACTGCGTGGCCGGCGTACCGGAGGGCATCACCCGGCGGCCCGTCCCGCCGATCCAGCCGAACGGCAGCCCGGCGCAGGTGTGGGAGCTGGAGACCGGCCACGACTGCATGATCACCATGCCGGTCGAGCTCTCCGACCTGCTGCGCAAGCTCGGCTGACCCGCTCACCGGCCCCGGCCCCGGCGGCGGCCTGCCGGGAGGGCTCCGTCCCGACCCCTACCCCGTGCGGCAGCCCCCTGCTCGCGATCCGGGCGCCCCGCCACCCTGCGGGTACGCCTGCGCCCCGGGGCCGACGCCGACCGCGTCTGGCAGGCGGTCGAGAGCGAGCCGGCCGGGCGCTCACCGAGCACGTCACGCTGGAGCGCGCCGAGGAGCCACCGGGCAGTCCGGCGGCGACGGCAAGTTCCGCAGGATCATCCCCCTGGCAGGGCCGTGACGGCCTCGGGCCCCGCGGGTCAGTCAGCCGTCCAGGGGCGGAGCTTGTCGGGGTTCGACACCGCCCACACGTGCGTGATGCGGTCGTCCGCGAGGTCGAAGGCCATCACCCCCACGGTGACGCCGTCCTGCTGGACCACCAGACCGGGCTGGCCGTTGACCGTGCGCTCCAGGAGCGCCAGGCCGGGCACCTTCTCGAAGCCCTTGACCAGGAAGCGCGCGAGCCGCGCAGC
This sequence comes from Nonomuraea sp. NPDC049709, assembly GCF_040674815.1. Taxonomy (NCBI): domain Bacteria; kingdom Bacillati; phylum Actinomycetota; class Actinomycetes; order Streptosporangiales; family Streptosporangiaceae; genus Nonomuraea; species Nonomuraea sp. NPDC049709. The sequence continues at coordinate 10,038 of NZ_JBFANM010000024.1, forward strand.
GCCGACGATCGGGCGGCGAATGGTCCCGCCCACGCCGCCGCCGTCGGCGATCCCCGTGACGTCGGGGGCGAGCAGGCCGACGAGGGCGTCGATGTCCCTGCTCTCCCAGGCCCGCTTGAAGTCCCGGACGATGCCGACCTGCCGGGCGTTCGGCGTCGCGGGGGCCTGGGCCTCCCGGATGCGGCGGCGGGCCACCGAGGCCAGCCGGCGGCAGGCGCCCGGCGTGCGGCCGACGATCTCGGACACCTCGGCGAAGGAGTAGCGGAAGACGTCGTGCAGGATGAACGCGACCCGTTCGGCCGGGTTCATCGATTCGAGCACGACCAGGAAGGCCATGTTGATCGACTCGTCGAGGGTGACGCGGTCTGCGGGGTCTCCCTCGGGTCTCGTCCACTCCGTACGATCCGGCACCGGCTCCGGGACCCACTCGCCCACGTAGCGCTCCCGACGGACCCGGGCCGAGCCGAGCAGGTCGAGGCAGATCCGGCTGGCGACCGTCGTCAGCCAGGCGCCGGGGGTCTCGATGGCCTCCTGCTGCTGCCGCGACATGGCGTACCAGCGGGCGTACGTCTCCTGCACGACGTCCTCGGCCTCCGCCAGGGAGCCCAGGAGGCGGTACGCCAGGTTGATCAGCTGCCGGCGCTCACTCATGATCGCGCTCAGAGCCGGATCGACCTGGCCGTCTCCTGGCTCGGTTCTCGTGGTCATGCTTGTCGCCGGCCTTCCTTCTTCACGTGGCTGCCCTCATCACACCCGACGAGACAGCCACCCGGAATGTGATGCGACGCGGGAAGCTGACATTCTGCCGGGTCACGTCGTCGTACTGGCAGCGGGACCGCGTAACCCCTTCCCTTCCAGGAGCGAGCGAGCCATGACGACCACGACCCCTCTCAGCGCACTGACCGGCGACTACGTCCTCGACACCGCCCGCACCCGGATCGGCTTCGTCGCCCGGCACACGATGGCCACCAGGGTGCGCGGGCACTTCGACGCGTTCGAGGGCCACGTCCATCTGGACGGCGACGACCCGTCGAGGTCGAGCGCCGAGCTGACGGTGCGGGCGAGGAGCATCCAGACGCGCAACCGGCGGCGCGACGAGCACCTGCGCCGCCGGTTCCTGGGCCTGGACGACCACCCGACCGTGACCTTCGTCTCGGCCGGGGTGGAGCGGGCCGGCGACACCCGCTTCAGGATGACCGGTGACCTGACCATCCGCGGCGTGACCAGGCCGGTCACCGTCGACTTCGAGCTGACCGGCGCGCGGGGCGACCAGGTCGCCTTCCGGGGCGGCGTCACGGTCAACCGCATGGACTGGGGCGTGAACTGGAACGCGGCGACCGCGGTCATGGTCGGCCCCGAGGTGAGGCTGGAGCTCGACGTCGTCGCGATCCGGCGTTCCTGACCCGGCCCGCCGGTTCCCCGCCGCGTCCAGACGGACGCGGCGGGACCGGTTACGGCGGGACCGGTTACGGCGGGATCGTCACGGGGTGCCGCCGAAGGTCACGACGAGGCGGCCGTCCGGCGCGAACGACCTTTCGTTTCGGCCTTTACCGTAATGCCCTCTTGACGCGACATGGCGCGCGTTTCAAGATTTCGGTCATGACCTTAATCGAACGATCGTTAGCGGCCGGGCTGGCTGCCGTGCTCGCCGCGTTCACCGTCGCGGCTCCGGCGGACGCGTCCGCCCGCCGGATCGAGGACCTGGGCATCCCCCTCGAGGACGTGCTGCTGATCGGCGGCGTCGTGGCGGCGGGGCCGGGCGGCGAGACCGTCCTGTGGGGCGCCTCCTCCGGCGATCCCGCTCACCTCAACGCCGTCGACCCCGCCACAGGCGCCGAGAAGGCCAGGTACGACCTGCCGGGCGCAGGCGGTTCGTGGGCCCTGGAGGCCACCCCTGACGGCAGCGTGTACGCGGGCACGTACGGAGACGGCCGCCTCTACCGCTGGACGGACGGCGGCGGGGTCACGGACCTCGGCCGGCCCCTGGCCTCGGAGAACTTCATCTGGTCCGTGGCCGCGGGCGAAGGCGCCACGGTCTACGGGGGCACCTCGCCCGGCGGCCGCCTGTTCGCCTACGACCCCGCGACGGGGGTGCGCGACTACGGCCGGCTCTCGTCGTCCCACGCCTACGTCCGCAGTGTCGCCTATGCCGACGGGAAGATCTACGCGGGTACCGAGGCCCCGGCCGCCGTCTTCGAGATCGACGCGGTCTCCGGCGCGGCCCGGCAACTCCCCGTGCCCGACGGCCTGGATCCCGCGGGCAAGTGGGCCTACGACGTGAACGTGGCCGCCGGTCATCTCTACGTGCGCTACGGCGGCGCGTCCCCCGGGCCGCTGCACGTGTGGGACATCGCCGCCGGACGGTGGAGCGACGTCCTGGAGTCCGCGCACGGCCTGGACGTCTCGCCCCCCGACCAGGACGGCGCCGTCTACCTGGTCAGGGACGGCGAGCTCGTCCGCTACGACGCGAGGACGAAGACCACCACGGGGACGGGGGTGCCGATCACGGGCCGCGTCGCCAACACGCGCGGCATCGGCTGGGCGGAGCTGGGCCTGCCGGACTATCCGGGCAAGAGCGTCGTCGGCCTGCTCTGGCGCGGCCTGATGTTCCGCTACAACCCGCAGACCGGGGCCAAGTCGTTCGTGCAGACGGGCGTCAGGGGTGAGCCCATTGACGTGACCGCCCTCGCGGAGGGCCCCGACCGGCGCATGTACGCCGGAGGGTTCCTCAACGGCGGCTTCGCCGCGCTGGACCCGGCGACCGGCGAGCGGGCCGAGTTCCACACGTTCTCCCAGAGCGAGGACATGACCGCGCACGACGGCAAGCTCTACGTCGGCGCCTACCCGGAGGCCAGGGTCTACGCGTACGACCCCGAGCTGCCGTGGCACAGCACCGAGTACTCCCCCAGCCCGGAGCCCGGCCCTGCGCCGAACCCCGCCCGGCTGTTCGACCTCGCCTCCGACCACCAGATCCGCCCGCGGGCGCTGGCCTCGGCGGGCCGCTACCTCGCCGCCGGCACCATGCCCGACCTGGGGCATCTGGGTGGCGTGCTGGCGATCTGGGACCCGCGTACGGGGGCGCTCAAGCACGCCGAGCGTAACGTGGTCAAGGACCAGAGCATCGTCTCGCTCGCCTACCGCGACGGCGTGCTGTACGGCGGCACCTCCATCTACAGCGGCCAGTCCGCCACGCCGCCCACGCAGCCGGAAGCCAAGGTGTTCGCCTGGTCGGTGAAGGAGAACCGGCTGCTGTGGGAGCTCGTCCCCGCCCCCGGCAAGCCGGCCGTCCCGGCGCTGACGTTCGACGCGCTGGGCCGGCTGTGGGGCATCGCGGGTGGCGAGGTGTTCTCCATCAGCACGACGGCCCGCAAGGTGACCCGGCGCGTCACGCTGTCGGACAGCAAGAGTGCGAGCGGACAGCTCACCTTCAACCGGCGCGACCTGACCCTGTACGGAGCGCACGCCGGCCAATACGTCTTCTCCCTGAACCCGCTGACCGGACGGCACGCCGTGGTGAAAGAGGGACCCGTGCACCAGCTCGCGGTGCACGGGTCCGGAGACGTCTACTTCGCCGAGGGGCCACGCCTGTTCCGGCTGACCCGTCAGCAGATCCGGTAGGTGTAGAAGTTCTCGAAGCGTGACAGGTAGAGGTGGCCGTCAGGGCCGAGGAGGAGGTTGGAGATCGGGCGGGCGATGAGCGTGAGCGCCATCGTCCCCGGATCTATCCGGTACGCCTTCCCCTGCACCTTGCCCCAGAGGAACCCCTGGTGGAACACCAGGTTGGTGTCGAGCCAGACCTGCGTGGCGGTGGCCCACGGGTAGGTCTGGTGCTTGACCGACCGGACCGTCCGCCCGGTCGCCGGGTCGAGCTCGAACAACGTGTCCGGGGTCAGCCCCCACAGCCGCCCCGCGCCGTCGAAGGCGATCGAGCCGAGTGCCAGGTCGCCGGCGACCGGGGTGGTCCGCCACAGCACGGAGTCCGTGGCGACGTCGTACGCGAACGCCGCCGCCTCGCCCTGCGGAGTGGCGGTGCCGCCGAAGGCGGAGGTGGCGCCGTAGATCACGCCGTCGCGGTAGGCCAGGCCCACGACACTGTGGCCGGGGACGATGTTCCGCCTGATCACCGACCGGCCGGTGGCGGGATCGAGCAGGCCGAGCGCGCCGCCCAGCGTGCCCGACTTGGGCACCGTGCCGAAGGCGAGCCAGTCGCCGGCCGAGATCATCGCGAACGGGCGGTCCTGTTCCTGCCCGCCGAGGTCGAGCAGCAGCCGGGGCGCGTTCCCGTCGAACTCGTAGATGCGGGCTCCCGGATAGACGCCCAGGTAGAGCTTGCCCTTGTGGGTGACGATGCCCTCGCTCTGGCCGACGTCCGGCCAGTTCTGCGTCTGCCCGTCGGCGGGATCGTAGGCCGCCAGGCCGCCGGCGAAGAAGCCGCCGGCGTAGACGCGGCCGTCCGGCCCCGTGCCCAGGGAACGGATGCTGACGTGCTGGCCGGTCAGGGTCGCGTCGAGCAGCTCGCCCTGGCCCTTCTTGCGGTCGAAGTGCCAGATGCGGCCCGTCGAGCTGGTGCCGACGAGCGTGTGACCGACCCAGCCGAGGGGGCGGGCCGCGCCGTCACCATAGTCCTTGAAGCCCAGCTTCGTGATCTTTCCGGACCTGAGGTCGTACTTGACGAGCTCGTCGTTCTGGAACAGGTAGAGGTCGGCGCCGAGGCGGCCGCCTCCGACGGTCAGGCTGTCGACGTCCTCGACGACGTCCTTCCATCTGCTCGTGACCAGGTCGTACACGCCCATCGGGTTGGCGCCCGTGGAGGTGACGAAGCGGACCAGCAGGTAACGGCCCGCCACGTCCACGTCGTACGCGTAGCCGTTGCCCTGGACGGGCGGGTCGATCACCCGCTCGACCGTCCCCTCGCGGGTCAGCACCGCGACCTTCATGCTGAGCGCGCCGACGCCGGCGTACACGGTGCCGTCCTCGCCGACGGCGAGGTCTCTCACGAACTGGTCGCCGGGGACGGGGCTGCCCAGGTCGGTGCTCCGGCCGGTCGCGGTGTCGTACCGGAAGAGCTTGCCCGACGGCGAGGTGCCGCCGTAGACGGCGGATCCGTCGGGGGTGGCGGCCACCGTCCAGACGAACGTCTCGGTCGCGATGGGAATGCCCAGCTCGCTCACCTGGTCGGTGGCCGGGCTGTAGCGGAAGAGACGGCCCATGGCCCCGGCTGTGGCGTTGTAGCTCCCCACGTAGACGGAGTGGTCGGGGGCCACGGTCACGGCCCACGAGCCCAGCGCCAGGGGCAGCGGCCGCTCGCCGATCAAGCGGCCGTCCCGCGCGTCCCTGATCCCCAGCAGCGCCGGGCCGGAGGCGCTGGAGGTGACGGAGTAGACGCGCGGGCCCTGCGGGTACCGGGCGTCCAGGGCGGTGCCCGCGGTGGTGGCGCCGGTGAGGGGCAGCGTGCCGAGGGTCTGGAAGCCGCATCCCGTGGGTGGGGACGCTGTCGATTCGGCCCGGGCCGGAGATGAGATGGATAAGGCGACGAGTAGCGCTACCAGGATGACACGCATGGAGACCTCCGCACTTGTAGATAACGGACCCGACCGTAATTCGCGCAGAGGATCCTGGCAAGAGGGTGTCCCCGCTCGCCTCGCCCGGCGGCTCGTCACCGCCCTGCCGCGCCGACCCGCTCAGCCGATGCGTCGATCGAGACCGTCCCCCGCCTGCCGGCGACCCGGACGAGAAGGTCTCTCGGTGCGTGCCCTCCTGGGTCCCTCGCAGGTGGCTCAGCGGGGCGCGAGTGCGGCTTGAGCGGCCAGGGCTGCCTGGGCGGCGACGCCCGGGATGCTCGCGGTGATGAACGAGCCGCCGCCGGCCAGGTCGCCGACCACGTGCAGGCGCGGATCGGCCGGCACCAGCCCGCCGGCGGGGTGCGGCGCCGCCAGGCCACCCGCCACCAGGGAGCCGGCCAGGGACGCGGCCGCGGGCGGCACCGACCCGGGCGGCGGGTTCACGGCGTTGACGACGACGTCCGCGTCCCACGTACCGTCGTCGCAGCGCACCCGGAACCGCCCCCGCGCCGCTTCGATCTCGCGCACGCCCCTGGCCATGGTGAGCTGCCCGCTGTCGAACAACCTCATCAGGATGGAGGCGTTCACCGGCACCATCGGCGAGGCCAGGCTGGTCGCCGGCCGGAAGTGGCGCCGCAGCCGGACGCGGTCGGCCTCGGGCAGCAGCCGCCAGGCGTACGGGCCGACACTGTGCGCGGCCGACTGCAGGACGCGGCGGCCGATGTCGGGATCGCCGACGGCGGCGAGCTCCCGCCGCAACCGCCGGACGGGATCCTCGGACGGGGCCGCCAGCACGCCGGCCGCGAAGTCGTCGAAGTCCTCACCCGCCTCGGCCAGCTCGGCGCGCAGCAGCCGGACGAGGTCGTCCAGCGTGACGGCGCCGTGTTCGCGGTGCAGCGCCGCCACCCGCTCGGCGGTCACGTGCCGCGGCTGGTGGCCGAGGGGACGCTGCCAGACGTACGGCAGCAGGCCGCTGCGCGACACCAGCCTGATCGGGCCCGTGTGGCCGCGCGCGGCGAGCGAGACGACGATGTCGACCGCGGTCAGCCCGCTGCCGACGACCGCCACGGCGCTCCCCGCGGCCACCCGCTCCAGCGTGCGCGCCAGCGGGTACGGATCGGCCACGAAACCGGGGACGCCGCCGAGATCGTAGAGGTCCCGGGGTGTCCCGGCGCCCACGCACAGGACCACGTGATCGGCTTCGCGCGCCTGCCCGTCCTCGGTGCGCAGCGCCGCCCGCTCCCCCCAGCCGGCCAGCGCCGTGACGCGGGCGGGGACCACGTCCACGTGCCACCCGCGGCCGCGCAGCGTGGCCAGGGCCGTCTCGGCGGTCCGCGCCAGGTAGCCGCCGTAGACCGCGCGGGGGACCAGCGGCTGTCCCAGCAGGGCGTCGAGGTGGGCCGGGCCACGCTCGCCCAGCCAGGCCGCGTAGTGGCCGAAGTCCGCCGGGCGGATCGACATGAGGGCGGGCGGGGAGTTGACCAGTACCGAGTCCAGGTCGGGCGCGTACGGGCGGCCTCGCCACAGGTGCGCCGACGGCTCGAACACGGTGACGCCACCGGACCCCGGGGCGGTGGCGGCCAGCCGGTCCAGCAGCGCGACGGCGGCGGCGCCCCCGCCGACGATGGCGATGTCCATGTCTATCCTCTCGTAGCGTGTCCTGAGGTCTTGAGCCTTCCGATCACCGCGGCCGATCCCCATCCCCCGCATCGGGCGATCGCCGGGCGGTGATCCCCCTCAAACGGGGGGTTGGCGCCGGGCGGAAGATCGGGCAGGCTCACCGGTCTACGAAGCACAGGAGGGAGCCCTGGTGACCGAGCGGCGCCGCCATGCCGAGGTGATGTCCGCCGCCGAGCGCGCCGGCGACGCGCTGGAGCTGTTCAGCCGCGCCTCGGACAGGCTGCGGCGGCTCATTCCGTACGACGCGGCCGTGTGGACCGCCACGGACCCCGAGACCGGCCTCGTCACCGCGCCCATGCTGGTGGACAACCTCGGCTCCCGCGAACGCTGCGGCGCCTACTGGGAGAGCGAGCTCTTGGAGGAGAACGTCCTGGCGTTCCGGGACCTGGCGCGGGCCGCCGTCCCCGCGGCCGGTCTGCGCGCGGCCACCGGCGACCTGCCCGCGCGCAGTGCCCGCTTCCGCCGCCTGCTGGGGGCCCAGGGCGTGGACGACGAGCTGCGTGCCGTGCTGCGGACCGGTGACCGGCCGTGGGGTGTGGTCAGCCTCTTCCGGATACGGCCGGGCGCGGCGTTCGGCCCGGACGAGGTCGCGCTGCTCGCCGGTCTGTCCGCGCCGCTGGCCGACCGGCTGCGCCGGTTCGCCCGTCCCGCCGCGCCGGGCGGCGCGACCCGCGCGTCGGCTCCCGGGCTGCTGCTGTTCGACGAGTACGGCGAGGCCACGTCCATCAACGAGGAGGCGCGCCACTATCTCGCGCTGCTGCCGGACGGCCCGTCCGTGCCGTCGGCGCTGGGGCTGAGCCTGCCCATCTGGGTGGTCGGCACGGCCCTGCAGGCGCGGGCCATCTCCCGCGGCCGCGATCGCGGCACCGCCCGGGTACGCATCCGCACCGTCGACGGCCAGTGGCTGACCTGCCACGCCTCCTGCCTCACCGGCCCGGGTGGGCGGCCGGGCCCGGCGGCGCTCGTCATCGAGCCGGCGGCCCCCGCTGACCTGGCGGTCATCGTCACCCAGGCGTACGGGCTGACGCCGCGCGAGCTCGAGATCGCCCGGCTCGTCGCGCAAGGGCTGCCCACCGCCGAGATCGCCGCGGCGCTGTTCCTCTCCCCGCACACCGTCCGCGGTCACCTCAAGGCCGTCTTCGGCAAGACGGGGGTCTCCAGCCGGGGCGAGCTCGTCGCGCGGCTGTTCGCCGAGCGGTAGGTCCGGATCATCACGGTCGATCCGCCGGCGGCGGGTCCGTGGGACGGCGCGCACGGAGCTGATCCGGATCCGCGGGCACGGCGGTGGAACGGGATGGCACGCCCATGGGATGTAGGCCCACTGATCGAGCCACGAGGAGATCCCATGACCTACCGGATGAAGAAGCTGCTGGTCGCGCTGGCGGCGGTGACGCTGACCGGTGCCGGCGCCGCCGTCGCCGCGCTGCCCGCCTCCGCCGGCGCGACCGTGCAGGCCGGCGCCCTGTTCAACGGGTTCGCCGAGAACCTCGACGAGGACGCCGCGCTCGCCGACGCCGAGAGCTCCGCCAGGCTGAACGCGCTGAAGCACGGGTTCACCGAGTGCGACGTGTTCGAGTCGGTGGTCTCCCAGGATCCGCGCACGCTGGTGTTCTTCGCGGTGGTCACGGTCCGCTGCGTGGACGCGGCCTAGCCAGGCAGCGCCGGGACCCGCCGGGAACCGGTGGAGTCACCGGCGCCCGCCGCTGCCGTCCGCCGGTGTGACGCCACCCAGTCCCTGCCGTCCCGCGGCCCTTTCCCACGCCGGATGAATAGGGTAGTCACATGCCTGACGCAACCGATTCGAGCGCCCGGCGCAATGCCGAGGTAGTCCGTCGCTATCTCCGGATCTTCGAGACACGCCAGGTGGCCGACCTTGAGGATCTGGTAGCGGAGGATGTGCTCATCCACGGCGCCGGCCGGCACGTGCGAGGACGGCATCACCCCGAAGGGGCGATTCTGACCCCCGGATTGTCGAACTGCCGCGTACGCATCGACGATCTCTTCGCGGCCGAGGACCGGGTGACCGTGGCCTTCACGCTGACCTACACGCACGACCGCACGGGGAGGGACTTGACCATGACGGGGATCAAGTCATACCGACTTCGAAGTGGCAAGATTGTCGAGTTCTGGGGCGAGACCGACTTGTACGGTCTCTTTCGCCAGGCGAACCTCGTCCCTGATGAGATCCCGGCCTTCTGAAGGTCAGCGGACGTCTCGACGTGGCGACCGTGGGCCTCGGCGGGGCATGTGCCACGCTCTCCTCAGATGACCTTTCCGGGGTTGAGTACCCCGGCCGGGTCCAGGGCCGACTTGATCGCGCGGTGCAGTGCCAGCACGTCCTCGCCCAGCTCGGCATGCATGCCGCGCTTCTTCAGCAGGCCCACGCCGTGCTCGCCGGTGACGGTGCCGCCGAGCGCGATCGCGTCGTCCAGGATCGCCTCGAACGCCGACTGCGCCCGGGCACGCGCCTCCTCGTCCCCGGCGGGGACGACGATCAGCGGGTGCAGGTTGCCGTCGCCCGCGTGCGCGATGTTGGCGATGTGTACGTCATGCGTACGGGCATGCCCCTCGATCCGGGCCAGCATCTCCGGCACCAGCCCGCGCGGCACGCACACGTCCTCGGTCAGCACCGGCCCCAGCCGTTCCAGCGCCGGGTAGGCCAGCCGGCGGGCGGAGAACAGCGCCTCCGCCTCCTCCGCGTCCGTCGAGCGGGTGCTGAAGACGGCGCCCGCCTCGTCGAAGCACGCCTGCAGCGCGGCCGCCTCCGCCTCGTCCCCGGTGTCGACGCGGCCGAGCAGCAGCACGTCGCCCAGGTCGGCCAGGCCCATGTTCTTCCAGTCGTCCACGGCCCGCAGGCAGTAGCGGTCGACCAGCTCCAGCGCGCTCGGCGTGATGCCGGACGCGGCCGCGGCGGCAACGGCCCGTCCCGCGGCCACCAGCGAGCCGAACGCGCCCACGATCGTCTTCGGCGGGCTCCCGGGCAGCCGCAGCAGCCGTACGGTGATCTCGGTGATCACGCCCAGCGTGCCCTCGGAGCCGACGAACAGCCCGGCCAGGTCGTACCCGGCCACGCCCTTCCTGGTCCTGCGGCCGACCCGCACCAGGTCGCCGGTTCCGGTGACGACCTGCAGGCCGAGCACGTAGTCGCGGGTCACGCCGTATTTCACGCAGCAGACGCCGCCCGCGTTGGTGGCCGCGTTCCCGCCGATCGTGGACCACGGGGAACTGGCCGGGTCGGGCGGGTACCACAGGCCGTGCTCGGCCGCCACGGCCCGCAGCCGGTCGTTGACCACCCCCGGCTGGACGACCGCGAGCTGCTCGCCGGGATCGATCTCCAGGATTCGGTCCATGCCGTCGAGTGCCAGCAGCACGCAGCCGTCCACGGCGTTCGCCCCGCCGGACAGGCCGGTGCCCGCACCGCGCGGCACGACCGGCACCCGGTGCTCGGCGCAGACCGCCACGACCCGGCGCACCTGCTCGGCGTCCTCGGGTCTGACCAGCGCGGCGGCCTTGCCCTGCGGCGCCCAGGCGGCCTGGTCGCGGGAGTGGGCGGCCACCACGTCGGGGTCGAGGACGATCCGGCCCGGCGGCAGGGCGGCGGTCAGGGCGTCGAGGAACTGCACGGGCAGCACCGTAACAACCGCGGCGCGGCCGTGGTGAGGTGGGAGCCCTCCACCGTTTCCGGGTCGTCGGGTGCGGACGCTCCACCGGTTCGCCGGGGGCGGTCGTCAGAGCGGTCCGTGCCGGTGATCGCCTGGAGGAGGTGGCGCAGCACCGGGGCGGGCGGCCCGGGAGGTACGGCCCAGCGAGGTGATCATCGTGGGCGCGGCCAGGCGCGAACGGCACGGTGGAGTTCCTGCTCGACGGCCACCTGACCACCGTGAGGCGGGGCGGCCTGGACCGCCGCCAGGTCCCGGCCCTGAGCCGCCGCCGCGCTCAGCGCGTCCGGTACCGCTCCTCGAGCGCGGCGTGCTCGTCGAGCCCGATCAGCCGGTTGAACGCGTCGAAGGTGATCATGTTCTGGACGTCCGGGCCAGTCTCGCCCCGCGTGGCGAGCGTCTCCAGGTAGTCCCGCATGCCCTTGGCCGCCGCGAACGCCGCGCCGACGGAGAAGATCACGAGCGCGTAGCCCATCTCCTGCAGCCCGCGCACGTTCACCAGCGGGGTCCGGCCGCCCTCGATCTGGTTGCTGAGCACGGGAACGACACCGCGGAAGGTGTCGCAGACGCGCCGCATCTCGTCCTCGCTCTCGGGGGACTCGACGAACAGCAGGTCGGCGCCCGCCTCGTGATAGGCCGCGCCGCGCTCCAGCGCCTCGTCCAGGCCCATCGTGGTACGCGCGTCGGTGCGGGCGATGATCACGAAGTCGGGGTCGCGCCGCGCGTCCACCGCCGCCCTGATCTTCTGGATCATGTCCTCCTTGGCGATGACATGGCGGCCCAGCATGTGCCCGCAGCGCTTGGGGAAGGTCTGGTCCTCGATGTGCATCGCCGCCGCGCCGGCCGTCTCGTACTCGCGTACCGCGCGACGTACGTTGAGCGGGTTGCCGTAGCCGGTGTCGGCGTCGGCGATCAGCGGCAGGTCCACGGCCTCGGCGAAGGCGGCGACCCGCGCCACCATCTGCGTCAGCGTCAGGTAGCCGACGTCGGGCCGGCCCAGCACGCTGGCCGAGGTCTGGAAACCGCTGAGGTAGATCGCCCGGAAGCCCAGCTCCTGGGCCAGCCGGGCGCCGGTCCCGTCGTACGCGCCGGGCGCCACCAGGATCTCGGGAGCGCTGACCAGCTCCCGCAACCTGGTCGTGTGTCGTGTCATGTGCCCTGTCCCCCGTCCCCTCGTCCCGCCCCTACCCGGCGACCCCCACCGGTCACCTGAGCCCCGATGAGCCCCGGATGCCGCCCCGGAACCCCGCCACGGCGATACGAGGAATCCACTGGACGGCCCCGCGCACAGACGCTTCGGTGTGAACCATGCGCGTCGTCGGATTCTGGCTCCTCCTGGTGATCGTCGTCACGGCGACGCTGGCCAAGCTGGAGCGCGGCCTGGCGATGGGCGTGCTCGCCACGATCGTCGCCGCTGCCGCGTGCGTGACGGTGGCCGTGCTCTGGTCGAGGTGGGGCCGGCGGCTGAGCGCCGGTGGACGCAAGCGCCGGCGGCGAACGCTGTACGCGGTCGTGATCCTGCTCAGCGTCGGCTGGGCGACGGTCAACGGCCTGGGATCCGTCCTGGCGCAGTGGGGGAACGGCGGGAGCACCGAGGAGGTCCGGCTGGGGTTCACCACCATGCTGTGGTGGGGACGGATCGGCAAAGGGCTGCAGTTCGCCGCCGGTCTGGTCGTCCTGATCGACCTTGCCGACCCGGACAAACTGCGCGCGGCGGGCAAGCGGGCCCGGCTCCGGCAGCGCGGCATCAACCCGAGGATCGCCGGGCTCCGGAGCACCGACACCAACCTCCGGATGGCCACCTGGCTGCACGAGCACATCGTCACCCGCCCGCTGCTGCTGGGGCCGCCCATCGGTGGCGTCCAGCACGCGCAACACGGTGACCCCGTCCTGGTCGACGCCGAGAGCGTGGTGGACGTGCCGGACGAGGCGCCGTTCAGCCTGCTCGACCACCGCGTCCTCCATGCCCGGTTCAGCGGCGAGGTCGGTGGGCGGGCGATCACCCCCGAGGACGAGAAGCGGCTGTACGCCATGGTGTGGGAGCTCATGGCCGAGCGCCTCACCGCCGGGGAGGCCGCACGGCTGCACCGGGCACGCCGATGGCGGTCGATGGGACGCACAGCCCTGGTCGCCGGGTTCTTCCTCTTCATCGGAGCGGTGCTGTTGTCGGCCTACGCCCAGGTGTACCTGGGTGACTGGTTCACCCTGGCGTCCGGCGTGATCGCGGTGGCCACCGTGGTGGCGTTGTCCCAGGGCGAGGGCAGGCTCTACGAGCGCTGGCTGCACGCCGTCCACCTGCCCGCGAGGGTCGTCACCGAGGGGCTCGCCAGGCTGCTCGACCGCGAACGCCCGGCCCACCCGCTGCGGTGGTTCGGCCTGTTCCTGTTCGTCTACGGCTTCGCTCTCGACCTGCTCGCTTCCTAGGTCGTCCGCACCGACGCTCGCCCGGACCGGCAACGGCGGGACGGCCGGGCAGTCCGTACGTACCCATGCGAGACGAGACGTACCGTCTCGTGTTAGGGTGAAGCCCATCTGAACCCGAACCGATGAGGACGACGCCATGCCCCGATTGACCGACCCGCTACGACGCGACGAGACCTTCGTGGAGGTGGCGGACGGCAACCGCCTGTGGGTGGAGACGGCCGGTGCCCCGGAGCGTCCCGCCCTGTTGCTGGTGATGGGCGCCAACGCGAGCGGGCTCGGCTGGCCCGACGAGCTGGTCGAGCTGCTGGCCCGGGACCACTTCGTCGTCCGCTACGACCACCGCGACACCGGACGCTCCACCCATGCCTTCGACGAGCGCCCCTACCCGATCCGGGCGCTGGCGGACGACGCGATCGCGGTCCTGGACGCGCTGCGGATCGCACGTGCCCACGTGGTCGGGATGTCCCTGGGCGGCACGCTGGTGCAGTTGCTGCTCCTGGACCACCCGGACCGGCTGCTGAGCGCCACGATCTTCGGCTCCGCCCTGCTCGGCGGCGCGGCCCCCGACCCGGCCATCGCCGACGACGACCTGCCCGGGCCGGACCCCCGGCTGCTCGACCTGTGGGCGGAGCTCGGTCAGGAGCGCGACCAGGAGGCGGAGCTGCACTGGCGCGTCGAGCACTGGCGGGTGCTGAACGGCGACGTCCTGCCGTTCGACGCCGAGGAGTTCGCCGGCCTCGAACGCCGGATCGCCGCCCACAGCGGCACCTGGCGCGGCCCCGTCGCCCATGCCCTGGCCGACCAGTCGGGCATGGCCCGCGGGGCCGAGCTCGCGCACGTCACGGTGCCCACCCTGGTGATCGACGCGCCTGAGGACCCCATCACCCCGCCGCCGCACGCCGCCCGGCTGGCCCGCGCCATCCCCACCGCCACCCTCGTCACCGTGCCCGGCCTCGGCCACGCCCTGCCCCGCGCGGTCGTACCGCCCCTCGCCACGGCCATCACCGCCCACACCGGCCGCCATTCGTGACACGGTCGAGGCACCACCGACACGGCAGCACGCCGCCCGTCCCCGAACCGAGGAGCCCGCGGGGACCTGACGGAGCGGGCTAGAGCGGACCGGCGTCGCGGGTCGTCGGCATCCGCTCGGGCGGGGCGCCGTCGAGCCGGTTTCCGGTTCGCACGCTGTGCAGGACGTCCCGCAAGCTGGTGGGCGGAGGTCGCATCCCTGCCGGTGGCGCGCAGCGTCCTGGCCGCCGGTGCCCGGAACGCTCCGTACGCGACCTTGACGTGCTCTATCGTCTGCTGAGCGACCGCTGATCGGAAAGGACCCCCCTTGCGTATCGAGCACAAGCCCGCCACCGGCGGCGACGAGCTGGTCGAGCGGGTGCACGCCCTGCTGGCGGCGCCCCGGCCCTGGTCGGTCACCCAGGTGGGCGACCCCGTGCTGCGCCGCCCGGCCCAGCCGTACGACGGCCAGCTCCCCGACGGCCTGCTGCGCAAGCTGCTCGACGCGATGTTCCTGCACCTGCCGGGCGTCGGGGTGGGGCTCGCCGCGCCGCAGGTGGGCATCCCGCTGGCGCTGGCCGTCATCGAGGACCCCGCCGACGTGCCGCCGGAGATCGCCGCGGAGCGCGAGCGCGTGCGCCAGCCGCCGCTGGAGCTCGTCAACCCCGTCGTCACCCCCTTGGGGTCCCGATATCACGCCTTCTACGAGGGATGCCTCAGCGTCGAAGGGCTGACCGCCGTCGTCCCGCGCCACGCGGAGGTGCGGCTGTCGGCGCTCGACGGGAACGGGCACGCGTACGAGCTGGAGCTGTCCGGCTGGCCGGCCCGGATCGCCCAGCACGAGACCGACCACCTCAAGGGCATGCTCTACCTCGACCGCGCGGAGCCGCGTTCCCTGTCGACCACCGCCAACTACGAGCGCTTCTGGGCTCCCCCGCAGGCCCAGGGCTGACGACCGGCCCGGCGATCCACCGGCCGCTCAAGGAGGAGACGCGGCGATAAGTACGCGGTCGCCGTCGCCGTCGGACAGGAACGCCGCCAGCGCCCGCCCCTGCTCGGCCACGGCCTCGCGGTCGGCCGGGGAGAAGGAGCGCAGCGGAAGGACGGTCACGGTGCCGGCCTCGGCGCTCCAGGTCGCGGCGACCCGGCCGTCGACGAGGACGACGCGGGCGCCGGCGACCGACAGGCCGCGGTGGGCGTCGTCGATGATCCGGCTCCGGTCGTGGTAGCCGAGAATCGCGTTGTCGAAGGCCGGCAGGAACCGTACCGGGGCGGGGGTGTCGGGGTCGGGGCGCGGCGCGCCGGGCAGGTCCAGCAGCTCGCGGCCCCGCTCGTCGCGGAAGGCGACCAGCTCCCCGCGCATCGCGGCCACCGCGCCCGGCAGCCCGGCCAGGCCGCACCAGGCGCGCAGGTCGGCCGTGGCGGCGGGGCCGAACGCGGCCAGGTAGCGCCGTACGAGCGCCTGGCCCACGGGGTCGCCGCCGTCCGGGGACAGGGGGTCGATCTCGCGCCCCAGCCAGGACGAGAGCAGCGCGTTGCGCACTCCCGCCCGCGCCCGCCACAACCCGCGCGGCGGCAGCTGCACCATCGGCAGGAGCGCGGCCACCAGCATCTCCCCCAGGGCCCGCGGCCCCGGCTCCGGCCAGCGCCCGGCCAGCGCCCGGGCGAGCTCGCCCATCGAGCGGGGCTCGCCGTCGGCCATCACCGCCCGGCCCGCCGCGGCGAGTTCGCCGAGGTCCACCCCGGCGAGCTCGCGGCGGTAGGTCCCCAGCACCCGCTGACGCAGCATGGCGTCGTGGCGGGCCCGCCAGGCCAGGACGTCGTCGGCGGTGAGGAGGTGGACGGTGCGCCGCATGAGGTGGGTACGCACCACGCGCCGCCCGGTCAGCAGGTCGGAGAGCACCGCCGGGTGGAACGCGCGCAGCCGCGACCAGAGCCCGACGAACGGTTCCTGCGGTTCCTGCGCCTGCAGTCCGCCGAGGTGCGCGACGGCGTCCAGGGCCGGCATGTCGGACCGGTCGAGCAGCAGTTGCCGGGCGAGCGTCGCGCGGTTGAGCGCCCGGGTTCCGAGAACGGTCATGCCGCGGCGCGCTCGCCGGCCGGCCGCCGCCGCAGCGCCGCCCGGGTCAGGGCCGGCGGCCGGTAGGCGACGTCGAGCGGGCCGATGTCGGTGCCGGGAGGCACGATCTCGTCGATCCTGTCGAGGAGGTCGTCGCCGAGGACGGTGCCGGCGCCGGCCAGCAGGTCGTCGAGCTGCTCCATGGTGCGCGGCCCGATGATCGCCGAGGTGACCCCCGGGTGGGCGCGGTGGATCTGGTAGAGGTCGATGTGGTCGGTACGCAGGCGGCGCAGCGAGTGCTCGACCTCGGTGACGATCCAGCGCCGGGAGTTGCCGGCCCGGTTGGGGTCGTCGCCCATCGGGCCGCTCACCTTGGTGGCCAGGACGATGTCGTCGCGGCGGCCCTTCAGCGCCCTGCCGACGATCTCCTCGGTCTCGCTGCAGGAGTAGACGTCGGCGGTGTCGATGAAGTTGATCCCGGCGTCGACGGCCCGGTGGATGATGCGGGCGCAGTCGTCGTGGTCAGGGTTGCCGACCTGGCCGAACAGCATGGTGCCCAGGCAGTAGGGGCTGACCTGTATTCCGGTGCGTCCCAAAGGCCGCATTCTCATGTGGTTGTCCCTTCGATCTTCCTCTGGGGGCGTGGTGCGGTGCCCCGCACCACGCCGGACGCTCAGCCGTTGTATTCGCTCGCGACGTCCACGACCCAGACGACGCCGAAGCGGTCCCTGAGCATCCCGTAGAGCGGGGACCACTGCGCGGGCTCCAGCGCCCGCACGACGGTCGCCCCGGCGGAGAGCTTCCCCCAGTACGCGGTGACCTCCTCCGCGGTGTCGCCGCGCAGGGAGACGAAGAACGCGTTCTCACCCTGGTCCCACGGCATCCCCGCGGGCACGTCGTACGCCATCACGTGAAAACCGCTGTCCGCGGCCACCTGGCCCCACATCACCTGGTCCGCCGCGGCGGGGTCCTCGACGTTCCCGGCGTCCTTGTACGTGACGACGGCGAGGTGACCGCCGAACACGGACTGGTAGAACTCGAGCGCCGCGCGGGCGTCGCCCCGGAAGTTCAGGTGAGTGACGGACTTGACGGACATTCCTGGCTCCTGACTTCGATCATTCGTCGTGCACGCCGTCGTCCGGCGCGGGACAAACAGTCGCAGGAGTAGCGGTCAGGATGTGGCCGCTACTTGCGGCAATATGGGGGACATGCCGAAGACTTCAGCGCGGCTGCTGGCGTTGCTCTCGCTGCTCCAGACGCGCCGGGACTGGCCGGGAGCGCTGCTGGCCGAGCGGCTGGACATCAGCCCGCGCACCGTGCGCCGCGACGTCGACCGCCTGCGCGAGCTCGGCTATCCGATCATGACCTTCAAGGGGCCGGACGGCGGATACCGGCTGGAGGCCGGCGCGGAGCTGCCCCCGTTGCTGTTCGACGACGAGCAGGCCGTCGCCCTGGCCGTCGCGCTCCAGATCGCGGCCACGTCCGGGGCCGGCATCGAGGAGGCCGCGTCGCGCGCGCTGAACACCGTCCGCCAGGTCATGCCCGCACGGCTGCGCCACCGGATCGACACCCTCCGGGTCACCGCCGTCGAGCCGCCCGCGACCCGGCCGGAGCCGCCGGTCGACGGCGGCGTGCTCACCGCGCTCGGCGCCGCCGTCCACGCCCGCGAGGTGCTGCGCTTCGACTACGCCCAGCCGGGAGCCGACGACGGCGGCGGGCAGGCCCCGCCGCGCCGGGTGCAGCCGCACCACCTCGTCACCTGGGGCGCGCGCTGGTACCTCGTCGCCTGGGACCTCGACCGCGAGGACTGGCGCACCTTCCGCGCCGATCGGATCACCCCGCGCACGCCCACCGGGCCCCGCTTCACCCCGCGCGAGTTGCCCGGAGGTGACGTGGCCGGCTTCGTGAGCGGCCGGTTCCGCGGCTCCGACGGCTCGGGCGACTGGCCCTGCCGCGGCGAGGTCATCCTCGACCTGCCCGCCGACATGGTGTCCGGCCACACCCGCGACGGCGTCGTCGAGGCGCTCGGCCCGGATCGCTGCCGGCTCGTCCTGGGCTCGTGGTCCTGGCCCGGCCTGGCCGCCGCCGTCGGCAGGTTCGACGCCGACATCGAGGTCGTCGGGCCGGGCGAGCTCAAGGACGCCTTCGCGCTCCTGGCCCGCCGCTACGCCGCCGCCGCGACCGGCGCACCCGCCCCGCCGCCCGCGAGCCCGTGAGCCGCTTTCGGGACCGGCCACCCCCGGCTGTATCTTCGATTTGAAGATACTCCGAAGCGGAGGGGATATGGACGTCCTTGTCATAGGCGCCGGCGTCGGCGGCCTGGCCGTGGCCCGCGTGCTGCTGGCGGCCGGTCACGAGGTGCGGGTCTTCGAGCAGGCCCTAGCCCCCCGGACGGGCGGTAAGGCCTTACTCGTCTGGAGCAACGGCAACGCCGTGCTCGATGATCTGGGCGTGAGCCTGGCGGGCGCCGGAGCCCGGATCGACCGGATCGACGGGCTGGCCTCCGACGGCCGGCTGCGTACCACCATGGACATCGCGCACGCGACCGGCCGGTACGGCTTCCCCACCCAGGCCGTCCCCCGCCGCCTCCTGCAGGACCGCCTCACCGACGGGCTGCCCGGCGACCTCGTCCGCTACGGCGTCGCCTGCCGGGACGTCACCCAGGACGGCGACCGGGTCACCGCGACCTTCACCGACGGATCGACCGCCACGGGAGACCTGCTCATCGGGGCCGACGGCCACCACTCGGTCGTACGGCGACAGCTGTGGGGCGACGGCACCGTCCGGCCGGCCACGTTCGGCACGTGGCAGGGGCTGAGCCCGATCGGGATCGACATCACCGACACGACCCGGCACCTCATGATCTCGGGCCGGGAGGGCGCCTGCGGGCTCATGCCGGCCGGGAAGGGCCTGCTGCAGTGGTGGTTCGACGTCCGCTGGTCGCCCGCCGACCCGCGGCCGGCCGCGCCGCTGGCCGAGCTCAGGCGCCGGTTCGGCCACTGGGCCTCGCCCGTCCCCGAGGTGCTCGCCGCCGCCACCGAGGAGGACCTCGAGTTCTTCGGCCACCACTGGAACAGGGTCCGCAAGGTCTGGGGCGAGGGCCGCGTCACGCTGGCCGGCGACGCCGCCCACACGATGCCGCCCACCCTGGGGCAGGGCGCCAACCAGACGCTCGAGGACGCGTGGGTGCTCGGGCGCGAGCTCGCCAAGGGCGGTGACCCGTCGGTACGGCTGCGCGCCTACGAAAGGGCCCGCTACCCGCGCATCTCCCTGGTCTCCCGGCTGGCCAAGCGCAATCCCGCCAACTGGCGCATCCCGCCGATGATCGCCCGGCTGTTCCCCGAGACGATGCAGACCGCCATGCTGGCCCGCTTCAGCAACCGCCTCTCCGAGCTCCCGGGGCGAGTGACACAGGGGTAAGCTCGGGCCCGTCCCGCGGGAAGAGGGAGTCGTGACGTGACCGCAACGGAAGACGATCATGACGGCCGGTCGTCGGCCTGGCACGCGGCCTGGGAAGTGCTGGCACCCGTGACAGACCTGGTCACGCCGATGGCGGTGCGGGTCGCGGCCTCGCTGGGGCTCACCGATCTGATGGCCGGCGACGCGGTGCCCGTCGAGGAGCTGGCCCGCCGGTCCGGCACCGACGCCGACGCGCTGGCCCGGCTGCTGCGGCTCCTGGTCTGCCGGGGCGTGTTCACCGAACGGGAGCCGGGCAGGTTCGCCGTCAACGGACCCGCCGCGCTGCTGGCGTCCGGCCACCCGTCCGGCATGCGGGAGCAGCTCGACCTGGGCGGCTTCGGCGGGCAGATGGACCTGGCCTTCACCGGCCTGCTGCACACGGTCCGCACGGGGCAGCCGGCGTGGGAGACGGTCTTCGGCGCCCCGATCTGGCGCTATCTCGCCACGAACCCGCAGATGGGCGCGTCCTTCGACGCGATGATGGCCTCCGTGGCCGACGAGGTCGCCGACGCGGTGCAGGCGTACGACTGGTCCGGCGTGCGGCACGTGGTCGACGTCGGCGGCGGCACCGGGGCCCTGCTCGCCGGCCTGCTGCGCGCCGACCCGGATCTGCGGGCCACGCTCGTGGACCTGCCGGACACCGTGGAGCGGGGCCGGCGGCAGCTGGCCGAGAGCGGGCTGGAGGCGCGGTGCGAGTTCGCCGGCCAGAGCTTCTTCGATCCGCTGCCCGCCGGGGGCGACGTGTACGTGCTCAGGCGGGTGGTGCACGACTGGGGCGACGACGAGGCCGTACTGATCCTGCGCCGGTGCGCCGAGGCGGCCGGGCCGCACGGACGGGTCGTGGTGATCGACACACCGGGCAGTGCCGACTCGGCCATGTTCGCCGAGATGAGCCTGCGCATGCTGGTGCTCAACGGCGGACGCGAGCGCACCGCCGACGACTACGCCGCCATCACCGCCGAGGCCGGGCTCCACCTCGCCGGGGTCCGCAGCACCTCGCTCGGCCACCTCCTCCTCGACTGCGTCCCCCTGGTCAGCCGAAGCTGATGACCGACCGTCTGCCGGAGTGCCCCTTGGCCATGGCGTCGAGCGCCGTGTTGGCGTCGCGCAGGCCGATCGGGGTGAACTCGGGCAGGATGCCGTGCGCCACTGAGAACGCGAGGGTGTCACGCGCGTCGTGCGGGGAGCCGGACGGATTGATCATGGTGTGCAGCCGGTTGAGCGCCATCGGCTGGGTGGGCAGGATCAGCGGCTCGGGGCCGTACCCGCACAGCACGAGCGTGCCGTCGGGGGCCAGGCCCGTGAGCGTCGCCGAGGCGGCCGAGGTGGACGGGGAGGTGTTGAGGATCAGATCCGCGCCACCGTCCCAGGCGCTGAGGGCCTCGGCCGGGTCGGTGTCCTGGGTGGCGATGAACCGCTCGGCGCCCATCTCCCTCGCCGCCGCCTCGCTCCGGTTCGACCGGCCGATGACGGCCACGCGGGCTCCCATGGCGACGGCGTACCGGATCGCCAGCGCGCCGACACCGCCCGCGCCGATGACCGCGACCCGCGAGGTGGGAGTGATCCCGCAGACCCCGGCCCGGAACCGTGGCATGAGCGGCACCTGGACCCGCGCGCCGAGCTGAGCGCGTTCCTGCGTACCCGACGGGCCAGGCTGCAGCCGGGCGACGTGGGGCTGGCCGGGCACGGCCGGTCGCGCCGGGTGCCGGGCCTGAGGCGGGAGGAGCTGGCCCAGCTCGCCGGGATCTCGGTGGCCTATTACACCCGCCTCGAACAGGGCAACGCCCGCAACGTCTCGGCCGAGGTGCTGGACGCGATCTCCGGTGCGCTCAGGCTCTCCGACGCCGAGCACGCCCACCTGCTGCACCTCGCCAGGCCGAAGGAGCGCAGGCGGCGGCCCGCGCCGCGGCGCCGGCGGGTGCGGCCCGCGTTGCTGGACCTGCTGACGGCGATGGAGGGCGTGCCCTCGTACGTGTGGGGCCGCCGCACCGACGTGCTGGCGTGGAACCGCACTGCCTCGGCGCTCTTCGGCGACTGGGCGGCGCGGGCCCCGCAGGAGCGGAACTGGGCCAGGATCGCCTTCCTCGACCCGGCGGCCCGGCGGCTCTTCGCCGACTGGGAGGCCAAGGCTTCCGACGTGGTGGGGAACCTGCGGCTGGACGCCGGGCTGCACGCGGACGATCCGCTGCTCGCGGCGCTGATCGGGGAGCTGTCCATGAAGAGCGCGGACTTCCGCGGGCTGTGGGCGGCCCACGACGTCAGGAGGAAGGCGTACGGCAGCGTACGGATCAGGCACCCGCTGGCGGGTGAGCTGACGCTCCGCTACGAGGACTTCACGCTTCCCGGCGATCAGGAGCAGTCGGTGTCGACCTACCACGCCGAGCCCGGTTCGGCGTCGGAGGAGGCGCTGCGCCTGCTGGCGAGCTGGGGCGCGGACGCGTCCCGTGACCGGTCGGCCGACGGCCGCTGAGCCCGCTCAGGCACGCCCGCCGAGCCCCCTCAGGTGGCCAGCAGGCCGCCGTCCATGTGCAGGTCATGGGCGTTGATCCCGGTGTTGCGGAGCAGGAAGTCCGTGGCGTCGGCGATCTCGGCCATCGTCACCAGCCGGCCGATCGGCGTCCGCGTCGAATGCGGCGGATTTGGGACGTGCCGCCATTTGGGGCTGTCGCCGATCAGGCCCGGGTGCAGGGCGTTGACGCGGTGCGGGGCGATCTCGACCGCGAGCGTCCTGACCAGGCCGGTGATCCCGGCGTTGAAGGTGGTGACGACGGTCGAGCCAGGGTACGGGCGTTCCTTGGCGAGGCCCCCGAACAGCACGACGGAAGCGCCCGGGCCGAACCGGTCGCGCAGCACGCGGACGGCCTCGGTGTAACCGACGAGTTTCATGGTCACGGCCGTGATCGCATCGGTGAGGTCGAACCGCTCCAGAGTGTTCGCCGCCTGGCCGGCCGCGGTGATGACGAGATTGTCGACGCCGCGCACCTCGGCCAGCGAGGCACCGATCGTCTCAGGCCGGGCAAGATCGAGCGCCAGCCCGCGGGTGCCGGCGCCGATCTCGGCGGCGACGGTCTCGGCCCGCGCCTTGTCCCGGCTGGTGATGATGACGTCGTCACCGCGGCCGGCGAAACGCTGCGCGATCACGCGGCCCAGCCCGCCGCTGCCGCCGATGATGATGGTGCTGGTCATGTGAGGTCGTCCCTCCGTGAAATCCTTAATGTCCAATTGGATACTAAGGGTACAGCAGCCGGCGGAGGGCACGGCGGCCGGCAGTACAGTGATCGCATGGAGAAGGCGGCGTGAACGACCAGGAGGCGCCGGGGAAACCGCGGCGCAAGCACCGGCGGGACCCCGAGGGGCACCGGGCGGCCATCCTCGAGGCGGCCCGCCAGTCCTTCGCCGAACGCGGCTACGCCCGTACGACCCTCCGCGACATCGCCCAGCGGGCCGGCGTCACCCACGGCCTGATCACCCGGCACTTCTCGTCCAAGGAGCGGCTCTTTCTCGCGGCGGTGCCGGGCAATCGCGACCTGGAGCGGCTGGCGGCCGGGGATCCGGCGACGCTGCCCGAGCGGATCGCCCGCGGCTTCGTCCGGCGGATGGAGACCGACGCCGCCAACGACCCGCTCGTCGCCCTGCTGCGCAGCGCGGCGTCCGACGAGCGCACCGCCGCCCACCTCCTGGCCGCGATGCAGGAGAGCAGCCGCACCGTCTACCGGTCCGTGCTCTCCGACATGTCCGGCGACGACGTGGACACGCGTGTCGCGTTCCTGGGGTCACATCTGATCGGGATCACCTTCAGCCGGTACATCGCGCGCACCGAACCGCTGGCCTCGATGCCGCCCGAGCAGCTCACCGGGCACCTCACCCGGACGTTGCGGCACATCCTCTTCGACGCCTGACCCCGGTGGCAGGGCGCGGTCAGGCGTGGAAGACCTTCCGGAGGAGCTCGGCGAACTCGGCGGGATGCGTGGTCAGGCCGGTGTGCCCGCCGGGGAAGTGCACGAGCTCCGTGCCGAAGTGCTCGGCCAGGAACGCCGCCGGACGGTAGGGCAGCTCGCCGGCCGAGTCCTGGCCGCACGCCAGCACCAGCCGGTCCGAGAGCCGCTCCAGCCGGTCGACGTCCGGGGTGTAGGACATGAAGGCGGGCACGATGCGCCCGACGAAGTAGGGCAGGTTGGCCATCGTCTGCTCGGCCCGTGCCGCCGCCTGCGGCGGAAGCCTGACCTCGGCCTCGGGCTCGCCACCGTCCCCGTCCTTCTTCAGCCCCGCCGCGAACACGGCCATCGCCGGCATGAGCCCCTCCGCGCGGAACGTCTCGCGTACGCGGGCGATGAGGGCACGATGCTCGTCGGCGTCCGGCAGGACCTCCACCACCGGCGGCTCGTGCGCGACGACGCGTTCGAGGCGCTCGGGGCGGGTGGCGAGCAGGTGGAGGGAGACGATCGCGCCCGAGCTGGCGCCGAACACGCGGGCGGGCTCGCCCGGCGACAGCAGCTCCAGCAGCCGATACGCGTCGTCGGCGTGCTCGGCCACGTGCTGCTCGGCGTCCGGATCGTCCAGCGCGCTGCGGGACATGCCGCGCGGGTCGTAGGTCACGACCGTGTAGTCGGCGGCCAGGTCGCCGGCGACGCCGTCGAAGGACGCCGCACCGCCCGACCCTCCGGGGATCAGCAGCAGCAGCGGGCCTGCGCCGCGTACCTCGTAGTGCAGGGTGGCGCCGCTCACGCGCAGGCTGCCGGCCGTCGGGGTGGTCATTTCGGGTCTCCTTCTCGGGACGGGGGCCAATGCTCCAGAAGGGTGTGCAGGGCGTCGAGGGCACGGACCCAGGTCTGCTGCGGCGAGCGCTCGTGGGCGAACCCGCCCGCCGCCTCCAGCGCGACGAACCCGTGGAACGTGCTGCGCAGCACGCGCACCGCGTCGGTGAGGTCGGGCTCGGCCAGCCCGTAGGCGCGCAGCATGCTGTAGGTCAGCTCGACCGCGCGCCGCGGCCCCGGCGCCTTCGCGACCAGCTCCGGGTCGATCTGGATCGGGGTCTGCGTCGCCGTGTAGCGGCCCGGATGCTCGCGGGCGTAGTCGCGCCAGGCGTTCGCGAACGCGACCAGCGCGTCCCTGCCCGCGCGGCCGGCGGTCGCCTCCGCGATGCGGACGGTCTTCTCGTCCGCGGCCAGCAGCGCGATCCGCCCGCGCAGGTCCTCCACGTTGCGGACGTGGGTGTAGAGGCTCGCGTCCTTCACGCCCAGCCGCCGCGCCACCTCCGACATGGTCACCTGCTCGAACCCGACCTCGTCCGCCAGCTCGGCGCCCGCGATCGTCACCCGCTCCACCGTCAGCCCCGCCCGCACCATGCGCTCTCCCTCCTAGGGCCTCTAGTTATATCCTAGAGCCCCTAGGATGGAAACTCGATTTCCGGCGGACGCACCCTCGCCCGGGAAGGCGGCGGCCCGGCTCAGCCGATGTTGAGCCGGGCCATCTGCCGGCACGCGGGCTAGTCGCAGGCCTTCGGCGTGGTGCCGCTGCCCCTGTTGACCCGGCCGATCCCGGCCGTCACGGTCCCCG
This sequence comes from Nonomuraea sp. NPDC049709, assembly GCF_040674815.1. Taxonomy (NCBI): domain Bacteria; kingdom Bacillati; phylum Actinomycetota; class Actinomycetes; order Streptosporangiales; family Streptosporangiaceae; genus Nonomuraea; species Nonomuraea sp. NPDC049709. Next base: position 35,444 of record NZ_JBFANM010000024.1, read on the forward strand.
AAGCCTTGGCGCAGACACCGCTGGGGGCGTAGACCATGTCGCCCCAGTGGTGCCCGCCGTTCCCCGGGCGGTAGCTGAAGGATCTGCTCGTCCTGCTGGTGAACACGGTGATGCTGCCGGAAGCGCTCTTGGGGACCGTAACCTCGCCCCAGTTGGTGCCGCAGCGGCGGGAGTAGTACAGCCGGATGGTGCCCAGGACGTCGCCGATCTCGTTCTTCAGCGCGGCCTTCTTCCCGGTGTTCACCTTGCTGTTGGCGCACCCGCTCCGGTACGGGTCCTTTCCGTCGTACGGGTGAGCGCTCGCGGGTCCCGCGGCCATCCCGAGCGACGCGATCGCCGTCACGGACACCGCCACCGCTGCTACGCGGATCCTCATGTCGAACCGACTCCTTTCCGAGGGAAGGTCAGATCATGTTCCAGCCGGGCCTGATCTCTCCGCCAGGAATGCAATCGGCCTTTCGCCCGGGCAGCAAGAAACAATCGGCGGATATTCGTCCGAACATTGTCCAGAGACGCCGTTGGACAATCTCGGAGGGCAAGATGCGGGACATGCGGTAAAGTACAACGTGCATGGTAATAGATAAAACGATCGTTGTAAGAGATGTGGAGAGCCCGGGCTATGACCAGGACGAACAGCACGACGTCACGGCCACGCGGCGGGCAGGCCGACAAGCGCCGGGCGATCCTCGCCGGGGCGCTCACGGTGTTCGCCCGTGACGGCTACACCCGGGCCAGCATCGACGCCATCGCCTCCACCGCGGGCGTCTCCACCCGTACCATCTACAACCACTTCACCGACAAGACCGAGCTGTTCCGCACCGTCATCCAGGAGAGCGCCGGGCGGGCCGCCGAGGCGCAGATCGCCGTCATCGACCGCCACCTGCGCAAGATCACCAATCTGGAGTCCGACCTCGTGGAGTTCGGCCGCGACTTCGCCCGGCCGATGACCGCCGAGCACGCGGAGCACTTCGCACTCGTACGGCAGATCAACGCCGAGGCCGGGCACGTCCCCCAGGCCGTCATCGACGCCTGGCAGGAGACCGGGCCGCTACGGGTCCGCCGCGAGCTCGCCGGCCACCTGCGGCGGTGGGTGGAGCAGGGGCTGCTGCGCACCGACGACCCCGACCGGGCCACCCTCCACCTCATGCTGCTGATCGCCGCGGGCACCCCGCCATATCTCGGAGCCGCTCCCGACGAGCGGGAGGTGGACGAGATGGTCACCTCCGGCGTCCGCGCCTTCCTGCACGGCTACCTCGCCTGACGGCGGTCACGAGCCACCGGAGCGCCAGACCCACCTGACGTCCGCGGACACCCCGGCGCCGAGGCTCAGCGCGGCCACCGGCAGGACAAAGGCGTGCAATCTGGCGAAATATGGCATTTGACGCGGAAATGACCCTTTCCGGCAGGAAGCTTGACGGCCGATTCACCGGGCGGACATGACCACTTCATAGCGTCGGCCGAATGGCAAAGCTGACATGGATCGCGGGAATCGTCGCTCTGACCATGGCCGCCTGCGCGGCCGGTCTGAGCGGGGCCGTGATACTCACCCGCGAGGACGTGCCGCAGAGCCCGCCCGTCATGAAGTCGATCTACGCCTCCGGATCCAGCGCGCAGAAGGGCGCGATGGACGCCTGGCGGGCCGAGTTCCACCGGGACCACCCCGGGCTGCGCGTGCACTACCAGGACAACGGATCGGGGGCCGGGATCCGTGACTTCGTCGCGGGCACCACCGCGTTCGCCGGCTCCGACGTCGCGATGCGGCCCTGCGAGCAGGTGCGGGCCGACCGGCGCTGCGGCAACCGCGCCGTACACCTGCCCATGGTCGTGGGGCCCATCGCGCTGGCCTACAACGTGCCGTCCGTACCGGATCTCAAGCTCTCACCGACCACCACGACCGGCATCTTCAACGGGCGGATCACCAGGTGGGACGCCCCGCAGATCGTCGCCGACAACCCCGGCAGGCGCCTGCCGCGCACCGACATCCGGGTCTTCCACCGCGCCGACGACTCGGGCACGACCCACAACTTCACCAGTTACCTCAAGGCGACGGGCCACTGGCCGCACCGGCCGTCCAGGAAGTGGAACGGTGCCGGGCAGAGCGTCACCGGCTCCACCGGGATCACCAAGGCCGTCCAGCACACCGTGAACTCCATCGGATACGTGGAGTACGGCTTCGCCAGCGAGGCCCGCTTGCAGACCGCCCGGGTCCGCAACGCCTCCGGCCAGTTCGTCGCGCTCTCGCCCCAGAGCGCCTCCAAGGCCCTGGAAGGCGCCAAGATCGTCGGCAGGGACGACGACCTGGTGGTGCGCTTCGACTACCGGACCAAGGTCCGGGCCGCCTACCCGATCGTCCTGGTCACCTACGAGATCGCCTGCTCGCAGAACACCGACCCGCTGGTGCGGGCCTTCCTGCGCTACACCGCCGGCGACGCCGGCCAGTCCAACCTCTCCCTGTACGGCTACGCCCCGCTCCCGCACGACCTCCTCGCCAAGGTACGCGCCCGCCTCGGGGTCACCAGTTGACCGGTCCACGAGGGCTCCAGCGGGCCCATGCCCGAGGGGCATACACTCTTGCCCATGACGCAAGACTTCGACCTGGACAGCGTGATCAGGCAGCGCATCCGCGGCCTGCGGCTGGCGCGCGGCTGGTCGCTGGACGTGCTCGCGGCCCGCTGCCACATCAGCCCGTCCAACCTGAGCCGCATCGAGACCGGGCGCCGCAGGATCGCGCTCGACCAGCTCGTCCCCATCGCCCGGGCCCTGGACACCACGCTCGACCAGCTCGTGGAGTCCGCCGACGACCAGGACGTGGTGATCCGGCCGCAGCCCTGTCACACGCCCGGGCTGACGAGCTGGCTCCTGTCGCGCGAGCGCTCCCTCCACGGGGTGACCGTGGCGAAGCTGCGCATCACCCCCGACCGGCCCGCCGGCGCCGAGCACCTGAAGGTGCACCCCGGCCACGAGTGGTTCACCGTGCTGTCCGGGACCGCCCGGCTGCACCTGGGCGAGCGCACGATCCTGGTCGAGGCGGGCGACGCGGCGGAGTTCTCCACCATGACGCCGCATTCGATCGGCGCCCACGAGGGTCCCGTGGAGCTCCTCACCATCCTGGACCACAGCGGGGGGCGCATCCACCTGGACGAGGCTCCGGCGCCCTGACGCCGCCGTCCAGCGCCTCTCACGATCGGCAAGAACGAGCGCCACCAGGGCTGCGGTCGGCCACCGCCGCCTTACGCAGGATCACCCCGAACGACAGCCCGAGCAGCGTGGCCACCATCGATCATGAGCGTGCCACCGCCGATCGCCGGCCCGGCGCCCGCGCCCGCGTGCACCTGGCCATCGCGGCCTACGAGGCCGGCCTCGTCTGGCGGCGGCCGGCGGTTCAGAAGGCGAGGAGGGTGAGCGCGGCGGCGGCCAGGAAGCCGAGGCCGCCGACGACGGCGGTGGCGTGCAGGCCGCCCACCAGCCCGCCGCCCGCGACCAGCGTGCCGGCCAGGGCCACCCCGATCGCGCTGCCGGTCTGGCGGGCGGCGTTGAACACCGCGGACGCCGCGCCGCCGAGCTCGGCCGGCGCCGCCTCCATGATCGCCGAGGTGGCGGCCGGCATCGTGAAGCCGGTCCCGAAGCCGGTGAGCATCATCGGCGCCACCAGCGACCCGTAGCTCGTGTCCGGGCCGGCCAGCAGGTGGCCGAGCAGCCCGGCCCCGCCCATGACGAGCCCGAGCGCCATCGGCACGTGCGGCCCCGTACGCGCGGCGACCTGGCCGCTCAGCGGCGAGGAGATCACGGGCATCAACGCCATCGGCAGCAGGGCCAGCCCCGTCATCAGGGCGCCCAGGTGCCGGACGCGCTCGAAGAACAGCGGCGCGGCGAACAGCAGCCCGTAGAACCCGAGGTTGAGCAGCACCCCGACGACCGCCGACGCCGAAAACCGCCGGCCGCCGAACAGCTCCAGCGGCAGCATCGGCGCCCGCGACCCGCGTTCGAGCAGGACGAAGGCCGGCAGCGCGAGCGCGGACAGGCCGAGGCCGCCCAGCACCAGCGGGGACGCCCAGCCGCGCGCCCCGGCCTCGATCAGCGCCGAGGTCAGCCCGGCGAGGCACAGCGCGCCCGCCACCTGGGCCGGCACGTCCAGGCCGGACCGGGGGCCGACCGGGGCGGGGGCGGGCACGTACCTCCTGGTCAGCAGGAAGCCGAGCACCCCGAACGGGAGGTTGGCGAAGAACGCCCACCGCCAGCCGGCGGCGTCCACCAGCACGCCCCCGAGCACCGGGCCGGCGGCCGCGGCGATCCCGGCGACCATCCCCCACGCGCCGAAGGCACGGGCCCGCGCCCGCCGGTCGGGATAGGCGTTGCGCAGCAACGCGAGCGAGGCCGGCACCATCAGCGCGGCGCCGGCGCCCTGCACCAGCCGCGCGCCGATCAGCGCACCGGCCGACGGGGCCAGCCCGCAACAGGCCGAGGCGAGGGTGAACACCACCAGTCCGGCGAGGAAGACCGGCTTCCCGCCGAGCCGGTCGTTGAGCCCGCCGCAGAACAGCAGCAGCCCGGCGAAGGCGAGCGTGTAACCGTCGGCGACCCACTGCAGCGCGCTCAGCCCGGCGTGCAGGTCGGTGCCGATCACGGGGATCGCGACCGTGACCACGGTGACGTCCAGGATGACCAGGAAATAGCCGAGGCAGATCGCGACGAGCGGCAGCCGGCCGGCGTCCGGGCGGGACGGGGTGGGTTCGCGGGTGGTGGCTGTCATGGTTCCAGTCTTGGACTGAAGTACTACGGTGAACGCCGAAATGTCGTCGTCCTACACTGGCGGGATGTGGGACTCGGCATCGGAGACCGACATCGCCGAGGTGGCGGCGGCCATCGGCGATCCGTCACGGACCAAGGTGCTGCGCGCGCTGGCCGACGGCGGGGTGCTGCCGGCCGGAGCGCTGGCCGCGGAGGCCGGGGTGAGCGTGTCCACCATCAGCGGTCACCTGGCGCGGCTGCGCGAGGCGAAGCTGCTCACCGTCGAGCATGACGGCCGCCACCGCTACTACCGCCTGGCCAGCACCGACGTGGCGCGGGCGCTGGAGGAGCTGGCCAGGATCGCCCGGCCGCTGCCGGTCCGGTCGCTGGGCGAGAGCGTGCGCGCCCACGCGCTGCTGCGTGCCCGGCTGTGCTACGACCACCTGGCCGGGCGGCTCGGGGTGGCGCTGCTGGCCGCGCTGGTCGATGGGGGCGTGCTGGCCGGCACCGACGGGAGCTACCGGATCACCCCCGCCGGTCTCGTCGAGCTGGGCGCGTTCGGGATCACCACCGAGGAGTTCTCGCGGCGGCGGCCGGCGATCCGGTACTGCGTCGACTGGGGCGAGAACCGCCACCACCTCGCGGGGGCGCTCGGCGCGGCCCTGGCGAACCGGCTGTTCGCGCTGGATTGGCTGCGCCGGGGACGGGCCCGGCGGGTGGTCAAGCTCACGGACGCGGGCCGCACCGGCCTGCACGAGACCTTCGGCGTCCCCCTCGACTGGGAGGACCCGCCGGCCACCCGCTGACCCCCTTCCCGGCCATCGCCTCCCGGGACCGGGACACGGTCAAGGCCGGCTCACCCTGCCGCCCGGATCCGGCGCGGCGCGGAAGGAGGCGCGGTAGGACTGCGGGGTGACGCCGACAACGCGCTTGAACCGCTCGCGGAAGGCGGTCGCCGAGCCGAACCCGGCCTGCGCCGCGATGCGCTCGACGCCGTGGTCGGTGGTCTCCAGCAGGAACTGCGCCCGGCGTACGCGGGCCCGCAGCAGCCACTGCAGCGGCGTGGTGCCGGTGTGCTCCCGGAACCGCCGGCTGAACGTACGCTCGCTGAGCCCGCCGCGCACGGCCATGTCCGCGAGGGTGACCTCCTGAGCGAGGTTGTCCTCGATCCAGGACAGCACCGGCTCCAGCAGCGACCCCTGCGGCACGGGCGGCTGGGCGTGCACGATGAACTGCGCCTGCCCGCCCTCCCGCTCCAGAGGCATCACCGACAGCCGGGCCGAGTCGGCGGCCACCGCCGAGCCGAGGTCCCGCCGGATGATGTGCAGGCACAGGTCCAGACCGGCGGCGGCCCCGGCGGAGGTCAGGATCTGCCCGTTGTCGACGTACAGCACGTCGGGCCGCACGTCCACCAGCGGGAACCGCTCGGCCAGCCGGTGGGCGGCCACCCAGTGCGTGGTCGCGCTCAGCCCGTCCAGCAGCCCGGCCTCGGCCAGGGTGAACGCTCCCGCGCAGATGGAGGCGATCCGGGTGCCGGCGGCCGCCGCGGCGCGCAGGGCGTCGCGCACCTCGGGCCCGGGCGGCGAGCCCTGCTCGGAGCAGCCCGGCACCATGATCGTGTCGGCCTCCCGGAGCGCCTCGAGGCCGTGCGGGGCGATGATCGTGAAGGTGTCGGTGACCACCTGCGGCGTGGCCGCGCAGACCAGGACGCGGTACGGGCGGCGCCCGTCGGCCAGCCGGGCACGCCCGAACGCCTCGATCGGGGTCGCCATGTCGGCCGCCACCACATGGTCCAGAGCCAGGACCGCCACCGTGTGCATGGGGACACGGTAGGCGAGAACTCGCCATCCACGAAAGAGCAGGTCAGGCAGTTGCCTGGCCAAATTTTCCAGGCCGTGCCGGGTGGCGAGAACCCGTTGGAAATTGTCGATTCAGCCCATGGGGCGCCGACGGACGGCCGTTCTAGCCTTGCTCCGCACGATTCCGCCACACGGAGATTGGAGCTGCACGTATGCGTGCTCAAGCGGTTCTGTTCGATGGTTCCGACCCGATGGACGTCGTCCGGAACGCCACCAAGGTGACCGGGCAGAGGGGGTCCGGGGCCGGCCGATGACGAAGCTCTTCCTCTCCGTACACGTCCTGGCCGCCATCATCGCCATCGGTCCGGTGACCGTGGCGGCCAGCATGTTCCCGACGGCGGTGCGCCGCGCCCAGGAGGACGGGCCGGTCTCGCCCGCCCTCGCCTCCGCGCGGCTGCTGCACCGCATCTGCCGCGTCTACTCCGTCGTCGGGCTGGCCGTGCCGGTCTTCGGCTTCGCCACTGCCGGCAGTCTCGGGGTCCTCACCGACGCGTGGCTGATCACCTCGATCGTGCTCACCGCCGCGGCGGCCGGCGTCCTCGCGCTGCTCGTCCTCCCCGGCCAGGAGCGCCTCCTCACCGACCTGGCCGACACCGGCACCGACACCGACACCGGCACCGGCACCGGCACCGGCACCGGCACCGGCACCGGCACCTCGACGGTACGGGCCGCCACGGCCCGCCTGGGCATGCTCACCGGCGTCTTCAACCTGCTCTGGGCCATCGTGACGGTCCTGATGATCGTCCGCCCCGGCTCCACGACGGGAGTGTGAGCGTGAGCCGTACCGGACAGCCCCTGCGCATCGCCGCCGCGGTCGAGCTCGGCTCGCTCGTCATCCTGCTGGGCAACCTCGCCACCGCGCACCTGCCCGCTGTCTCCTCCCTCATGGGCCCCCTCCACGGCTGCGCGTACCTGTTCACCGTCATCGCCGCCGCCCGCGACCCGCGGCGCACCCTGGCCACGACCGGCCTGGCGCTGCTGCCGGGAATCGGCGGGCTGCTGGCCGTGCGGCGGCTGGCCGTCCGGCGGCCGGCCGCGACGGCGGAGCGAGCCGACCAGGTCCGCCCCCGCTGACGACGCCCCCATCACACCTGCTCGCAGAACGGAATGTCGCTTCCCATGCTGTCCTTCATCATGCCGATCGTGATCGGCCTCATCGCCGTCTGCTGCATGTCCCTGGTCCCCGAGCCGCACCGGCGCCGCCTCAATGCCGTCGTGGTGGGCGGCGCGGGCGCGGCCTATCTCAGCGGCGGCGGGCTCGGCTACTGGGAGTTCGTCCTGCCGGTCGTCATGAGTTACGTGGCGTACCGGGGGCTGGAGAGCTGGACCTTCATCGGCATCGGCTGGCTGCTGCACACCGCCTGGGACGTGGTGCACCACCTGAAGGGCAGCCCCATCCTGCCCTTCGCCGAGCACTCCTCCTTCGGCTGCGCGATCTGCGACCCGGTGATCGCGCTGTGGTGCTTCGCGGGCGGGCCGTCGATCACCGGCTGGGTCCGCGCCCGCCTGTCCCGCCGGCCCGGGGCTGGAGTGCCGGTGCGGGAGGCCGATAGCGTTCGCTCATGAGCCAAGCACGGCAGGACCGGCACGCCGTCGTGATCCCCGGCCGGAACTACGGACCGCAGGTGGGCATGCTCTTCTACGCGGGCCAGGCGGCCGCCCGTCGTGGTGCCCGCCTCGAACTGATCCGCTGGGCCGCGCCGGAGGACCATCCCCTGGAGGAGTGGCCGTCCTGGGTCCATGGGCAGGTCGAACCCGTCGTGGAGCCGCTGCCCGGGCCGCTGCTGATCGGCAAGTCGCTCGGCTCGTTCGGCGCGGCCGTGGCGGCGGATCGCGGCCTGCCGGCGGTGTGGCTGACACCGCTGATCACCCGGCCCGCCTGCCTGGACGCGCTGCGCCGGGCCACGGCGCCGTTCCTGCTGATCGGCGGCACGGCGGACCCCTCCTGGGACGGGGCGGTGGCGCGGGAGCTCACGCCGTACGTGCTGGAGATCGACGGCGGCGACCACGGCCTGATGCTGCCGGGCCCCCTGCACGAGAGCACCGAGGCGCTCGGGCGGGTGACCACGGCCATCGAGAGCTTCCTCGACGACGTCGTCTGGCGTGTGGGACACGCGTGACCCCCGACCACCGGCTCAAGGCCTTCGGCGATCAGCTGATCAGCGTGCACTCCTGGCTCCGCGACGAGCTGGCCGGGCTCCGCGAGGGCATCGACGCCCACCTGGCGGGCCACGCCGGACGCCCCCGCGACCTCCGGGCTCACTGCCTGGCCTTCTGCTCCGCCCTGGAGCGCCATCACACGGGCGAGGACGCCGCCGCGTTTCCCACCCTCGCCGAGCAGTTCCCCGAGCTGCGCCCCGTGCTGGAGGAGCTGACCCGCGACCACCACCAGGTCAGCGAGATCCTCCGCAAGCTGCAAGAGCTGCTCGACACCCTGGACACGGACGCGGCGGCACGGCCCCGGGACGTACGGGCCGAGCTGGACGGCCTGGCCGCGCTGCTGGAGTCACACTTCACCTACGAGGAGCGGAAGATCGTCACGGCCCTGAACACGCTGAACGCCCCCGCCTGGAACGGCGCGGCCCCCGACTTCCTGCGAACGGACCGGTCCCCGGCGTGACCGACCGCACGCCGCAGGTCACCGCCGAGCTGTTCGTCGACGCCGCCCTGCCACGGTCCCCGGTGATCTCCCCGGACGGCTCCCGGGTCGCGTACGTGCCGGCCCCGGCCGGCGAGCTGTGGGTGGCGTCGGCAGGCTCGCCTCCCGCGCGGCTGCCCTGCGGCACGGGGTGCGAGGGCGCTCCGAGGTGGGCGCCGGACTCGATGTCGATCTTCTTCCGGTCGGACGGGCAACTGCACCGGGTACGCCTCGACGGCGGCGCGTCCGAGCCCCTGACCACCTGGCGGGGCAGGATCTCCGGCCACGAGCCGCTCGCCGACGGCCGGACGGTCGCCGTGATCGCCACGGACGAGCCCGACGACGCGGACGGGTGTGGCGACGCGCTGGTGTGGGGGAAGAGCGGGCGCAACGACCGGTTGCGCCTGCTCGATCTCGGCACGCGCGAGCTGCGGGCGGTGGACGGGCTCGGCGACCGGCACGTCGTCGAGGCGGTCCAGCGACCGGACGGCGGCCCGCTGGCGGTGATCAGCTGGGCGTGCCCGGAGGTCGATCCCGGCACGTACACCGCCGAGCTCCACGTGGTGGATCCCGGGACCGGGGCGGTCCGCGGTCTCGGCGGGGTCGAGCTCGAGGCCCGCTCGCCCTGCTGGTGGCTCGCGCGGGACGGCTGGCACGTGGCCTATCTGGCGGTGACCCCGCCCGGTCCGGTCGGCGGCTGCGCCGTGTTCGACGTCGCGGTCTCCGGCCCGGCGGGTGAGCATCGCAACCTGACCTCGGACATGAACGTCTGCCCCGCCGAGCTGGCACAGACCGCGTCCGGCTCCGCGCTGGCGCTGTTCGCCGACGGGCTCGACACCGCCGTATACCGGCTGGACCCCGGTTCGCGGCGCTTCGAGCGCGTGTCCACCAGGGCCGGCCGGCTCGACTCGCTCACCGCGAGCCGCTCGGGTGCGGCGATCGCGGTGGTGGCGAGCACCGCCCACGCTCCGCGCAGCGTCCACTCCGGACCGCCCGCCGGCCCGCTGATCCGGCTCGGCGACACCACGCCGGAGCTGCGCCGGATCAGGTGGGGAGCGCAGGAACGCCTGTCCTACCGGGCCGGTGACGGGCTCGGCCTCGACGGGCTGCTGATCCTGCCGCCGGGCCGGCGCCGCCAGGACGGCCCCTTCCCGCTGGTCACCCTGGTGCACGGCGGCCCGTACGCGCGGCACGCCGACGAGTTCGGCGGTGGCTCGTTCCCCCCGGGGCAGTGGCTCGCGACCGCCGGGTACGCGGTCTTCCTGCCCAATCCCCGTGGCGGTGAGGGCCATGGCCACGCGTTCGCGGCGGCGGTGGCGGGCCGGGTCGGCCTGGACGAATGGTCCGACATCAGCAGCGGGATCGACACGCTGATCGACGCCGGGGTCGCGGATCCGGATCGGCTCGGGATCGGCGGGTGGAGCCACGGCGGCTTCATGGCGGCCTGGGCGGTGGGGCAGACCGATCGGTTCAGGGCGGCGATCATGGGCGCCGGGATCAGCGACTGGGGAATGCAGGCGGCGACCGGGGAGCTCGGCACGCTGGAGGCGGGGCTGGGCGGCAGCGTCGGCTGGGAGGGGCCGGGGCCGCACCGCCATGACGAGCTCAGCCCGATCTCGTACGCCTCGAAGGTCCGTACGCCGGTGCTGATCCTGCACGGCGAGAACGACACGAACGTGCCCCTCGGCCAGGCGACGTTCTTCCACCGGGCGCTGCTGCGCTTCGGCGTCGAGCACGAGTTCGTGGTCTACCCGCGAGAGGGGCACGCGTTCAGGGAGCGCGGCCACCGGCTCGACGTGCTCCGGCGTACGCGTGCGTGGTTCGACCGGTGGCTCGGCGAGCCGGCCCCGGGTCACGGCCGCACCGCTGACCGGCCCGTCAGGAGCCGGCGTACTCGCTGAACCACCGCCGCGCGTCCTCGACGCCGCCGACCCGCCTCCACTCGCACCCGCCGGAGAGGACGTACGCGGCGATGATGCCGTCCTCGCCCTCTTCGTGGACGATGAGGTGCTTCGGGCCGCGCGGCTCCGGTCCGGAGGTGTCCGCCGACAGCGTGATCCGGTTCCCCTGCCGCGCCTCGCGGGTCAGCTCAAAGGTGAAACGGCAGTGGCCGGCCGAGGCCAGGTACACGCCGGGCGGCACCGTACCGGGCAGGTGGCGGCCGTCGGTGATGACGGGCCCTCCGGCCTGGTGGGGAAGGTCGCGGGGCAGCCCGGGGAACAGGTCGTGCCAGGTGGGCGGCTCGGCCCGGGCGGGTCCGACACCGACGAGGAGCGCGGCCAGCACGGAGCCGGCGGCGGCGTACCTGAGCGGCGTCTGCATCCGGGCATTCTACGCACGGGCCTGCGAGCTCCACGGAACACACCTCAGGGTGCGCGCGGCGACGGCCGTCCGCCTCAGGACGGCTCGATGTACTGCGCCACCCCGTGGCCGAAGGACCAGTCGGCGGACTCGTTCTCGGTCAGGGTGACGAACACGTTGCGCGGCTCCGTGCCCGCGTAGTCGTGGGCGAGCTCGGCGATCCGCCGGTAGAGCGCCTGCTTCTGCGCGGGCGTGCGGCCGGAGCGCAGCGTGATCGCGACGTACACGAGCCCGTCGTCGCGGTGCACGCCGGGGAAGTCGTCGTACCGCAGCGTGCTGGTCCTGCCGTCGTGGCCGGTCAGGACCTGGAAGCGGTCGTCGGGCGGGATGCCGACGGTCTCGACGAGGGCGTCGTGCACGGCGCGGCCGAGCGCGTCGAGCCGGTCGATGTCGGCGGTCAATGCGTCTATGCGGACGAAGGGCATGTCAGGCGTTCTCCTTCCGGAGGGTGAGCAGGCCGAGGGCGCCCTCGACCGCCTGGGCGTACACGTCGGCCGAGCCGGCGGCGCGAGCCAGCACGTAGCCGCCCTGCAGCACCGCGACGAGCGCGGTGGCCGTGGCCACGGGGTCGAGCCCGGCGTCGAGCTCGCCGCTTGCGCGGCCCCGCGCCAGCAGCCCGGCCAGCCGGTCGGTCAGCCAGGCGAAGGTCTCCTCGATCGGCCGGCGCAGGTCCGGGTCCGCCATCACGGCGTGGTCCTGGGTGAGGCGGCCGACCGGGCAACCCTTCAGCGCGTCCCGTTCCCGCCGCAGGTAGGCCGCGACCCGCTCGACCACGGTGCCGGGGCCGGCGAACGCGGCCTCCGCCCTGTCCCTCAGCTCCTCGGCGCTGCGGCCGATCGCGGCCAGCGCCAGGTCGGGCTTGCCGTGGAAGTGGTGGTACATGCTCCCCTGGCCGGCGCCGGACCGCTCCTGGATCGCCTTCGGGCTGGTGCCCGTGTAGCCGCGCTCCCACAGCAGCTCGCGGGTGCTCTGAATGAGCCGTTCCCTCGTGTCCATGACGACGAGCATACATACCAGTAGGTACAACGCGTCCGGGCCGGTACGATCGGCCGGATGGACGATCATCTCGCACCTCTCCGCCTCCTCGCGGGCGCCCCCGGCGCGGGCAAGACGACCCTGCTCCCCCACCTGCTCAGGGCCGCCGGCGGCCTGGCCGTGATGGACATGGACGAGCTGCTCGAGGACGGCGAGCTGATCGGGGTGCCCATCGCCGAGCCGGCGGCCGCGCCCGTGTGGCCGGCCTACGACCGGATGTGGCGGCGCATCGTGACCATGGTGCGCCGGGCCGGGCACCCCGTGCTGCTGCTGTGCCCGATCCCCGACGCCGCCGAGGCCGCGCCGGGGGCGCGGTGGGTGGGGCCGGTGCGCTGGGCGCTGCTCGACTGCCACGACGACGAGCGCGTACGCCGGTTGCGGGAGCGCGGCGCGCCACCGGAGTGGATCGACGACGCGGTGGCGGACGCCACTCAGGGGCGCGCGCTGATCCCGACCGTGTTCGAGTCGGGGTGCGAGTCGGGGCTCGAGTCGGGCGGGGACCTGGCGGCTCAGGTGCTCGCCTGGGCGCGCGCCTGAGCGCGGGCGATCCGGTGAACGGCGCGGATTCTGCGGTGGAAGATCACAAGAAGGCCGGGTTTCCTCGTATGATCCCGTGCAGGCGAGGAAGGCAGGGCAATGGCGGACGAGCAGGCTCCACCGGGCATCGACCCCACGATTCCCAGTGTCGCGCGGATGTACGACTACTACCTGGGCGGGAAGGACAACTTCCACGCCGATCGGGAGGCGGCCGAGCAGATCGTCGGGCTCGCCCGCGAGAGCGGCGCCGACGTGCGCGAGATGGCCCGCGCCAACCGGGGCTTCCTCATTCGCGCCGTACGGCACATCGCCGAGTCCGGAGTGCGGCAGTTCCTCGACATCGGCACGGGCCTGCCCACGCAGGACAACGTGCACCAGGTGGCGCGGCGCGCCGCACCCGGCTCGAAGGTCGTGTACGTCGACAACGACCCGATCGTGCTGACCCACGCCCAGGCCCTGCTCGCCGACAACCCCGACACCTTCGTGCTCGACGGCGACCTGCACCGGCCCGCGGACATCCTGAAGGCCGCGGCGGCCCACCTCGACTTCAGCCGCCCGGTCGCGATCGTCGTGGCCGCCGTCTTCCACTTCTTCCAGGACGACGACGAGGTCGCCGCGATCGTCGCCACCCTGCGCGACGCCCTGGTGCCCGGTGGCCACCTGGTGATCTCGCACAGCTACATCGAGCCGGAGGCCGGTGAGGCCGACAAGATGGCCGAGGCCCAGGGCGTCTACCGGCGCTCCGCGTCGGGGTCCATCGCCTGGCGCGACCGCGAGACCGTACGAGGCTATTTCGACGGGCTGGAGCTGCTGGAGCCCGGGGTCGTACCCGTCCAGGACTGGCGCAACGACGACCCGTACGTGCCGCCGGGCCTGGCCAAGGGCGGGGTGCTGGCGGGCGTCGCCCGCGTCCGCCCCTGACGATCACGTCGTCGAGCCGGCGGGCGGGCCGGAAGGCCGGCGGAACGGAGCACGCCGCGGCGGCGCTCCTGGGGTCCCCGTGCGGTCGACGTCCCCCGGCGCGGTGCGGCCGGCCGAGCCGGTCGGCTCGAACCCGGTCGGCTGGAACAATCGCGGGCGGCGGCCTCGCGATCGCCGGAGTCGTTCTCTCCCGCGCGGGCGGCGACGTCAGTGCTCCCCGAACACCGCCCGGCCGAGGGGCGGGACGGCTCCGCAGGCGCGGAAGAACCACCGGCTCGCCGACCGTCTGACGGGGCTGCGGGCGATCGCGGCGCCGGTGTTGCGGACGACCTCGCGGACGGTCCGGAACCCGTGGCGCAGCATCTCCGCCTCGTACGCGTGCAACGCCTGCCGCAGCGGCATGTCGCCGCGGTCGGCGGCGGTGAGCGCGGCGCAGAGCCGGTGCGCGTCGCGCAGCGCCGTGTTGCCGCCGAGCCCGCCGACCGGGGGCATGTGGTGCACGGCGTCCCCGAGCCCGGTGACGTTGCCCGTCTGCCACGGCCGGAGGGGGACGGCCGCGCTGAACTCGGTCTGGTAGAGGGTGTCCGGGGTCGAGTCGGCGAGCAGCCGGCGCAGGTCGGGATGCCAGCCGGCCGTCCGCCGGGCCAGCAGTTCGCGCACCGCGGCCGGATCGGCCTGGGCCTTGGGCGTGAAGTCCGCGGGCAGGGAGTCGCGGTGCGCGATGAAAGCCCACAGCACGTAGTCGTCGTCATGCGCGTCGGCCAGCAGGCGGTCGGGGTCCAGGCCGAGCTCGCGTACCCGGTCGCCGAGCCGGGCGGCGATCGACGCCGGGGCCTCGCGCCTGTGGAAGATCGCGGTGAACAGGAAGTCGCGGGGTGGCCAGAAGACGTTCATGCCGGCCAGCAGCCGTTGCGGCAGCCATCGCCGGGTGTCCTCGGTGAGGAAGAGCTTGCCGGCGACGGCCGTCGCGGGCAGGGTGGCGCGGCCGGCCGCGGGGTGGAGCTGCGCCCATACCCGGGAGCCGGCACCGTCGGCCGCGACGAGCACGTCGGCGGTCGCGGTGGTGCCGTCGGCGAACGTGGCCGTGACCGTCCCGTCGTCCGTCGGGGTGAAGCCGGTGCACTCCTTGCCGAAGCGGACGACGTCGTCCAGGCCGGCCAGCAGCAGCCTGCGCAGGGTGACGCGGCTGACCGCGTGCCGGCCGGTCGTGGGGTCCAGCGGGTCTGGTTCGCGGTCGTTCCGGCCGATGCGCACGAGTGGCCGCATCCGTTCGTCGAGGAAGCTGATGCCGGGGCCCGGATCGCCGGCGGTGGCCACCAGCAGCTCCCACAGGGCGGGTGGCAGGCAGGCGTGCAGGGCGAGGCTCCCGGCCGGATCGATGTTCAGCCGGAAGCCCTGGAGCCGTGAGTCGGCGGTGCGGTCGCGTTCGTACACGGTGACCGGCACGCCGGCGCGTCTCAGGCCCTGCGCCAGGCAGAGCCCGCCGATCCCGCCGCCGATCACGGCGACGTTCAGGCGCCGAAGGGACATGGTTCCCGCCTCCTGGTAGAGGGCGCGGCTTCGAGGCGCGCCCGAAGCCGTCAGGGCTGTCCGGTCGTGTCCGTGAGCTCCGCGAGCAGCCGGTCGTGCCAGGCCAGCTCCGTCTCCAGGCGCATCAGGGTGTAGTCGAAGGCGACGGCCTCCAGCCTGGTCAGGTACGGCTCGGCCTCGGTGCGCAGGTTGCGCCAGAAGCCGAGCTGGGTGGCGTAGGCGTCGCGCCGCCGCTGGACGGCGGCGCGCAGCTCGTCGGGGCCGATCTCGCCGCCGTGCAGGAGCACCAGCTGGATCGGATCCGGCCGGAGTTTCGTGTCGGCGAGGACGGATCTGATCAGCGAGACCAGCTCCGCCCGGCCCTTGCCGGTGATGCCGTACACCGTGCGGGCTGGCAGGTTGCCTTCCTGCTCGGTGCGGACCACCTCCACCACGCCTTCGTCGGCCATCCGGCGCAACGCGCCGTACAGCGACCCGGGCTTGACGTCCGCCCACAGCTCGACCCGGTCCACCTGCGCGGCGGCCCGGATCCGGTGCCCGTGCATGGGGCCGCCGTCGGCCAGGGCGCCGAGGATGAACAGACGGGTTGCTCGCATATGAGTACTCAAACACGAGTACCTCCGGTCGCGCAAGGAGAACGCTCAAAAGACCGGCATTTTGGATCGACCTCACACGGGAGGCAGGCCGCCCTCGAAGACCTCGAGCTTCAGGCGATCCAGGCGCAAGCGGCTGATCAGCCACTTGCCATCGATCTTCCGGTATTCCTCGTGGTAGTGCCCGTAGCCCCGCATTCCCTGCGGCAGGCCGTCCTTCTCGGGCCATTCGAGATAGTCGTCCATACTCCAGACACCGGTGGCGGTGTCGGGACCGGTGATGTCGATCTCGGGCATGAAGCCCCGGTGGACCGCGATCGCGTTCCCGTTCCAGCCGCTGGTGATGCGGACCAGCTCGGCGGGATCGCGGAGCACCGTCCCGTCGACTTCGAGGTGGATCTCCGGTGTGAACAGCCTGAGCCATCCGTCCCAGTCCTTGGTGTCATGGAACCGGAAGTAGCGCGCCTTGAGCTGCTTGATCTCTTCGATGTCGACAAGGCGCCGCAACGCGTCGTCGTTGCCTGTCGCGTTCATGTGGTGAACCCTCCTGCGGTTGCCGTGACGGAGTCACGGAGCATGAATTCGATCGTTCGCCGCCGCTCGTCAGGCGGCGGTCATCCCGCCGTCGATCGCGAGCGCGGCCCCGGTGATGAACCTGGCTTCGTCGCTCAGCAGGAACGCCACGAACGCCGCGATCTCGTCCGGCTGGGCGATCCGGCCGAGCGGGTGCATCGCCGCGGCCGCGCGCAGGGATTCCTCCGGCGTCGGGCCCAGGTTGGCCCGCGTCAGCGGGGTGTCGACGCCGCCGGTGACCAGGGCGTTGATCCGTACGCCGGCCGTGGCCACGTCGAGCGCCGCCGAGCGGGTGAGCCCGACCACGCCGTGCTTGGCGGCGCTGTAGGAGGCCATGCCCGCCGCTCCGGTGACGCCGAGGACGGAAGCGTTGTTCACGATCGCGCCGCCGCCGGCGGCCCGCAGCGCGGGGATCTGGTGCTTCAGGCCGAAGAAGACGCTGCTGAGGTTGAGCGCCAGGTCGGCCTGCCAGGCGTCGCCCCCGATGTCGGTCACCGGGCCGATCGCGGTGGCGGCGCCGACGTTGTTGAAGGCGCCGTCGAGCCGGCCGTACCGCTCGACCGCCTGCCGGACCAGCGCCGCCGCCTCCGCCTCCACCGTCACATCGGCGGGTACGAAGGTGGCCTCGCCTCCGGCGGAACGCAGCTCGGCGGCCAGCGCGTCGCCGGCGTCCTTGCCGCGTGCGGCCAGGACGACTCGCCCGCCCTCGGCCGCGATCCGCTCGGCGGCGGCACGGCCCATGCCGGAGGTGGCGCCGGTGATCAGGATGACTTTCCCTGCGAAACGTGCGGACATGACTGCTAACTCCTTGTCAGTGATGGTGAGTGATGTCAGAAGGTGAGCACGAGCCGGCCGCGCAGCCCGCCGGCCTCCAGGCGCCGGTGCGCGGCGGGCGCCTCGGCGGCGGGGAGGGTCGCCGCGATGCGCGGGGTGAGCACGCCGGCCTCGGCCAGCCGGCGGATCTGGTGCAGCTTGTCGGTCCGGCCCGCGTAGTCGGGGACGAACGGCGTCCGCACCGTGATCCGGCCGTTGCCGTCGACCTCGTGGGCGCCGGGCTCCCCGCTGCTACGGAACCGGGCGTACGTGCCACCGTCACGTACGGCGTCGAGGAGTCGCGGCCCGACCAGCGCGGTGTCGGCGATCGCGGCCACGCCGTCGGGATACCGGTCCCGGATGCGTCCGGCGACATCGGACCCCCGGGGCACCACGTCGGCCGCGCCGGACAGGCGGACCAGGGACTCGTCGGCGGGCGCGGCATCGGCGACCACGGTCAGCCCCGCGTGCCTGCCCAGCTGGACCAGGTACCCGCCGAGCGTCCCGGCGGCCCCGATCACGGCCAGGACCGAGCCGGGGGCGAGCGCCAGCCGGTCGAGCGTCAACTGCGCGGTGAGCCCGTTCATCGGCAGCGTCGCCGCCGCCGCGTGATCGGTGCCCGCGGGCGCGGGGACGACCCAGCCGGCCGGCAGCACCACGTACTCGGCGTAGCCGCCTGCGGCCGGGCCGAGCGGCATCACCATGGCCATCACCGGCTCGCCCGGGGACAGCTCGGTCTCCGCCCCCGGGCCGATCTCGTCGATCACGCCGGCGATGTCCATCCCGGGCACGTACGGAGCCGGCACCCCGGCAAGGGCCCGCGCGTGCACGCCGGAGCGCAGCAGCGTGTCCGCCGGATTCACCGCGGCCGCGCGCACCCGCACCCGTACCTCACCGGGCCCGGCATGCGGCTCCGGCAGGTCGACGACCCGCAGCACGTCGGGCCCGCCGAACTCATACAATCCGATTGCTCGCATAGTCGCAGCTCCAAGATGGTTCTCTTTGTATACCTGGTTCGCATTTCGTACCTTGACAGCGCTGCGGCGAACGTGACAAGAGAGCACTTCAACGTGCCCAGGTATCCCCGAAAGAACCACCCTGTGCGGAACCAGGTATCTCTCGTATACTGGGCGACATGGCGCATCCGATCACGGAGCTGGACGACACCGCCGCCGATCTGTGCGAGCAGGGCCGCGACCTGGTTCGCGACGTTCTCGAACGGATCGGTGACAAGTGGTCGGTGGTCGTCATCTGCCAGCTGGGCGACACCACCCGGCGGTTCAACGAGCTGCGCCGGATGAGCGAGCCCATCACCCAACGCATGCTCAGCGCGACACTGCGGGGGCTGGAGCGGGACGGCCTGGTGACACGGACGGTCCACGACACCAAGCCGCCGCGAGTCGACTACGCGCTGACCCCGCGCGGGTTCAGCCTGCTGGAGGTCGTCCGCGCCCTGGCCGGCTGGGCGGAGGACAACGCCGCCGGCATCCTGGACTCGAGGACCGCCTTCGACGCCCGCTGATCCGGGCGCACCCCACCAACCAGGCGATCGAAGGGCTGGGCCCGCAGCGATCTGCGGATACGTCGCAGCCGGCTGACTGCGACCGTGGTCGGATGGCGGCGGGTCCGATCTCGTCTACGGTGGTGTGCGCCATGCCTTCTCCGCACCGCTCCGCCGCCGGCCGGCTGCTCCTCGACGCCCACCCCGCCGGCCTCCTGCTCCTCGACGCCCGGCTCGCCGTCGGGTTGGCCGCGGCCGGTATCGCCGTCTACCCGCACCTGCCCAACACGGTGCTCGTCGTGGCGATGTGCGCCCCGCTGGTGCTGCGCCGGGCCCACCCGTGGGCGGCGCTGGCCGCGTCGACCGTCGCGGCCGTGGTCCACGTCGTGGTGCTGGCCGATCCGACGCTGTCGGTCGTGGCGGTGCCGGTCGTGGTGCACAGCCTGGCCCGCTGGTCGAGGATCTGGCCGGCCCGGGCCGCTCTGGCGGTGGCGCTGACCGGGGCGGTGGTCGGGCCGGCCCGGTGGCTGACCAGCCGTCCCGAATTGCCGACCCTGAGGGACTGG
This sequence comes from Nonomuraea sp. NPDC049709, assembly GCF_040674815.1. Taxonomy (NCBI): domain Bacteria; kingdom Bacillati; phylum Actinomycetota; class Actinomycetes; order Streptosporangiales; family Streptosporangiaceae; genus Nonomuraea; species Nonomuraea sp. NPDC049709. The sequence goes on from NZ_JBFANM010000024.1 coordinate 55,099, forward strand.
GTGACCGCGATCGCCGGCAGCGGCGCCGTCGTCGTCGCCGCGTTCGTCGCCGGCCGGCGGACCCGCGAGCGGGAGGAGCTTCGGGCGCGGCAGGAGTGGGAACGCGCCGAACGGCAGCGGTTGGCGCTGGCCGAGCACGAACGTGCCGGCCAGGCGGCGGCGGCCGAGGAGCGCACTGCGGTGGCCCGGGAGGTCCACGACATCGTCGCGCACTCGCTGTCGGTCATCGCGGTCCAGGCCGAGGGCGGCCGGGCGCTGACGGCGCGGCACCCGCAGCGTGCCCCGGAGATCCTGGAGACCATCGCTGAGACGGCCCGGGAGGCCCTCGACGACCTGCGGGAGCTGGTCGCGATGCTGCGCGGCGACGGACCGGCGGCGGCCGACCGACCGGAAGCCAGTTACCGGCCGGCGCCCGGGATCGGCGACATCGACGAGCTGGTGTCCCGGCTCGACGGCCGGGTCCGGCTGCGGGTCGTCGGCAACCGGCGGCACGTCGGCCCGGTGGCCGGGATGACGGTCTACCGCCTGGTCCAGGAGAGTCTGACCAACGTGCTGCGGCATGCCGGGCCTGACGCCGCGGTCGACGTACGGCTCGACATCGGCGAGCGGGCGATCGACCTCGTCGTCCGCGACGACGGGTACGGCGCGGCGTCGGCCACCGACGGCCGGGGCACGGGCCTGGCGGCGATGCGGGAGCGGGTCCAGATGCACGACGGCACCCTGACCGCCGGCCCTCGCGCCGGCGGCGGCTTCGAAGTGCACGCGGTCCTGCCGGCGCACCGTGCGACGGGATCGGCGGGCGGATGACGCTCGGCCTGTTCCTCGTCGACGACCAGCGGCTGGTCCGCGCCGGGCTGCGGATGATGATCGAGACGCAGGACGACCTGACCGTGGTGGGTGAGGCCGGTGACGGCCGGGAAGCCGTCACGAAGCTGCAAGGCGTCGACGCCGACGTGGTACTGATGGACGTCCGGATGCCGGTCATGGACGGCGTCGAGGCGACCAGGCGGTTGACCCGGCTCGGGCATCCGGCGCGAGTGCTCATCCTGACCACGTTCGATCTGGACGAGTACGTGTTCGCGGCGCTGCGCGCCGGCGCGGCCGGGTTCCTGCTCAAGGACGCCCGCCAGGAGGAGCTGCTGGCGGCGGTCCGCGGCGTTGCCGCCGGCGGCTCGGTCGTCGCGCCGTCCGCGACCCGGCGGCTGATCGCTCACTTCGTCGACCGGTTGCCGGGCGGGCCGGCCGCCCCCGACGAGCGCCTCGGGCTGATCACTCCCCGGGAGGTCGAGGTGCTCGACGCGGTCGCGTCCGGCGCCACCAACGCCGAGATCGCGGCCCGGCTGCACATGGCCGAAGGCACGGTGAAGACCCACATCGGCAACCTGCTGTCGAAGCTGCAGTGCCGCGACCGGGTCGCCTTGGTGCTCTTCGCGTTCGAGGCCGGCGTGGCCACAGTGGACCGCCGGTAACCCCCGGCCACGTCATCCCACGACCCCGACGGTCCTACGACCACGGTCGTAGACGCCGTGCCGAGGTCCGGACCGTGGACCGATCTGTTCCTGCCCGCGGCTGCCTACGTTGGCACGCAACGGAATCAGCAGCGACAGACGGGGTTTTCATGACCGCACACAGCTCCGCCGTGGACCGCAGAGAGCCGCAGGACACGACATCCGCGGCCGCCGCACGGGACCTCACCAAGACCTACGGCACCGGCGACACGGCCGTACCCGCGCTGCGTGGCGTCACGGCCGCCTTCGGGCGCGGGACGTTCACCGCCGTCATGGGCCCGTCCGGCTCCGGCAAGTCCACGTTCATGCACTGCCTGGCCGGGCTGGACCGGCCCACCGGCGGCCAGGCCTACATCGGCGGCCAGGACATCTCCGCGCTCGACGACCGGCAGCTGACCCGGGTCCGGCGGGACCGGATCGGGTTCGTGTTCCAGTCGTTCAACCTGCTCCCGACGTTGACGGCGGTGCAGAACATCCTGCTGCCGCTGGATCTCGCGGGCCGTCCGGCGGACCCCGCCCGGCTCGCCGCCGTCGTGGACTCGCTGGGTCTCGGCGACCGTCTGGACCACCGTCCCGCCGAGCTGTCCGGTGGGCAGCAGCAGCGGGTCGCGATCGCGCGTGCCCTGGTGACCGGACCGGAGGTGGTCTTCGCCGACGAGCCGACCGGCGCCCTGGACTCGCAGACCGCGGCGACCTTGCTGGGCTTCCTGCGCCGCTCCTGCCGTGAGCTGGGCCAGACGATCGTGATGGTGACCCACGACCCGATCGCCGCGTCGTACGCCGACCGGGCGCTGCTGCTCAGCGACGGCCGGATCGTGGACGAGCTGAACGACCCCACCGCGGACGCGGTCCTGGGAGCGATGCGGAGGCTCGCCGCATGACCACCGGCCGTCAGACCCGCTTCCCCATGGCCCGCACAGCGCTCGCCGAGTTGCGCCACAACCCGCGCCGCGTGATCGCCGTCGTCGTCGCGATCATGATCAGCGTCGGTTACCTCACCGCCTCCGTCACCGTCCTCGCCGGTGAGACGGCGGCGTTCGAGCGGAGCGTCATCGCCCGGACCGCCGGGACGGACGTCGTGGTCACCGTCGGCACGGGCGACCCGGCCGCGCACGCCGGCCTGGTCGCCCGGATCACGGACGTGGCCGGGGTCGCCTCGGCCGACCTCAGCTTCCTCTCCCGCGGACGGGTGACCGGCTCCTCCGAGTACGTGCAGCAGCAGTCGGTGCCGGCCAACCCGAAGCTGCGCTGGACCGACCTGACCGAGGGGCGCTGGCCCGGGACGCCCGACGAGATCGTCCTCACCACCCTCACCGCGCGGCAGCTCAACCTCGGCGTCGGCGACCGGATCACGATCAACGACAGCAACTCCTCGGCGACGCTGACCGTCACCGGCCTCACCCACGAGGGCAACCAGCTGCTGGCCGGACTGGCGCAGTTCTCCTTCGTCGCGCCGTCGTTCTACTCCGCCGCGGACTCGATCCACACGTCGCTGCAGACCGAGATCCTCGTCATCGGCGACGGCACGGTCCCGCAGGACCGGCTCGCCGAAGACGTCAAGGCGGTGGCCGGAGGCGACCGGGTGGAGACGTCCTCGGGGTTCACCCAGCGCAAGATGGCCGAGAAGACCCAGGGCGTGTTCCTCTTCCAGCTCCTGCTGCTGGTGTTCGGCGCGGTCGCCCTGCTGGTCGGGGGCATCATGATCGTGAACACGTTCCTGATCCTGGTCGCACAGCGGCGCCGGCAGATCGGGCTGCTACGGGCGGTCGGCGCCCAACGCGGCCATATCCGGCGCGGACTGCTCGTCGAGGCGACCGCGATCGGCGCCACCGGGGCGCTGCTCGGCGTCGGGCTCGGCGTGGCGCTCTCGGCCGTGGTCGCGGTCGTGCTGGGCGGGCCGCTCACCGTGCCGGCCGGGCAGGTGACCGCCGTCGCCGTCGTCGGGGTCGCGATCGCGGTGCTGTCGGTACTGGTGCCGGCGCGACGGGCGGCCATGATCGCACCGCTGGAGGCGCTCCGCACCGTCGCCGGCGACGCCACCGGACGCCGGACGTCACTCGTCCGCCGCACCGGTTCCCTCGCCATGGTCGTCCTCGGGCTGGCCGCGATCGGCCTCGGCTTCACCGACACCGCCTTCGCGCTGCTGTACTCCGTCGCCGGGTCGTTCGTGTGCGCCGTCGGGCTGCTCTCCGCCGTCGGGTTGTACCTGCCCGCGCTGCTGCGCGGCCTGGGCTGGACCCTGCGTCGTACCGGCCCGACCGCGCGGCTGGCCATCGACAACACGCTGCGCAATCCCGGCCGGGCGGCCGCGACCGGTGCCGCGCTGATGCTCGCCGTCGGGCTGGTCGTCGCCCTCCAGGTCGGCGCGGCGAGCATGAAGGCGACGGCCGACAGCAACCTCGACGCCCGCTTCCCGGTCGACGTCACCGTGTCGATGTTCGACGGGCCGCTGCCGGCGCGCGCAGCCGACGACATCGCCGCGGTCGCCGGGATCGCCGACGTCACGGGGGTACGGTCGGCGCGGGTCACCTTCGAAGGCGGCGGGAAACCGAAGCGCGTCCGGGCGCTGGGTCCCGACGCCGACGCGATGGCCCTGGTGTCGGTCCCGCACCCGCCGATCACCGCCGGGGTCATCCTCGCCGACCCGTACCTGCTCTCCGACGCCGGCATCCGGGCCGGCAGTCCGGTCACCGTCACCGGCCGGTCCGGGTCGGTCACCCTACCGGTCGAGGCCGACCACCTCGCACCCGCCGACGCGCTGATCGTCGCGCCCCGCGTCCTCTCGACCCTCGACGGCGGCGCCCCGGTCGGAACGGTGTGGGCGAAAGCCCGGCCGGGGGCCGACATCACCGAGCTGCGGTCGCAGCTGCGTACCGTCGTCGAACCCCTCACCGGCGCGGAGGTCGGCGGTGGGCTGTCGGCGAAGGCCGTCTACCACACGGCCCTGGACCGGCTGCTGGCGCTGACCACCATGCTGCTCGCGGTGGCGGTCCTGATCGCGCTCGTCGGCGTCGGCAACACCCTCGGCCTGTCGGTGCTCGAACGTACCCGCGAGTCCGCGCTCCTGCGCGCCCTCGGACTGCAACGCCGGCAGCTGCGCTGGATGCTCGCCATCGAGGCGGCCCTGCTCAGTCTCGCCGGCGCCGCCGTCGGCATCGCCGCCGGGACGTTCTTCGGCTGGATCGGCGCCCACGCGGTCAGCGGCCAGCTGAACCTCGAGAACATCCAGTTCGCCATGTCGGTGCCGCAGACGCTCGGGGTCACCGTCGTGGCCGCCGTCGCCGGTGTCCTCGCTTCGGTCCTGCCCGGCCGGCGGGCGGCCCGGGCGACGCCGGTGGACGCTCTCGCCGAGACGTGACAGGGCGGGCCGCGACCGGGGCGAACCGCTCGCGATCGGCGCTCCGCTCGCCGAACGTGTCCCCGGCCGGCTTGACCTGGAGTGCGCTCCAGCAGACAAGGTGTTGCCATGCACAACGCCATGCCAACGCGCGCCATCGGAAACCTCCAGGTCGGGGTCATCGGGCTCGGGGCCATGCCCATGTCGGTGGCCGGTCACATGCCCGACGAGGCGCAGTCGATCCGTACCCTCCTCGCGGCCCTGGACGCCGGTGTCACCCTGATCGACACCGCCGACGCCTACACGCCCTCCCACGAGGACGTCGGCCACAACGAACGCCTGGTGGCCCGGGCCCTGTCCATGTGGGGCGGGGACGCCGGCACCGTGCTCGTCGCGACCAAGGGCGGCCACACCCGCACCCCGGGGGGCTGGGACGTCGACGGCAGCCCGTCGTACCTGAAGGAGGCGTGCGACCGCTCGCTGAAGGCCCTCGGTGTGGACAGCATCGGGCTCTACCAGCACCACCGTCCCGACCCGAAGGTCCCGTACGCCGAGACGATCGGCGCGCTGAAGGAGCTGCACGACGCCGGCAAGATCCAGCGGGCCGGCATCTCGAACGCCGACCCGGAGCAGATCAGGCTCGCCCACGACATCCTGGGTGACCGCCTGGTCAGCGTCCAGAACGAGTACTCGCCGCGGTTCCGCTCCAGCGAACCCGAGATCGACGTGTGCGCCGAGCTCGGGCTGGCCTTCCTGCCGTGGTCCCCGCTCGGCGGCATCGGCCGCACCGGGGAACTGCGCGAGCGCAACGCCGCCTTCACCGAGATCGCCGCCGCGCACGGCGTCTCGCCGCAGCAGGTCTGCCTGGCCTGGGAGCTGGCCCGCAGCCCGGTGGTCATCCCGATCCCCGGCGCCAGCCGCCCCGAGACCATCCTCGACTCCGTCGCCGCCGCCACGCTGGAGCTCAGCGCGGAGGAGCTCGCCCGCCTCGGCTAGTTCCTTGATCGCCTCTTGCGGCGTCCCAGGGGGCCGATGCGACTAGCATCGGGATCCCTATGGTGGAGGAACCGGGGCGCCGGGAACGCAAGAAGCAGCGCACGCGGGAAGCGCTCATCGCCGAGGCGTTGAGGCTGTTCGAGCGGCAGGGATACGACGGGACCACGGTCGCCGAGATCGCCGCGGCGGCCGACGTGTCCACCCGCACCTTCTTCCTGCACTTCCCCACGAAGGAGGACGTGCTGCTGGCCAACACCGAGGTCCGGATGGACCTCGGGCTGGCCGCGCTCGCCGGGCGGCGCCCCGGCGAGGAGCCCGCCGCACTCCTGGCGCGGGCGATCGAGGAGATGATCGCCCGCACCTGGGAGGCCGACCTGGCCGGCGGGCCCGCGCGGCTGCGGGCCGACGTGCTGGCCTCCTCGCCCGCGGCGCAGGGCCGGCTGCTGCAGCGCTTCCTGGCCGCGCACGCCGAGCTGACCGACGCGCTGCTCCGGGCCTGCCCCGAGGAGCTCGACCGGGTGGGCGCGGCGGCCCTGGTCGGCGGCATGTGCGGCGCGGTCGGCGGCGCCGCCCTCACCAGCCTGCGCCAGGGAGACTCTCCCGAGCAGGTCCGCGACGCCATGCGGCGCGCGATCGACCTCTACCGCTGAACGGTTCGCGACCACCGGCACGCGCGGCGGGATCCGCCGCGGGCCGGGGTGCAACCTTTCGCCCGCCGGATGGCGTTGGGAACGGGCGAGAGGAGAACACATTGGACCGTCACGACGGCTTCCGCGAGTTCGTGCCGGCCCGCCAGCAAGCTCTGATGCGGACCGCGTACCTGCTCACGGGAGACGCCCATCTCGCCGAGGACCTGCTGCAGAGTGTGCTGGTCAAGGTTGTCGGGCAGTGGGGCAGGCTGTCCAGGGGCGGCAGCCCCGAGGCCTACACCCGCAAGGCTGCCCGGTCGGCAACGTCAAGAGCCAGACGCACCACGCGCTGGCCCGCCTGCGCACGATCGCTCCGGAGCTGATCCATCTGCTGTCCGACCCCCAGATCGAAGAGGTGGCGCGATGACGAGGTTGCGTGAGGCGCTGGGCGACCTCGCCACCGAGGCTCCCCTGGTGCACCTGGCCGATGTGGCCATCGCCGGTCACCGGCGCCGGAGGCGGGCCACGGTGGGGCGGCAAGCCGGTGCGCTTCGACGGCGTGTTCATCAATTTCAGCGAGGTCGCGCCGGACGGCCGGACGGTGGCCGCGTTCGACACGAAGGACCGCGGCAACCCGCGCGGCGGCCCGCGTCCACGTCGCCCAGCCCGCCATCAGCCAGCAGATCGCCCAGCTCGAACGCGAACTCGGCGAGAAGCTCTTCGACCGGACCGAGCGCCAGGTCCGGCTGACCGCTGCCGGGCAGGCCTTCCTGCCCCACGCCCGTGCCGCCCTCCAGGCGGCCGCCACCGGCCGGGACGCGGTCAGCGCGCTGCGGGGCGTCCTGGCGGGACACCTGGCCATAGGCACCGTCCCGGCGCCCCCGGCGACGCTGCTCGACCGGCTCGGCCACTTCCGGCGCCGCCACCCCCGCGTACGCTTCACCGTACGCACCGGCGACCCGGAGCAACTCGTCCAGCAGGTGGTCGCCGGCGACCTCGACACCGCCCTCATCGGCACCGCGGGCCCTCGCCTGCCCGCCGGTCCCGCCGGGCAGCGACTGCCTGCGACGCTGGCCGCCCGTGAGTTCGGCCATGAGCCTCTCGTGATCGCCGTCGCCGCCGGCCACCCGCTCGCCGCCGGCGCCGACGCCGCTCTCAGCGACCTGCACGAGCAGCCCCTCGTCACGCTCACTCCCGGTACCGGGCTGCGTGCCGCGCTGGAGCATGCCTGCGCCGAAGCAGGCCTGACCCCCGACGTACGCGCCGAGACCGACGACCTGGCCCTGCTGGCCGAACTGGTCGAGCACGGCTTCGGCATCGCCCTCATGCCGCGCTCGGCCGCCCGGCGCCTGGGCCCGCGACTGGTCGCCCTCCCCTTGCGCCACCCCACCCTGGGCCGTCCTCTGACGCTGATCTGGCGCCGCGACCACATCACCGCGCAAGCCCGGGCGTTCCTCGAAACGGAACCTCCGGCCACACCCGCACCCTGACGGCTCCGTCCGATGGCGGCGACCCGTTCTGAGCCGCGCAGCCCGTGCCGAACAGCAGGTGGACGACCGCGCAGTCACGTGATCATCGCCCACCCTGTCACGGGCGTAAGCCCACAAGAAGGGGATCTTAAGCGTGGCCCGGCACCTTGGAGTCATCGAAACCGAGCACGGAAGGCAGAACGATGACCCAGACCGCCGAATACGAGATCACTCGCCTCTTCAACGCCCCCCGCGAGCTGGTCTGGGCCGCCTGGACCGAGCCCGAGCGCTTCTCGCGGTGGTTCGGCCCCCGGATGCTGGCCACTCCGGTGGACCGGATCACTCTGGGCACCCGGCCCGGCGGGAGCTGGCATGTCGCGCTGGTGGGAGACGAGGGATTCGAGGTGACGCTCGGCGGGACGTACCGGGAGGTGGAGGGGCCAGGGCGGCTCGTCTTCACCACCGGCGACCCCGACAATCCCGGCGAGGGGCCGGCGTCCGTGGTGACGATCGACTTCACGGCGGTGGACGGCGGCGAGCGGACGGAGATGCGCTTCCACCAGTACGGCGTCAACACCGACCAGGAGCACGCCGAGCAGGCCAAGGAGGGCTGGATCGAGTTCTTCGACCGCCTGGCCGAGCAGGTGGACTAGAGATCACGTCATCAGCTCGTGCGCCTCGTCGAGCTTGTGAGTGGCACCCTGCTCGTAGGCCGCGTCGAACGTCTCCTCCCCCAGCGCGTCGCGCACCACGGCCGCGACGCGCTCGATCTCGCTCAGCTCCGACGGGCTCCCGGGAGTCTGGTTGTGTTCCCTGGCCGCTGCCGCCAGTCCCAGCAGCCTGGCGGCCTGCTCGGTCGGACCAGAGGCGTGGGCCGCGGCCTCCACGGCCCACGCCGCCGTCCTGGGGTCGCCGATCTTCCGGGCGGCGGCCAGCGCCTCCCTGTGCAGCTCCATGGCCGCGGCCGGGTCGCCACGCAGCTCGGTGAGGTGGCCCAGCTCGATGAGCGTGGTCGGCAGGTGCAGGTCCGGCTCGATGCCCGGGTCGCGCGGCACCCCTTCGAGCAGGTGGCGCAGGTGCGTCTCGGCCAGGTCCAGCCGCCCGGCCCGGCGCGCGGAGAAGGCGAGGCCCATCTCGGCCATGGTCTCACCCTCCTTGTAACCCTGCCCGATGGCCAGCTTCATGGCGCGTTCGCAGAACTCGATGGCACGGTCGTAGTCGGTGGTCTGCATGGCCATCCAGCCCAGCCAGGCGATGCGTTTGGCGACCTCCGGCCACAACCCCAGGTCCTCGGCCATGCGCAGTCCCTCGCCGAACAGCCGGTTGGCTCGCTCGGAGTCGCCGGCCATCTCGGCCAGCCCGCCGAGCCACTCCGTGGCGCGCAGCAGGCCCCAGCGGTCGCCCAGCTCGGTGAACAGCCGCGCGCTCTCCTCGCCGTCGCGCTCCAGCGCCACGACGTCCCGCTGCGTGAACGCGTCCCTGGCCTGCCTGCTGAGCACGACGGCGATGCCCCACCGGTCCCCGACGGCCCTGAATGTGGCCAGCGCCCTGCGCGCCAGCTCCTGCCCGGTCGCCATGTCCCTGATGTGCAGGGCGACGAACAGCTGGGCCCTGGCCCTCTCGCCCGGGTCCTCTACTGCTTCGACCGCCGCCTCCCACGCGACGTCCTCGCCCAGCATGACCGCGAACCCGGCCTCCCAGGCCGCCGCCCTGGCCCGGCCGGGAGCGGTCTCCCCCTTGATGGCGAGCGCGGTCGCCAGGGACCGCCTGCCCTCGGCCAGCCTGCCGCGCAGGACCCAGTACCAGGCCAGCGCGTTCACCAGCCGCGCTGCGCTCTCGCCGTCCCGGTGGGCGACGGCCGTGTCGAGTGCCGCCCGCATGTTGGCGGCCTCGGCGTCCAGGCGCAGCAGCCAGTCGCGCTGAGCGTGCCCGTACAGTCCCGGTTCTGCCTCTACGGCCAGGGCCAGGTAGTGGCGCAGGTGGGCGAGGCGTACCCGGTCGAGCTCGCCGGCGTCGGACAACCTGGCCACGCAGTACGCCGACACCGATTCGAGCAGCCGGTACCTGACTCCGGCCGGGGCGTCCGCGACGACCACGAGCGAGCGGTCGACCAGGCGTACGAGCAGGTCGAGCACATCGAGACCGGCTTCCGCGCAGACGGATTCCGCGGCCTCCAACGTGCACCCGTCGGCGTGTACGGCCAGGCGGCGCAGCACCACGCGCTCGTCCTCGGACAGCAGGTCCCAGCTCCAGTCGATCACCGCGGTCAGCGTCTGCTGGCGGGCCGGGGCGCCGCGCCGCCCGCAGGCCAGCAGCCGGAACCTGTCGTCCAGCCGGGCCACCACGCCCTGCACGCCGAGCGCCCGCACCCGCGTCGCGGCCAGCTCCAGCGCCAGCGGGATGCCGTCGAGCCGCCTGCACAACTGCGCGACGGCCGCCGCGTTGCCCGCGTCGAGGGCGAAGCCGCGGGTGGAGGCGGCGGCCCGGATCACGAACAACCTGACAGCGTCGGACCTGGCCATGGTCGCCAGGTCGGCGGCGGTGGGGACGTCAAGCGGCGGCACGCTCCACAACACCTCGCCGGCCACGGCCAGCGGTTCCCGGCTCGTCGCCAGGATCCGCAGGTCAGGGCAGGCCCGCAGGAGCACCTCGGCCAGCTCGGCGACCTGGTCGACCACGTGCTCGCAGTTGTCCAGCACCAGCAGCATCCGCCGGGGCCTGAGCGCGGCGGCCAGCTGATGCGCCAGCGCCCTGCCGGCCTCATCCCCGACGCCCGTGGCCTTGGGAGCGGCGTCCTCACGGATGTCCAGGGCCGCCATGACGGCCTCGGCCGGGAAGCGTAACCCCTGGTCCAGCGCGACCAGCCAGGCCCCGTCCGGGAAGCCGTCCACCAGCCGGTTCGCGGCCTCCAGCGCCAGCCGGGTCTTGCCGACCCCGCCGGTGCCGGTGAGCGTCACCAGCCGTTCGTCCCCGACCAGCGCGCACAGCTCCGCCAGGGCCTCGTCCCTGCCGATCAGCTTGCTGACGGAGGCGGGCAGGTTCGTCACGGGCCGTTCGGCGGGCACGCTCAGCGCCGGGTCCTGCCCGAGGATCGCCTGGTGCAGCGCCACCAGCTCGGGGCCGGGGTCCAGCCCGAGCTCCTTGGCCAGCCGGTCGCGCAGCTCGCCGTACCCCGCCAGGGCCTCGCTCTGGCGTCCGGCGCGGTAGAGGGCCCGCATGTGCACGGCACGCAGCCGCTCCCTGAGCGGATGCCGGGCCACCAGGTCGCCCAGCTCGCCCACCAGCAGCCCGTGCTCGCCAAGCTCCAGCCGCGCTTCGGCGTGCTGCTCCAACGCCGACAACCGCTGCTCCTCCAGCCGGAGGATCGCCGACCTGGTGTACTCCTCGTCCGCGAAGTCCGCGAACGCCGAGCCCCGCCACAACGCCAGCGCATCGGCCAGGAGCCCCGCCTTGGTCCTGGGGCTGTCGGCGGCCTCGGCCCGCGCCAGCAGCGCGGTGAAGCGGGTGGCGTCGACGGCCCCGTCGTCGGGGCGCAGTTGGTAGCCGGGGGCGCGGGAGACGACCAGGTTCTTCCCGCCGGGCTCGGCGTCCTCCAGGGCCTTGCGCAGTTGTGAGACGCGCGCCTGGAGCGTCCCCACGGGATTGCCCGGCGGCTCGTTCCCCCACAGGTCGTCGACCAGCTGGTCCACGGACACCGGACGGCCCTCGTGGACGAGCAGGTCCACGAGGACGGCCCGAACCTTGAGACCGGGGATGGTGACGGCATCCCCCGCGTCGGTCCACACGGCCAGCGGTCCCAAGACTCCAAAACGCATGCTCGTCACCTTATGTGCGGCCGTAAACGCACGAAAAGAACATTTGACGACCCCTGCAGCACGGCGGGGGGCGACTGCGTCGATCGACCGGCTCCCCGCTCGGCAGCCGCCCGCACCCTGCCGGCACCGCGATCACGGCGACCGGCAGGACGGCCTTCCCCAGGGGTGATGCCATCACCCGGCCGTACCGCTCCCAGCGATCTTCCCGCCGGGTTCCGGCACGGCCTGGCGGGCCAGCTTGACCGCCGAGACCAGCAGGATGACGGCCAGGCCCGGGATGAGGACCGCGTCCGGCAGCACGCCCAGCAGCAGGCCGCCCAGCAGCGCCCCCGCGACGGAGCCGGCCGCCATGATCGCGGTGAAGCGCAGGTTGGCGCCCAGGACGGCGAAGCTGCTGTCGCGGCTGTAGCGGGCGAAGGCCACCAGCATCGTGGGCAGCGACACCAGCAGCGACAGGCTGCCCGCGACCTTGATCTCCACGGCGTACAGCAGCACGATCGTCGGGATCAGCAGCTCCCCGCCGGCCACACCCATGATGGCGGCCACCACGCCGATGCCGAACCCGGCCGCGATCCCCGCCACCACCCGCACCGGGCCGGGCAGCGCCACCGCGCCCAGGACGGTGACGTGGGTGAGGACCAGGGCCGCGGCCATGAGCACCAGCAGCCCGGCCAGCACGCGGTACAGGGTGGCGGTCCGCATCCGCACCGCCCAGGACGCGCCCGCCCACGCCCCCACCAGGCTCCCGGCCAGCAGGTTCACCGCGACCGTCCAGTAGGCCCCCAGCTCGGCGAGCGGGACGGCCGCCAGCCGGGCGGGCAGCGCGGTGACCACCACGACCAGGCTCATGGCCTTGTTCACGATGACCGCCGCCAGCGCGGCGAACCCGAACAGGCCGATGAGCAGCGGCAGCCGGAACTCCGCGCCGCCCAGGCCGATCATCCCGCCCAGCGTGCCCACGGCCGCCCCCGCGGCGAACACCACCGGCGACGAGCGGATCCCGCCCGATTCTCCGCCGGATGCTCCCATTTCGCCTCCCGGGGGCATGACGTGCGCGGTGGTCGTCCGGTCAGGTGGCCCGGCCGCGCAGGAGCTCGGTCACGGTCGTGGCGCGCATCAGGTACGGGTCCAGCAGCTCGGCCCGTGCCCTCGGCATGCCGCCGGCCAGCGCGGCGTCGGTGAGCGCGGCCCTGAGCCACCGCACGTCCACGGCCTGCCCGTCGGCCCGCCGGAGCAGCGGCTCCCCGGGGGTCCGGGCCGACGACAGGGCGCGCAGCAGCGGGCGGACCGGCTCCGGCACCGGGAAGGCGACGAGGTCGCCACGGCCGTCGTGCACGGTCACGATGGCGGGCTCGCCGGCGTTCACCGCCCGCAGGTCCTGCAGGGTCAGGCCGGCCAGGGCGTCGGCGGTGGCGCCGGTGGCCTCCAGCAGCGCCACGGCAGCCGCCTCGGCGGGGCGGCCGTCGGCGGCCAGCCGGGCGATGCCCCGGCGCAGCTGCCGCCGGTCCTCCCGGGTCAGCGTCCGGGTCTCGCCGGGCACGGAGTCGTGGCGGACGGCGCCGCTGCGCCAGGCGTGGGTGTAGAAGGACGACAGCACGGCGCGTTTCCTGGCCACGGTGGCCGGGGCGAGGGGCCTGCCGGGGGTGCGTACGCCGATGGTGAGGGTGCCGGCGAGCGCGCCGGCGCAGTAGGCGTCCAGGTGGGCCCCGGTGACCGCGAGGGGGTCGAGGTCCGGCTCCACGGCGTGCAGCCAGCGCAGGAACGCGGCCAGGACCTGCAGGCGGGTCTGGCGGGTGGCCGGGGACGGCCCGTCCAGCAGCCAGGCGGCGACCGTGCGGCGGACCCGCGGGGCCAGGGCCTCCACGAGGCCGACGTCGGCGGCGGGCACGTCTCCGCCGTCACCGGGACGGTGGCGCGGCCGCAACCCGCCGATCGCCCCGACCCCGGCCGCCTCGGACCCGCCCGCCTCGGACCCGCCCGCCTCAGGACCGCCCGCGTCGAGACCGCCGATCCTCGGACCGCCCGGCTCCGCTGGGCCCATCTCCGCTCGGCCCGCCGCAACCGGTCCCGTTACCGTCTCGCCCGGTCCCGCTGCCGCCTCGGCCGGGCGGGCTACGGCCGGGACCGCCGTAGCCGGAGTCGCCGTGGCCGGAGTCGCCGTGGCCGGGGCCGCCGTGGCCGGGGCCGCCGTGGCCGGAGTCGGCGCAGCCGGGCGCGGGTCGCGGCCCGGGCCCTCGGGTCCGCCTAAGAACGCGGCCCGCAGGCTCGCGGCCGGTCCGGAGGCGTCGTCGATTCGGGGCATGCTCAGCACTCGACCGTACCCACCCTCACAGCGGCAACAGAGGCGTCGGTGGCCGTCGCGCGGGCGTGAGCGCCCGGGCGGCTGGAGCCAGGCAGTCCAATCATGATCTCGATCTTCTCACGGAGCGGCCCCCAGGAACGGCAGCACGCGCGGCAGCACCTCGGCCGTCCGCCGCAGGGCCCCGCCGTGGTCGGCGTCGGGGACCGGGAAGAACCCCACGCCGTGGGCCCGCGCGTAGTCCCGCATCGGGTCGTGCCACGGATCGGCCGTGCCCGCGTACATCAGCGTCGGCACCCCGGAGGCCGCCAGCTCGCCGCCCAGGCCGGGCTCGCGCGAGAACATGTCGTAGGTGGCTCGGTGCGCGGCCGGGTCGCCGGCCGTCCGGGTCGAAGCCGCCGGCCACCAGCCGGGTCAGCCGCTCGGGCGCGTTCGCGGCCACCGCGTAGCCGGTCATGGCGCCCAGCGAGTACCCCCCAGAAGGCGGCGCGGTCGAGGCCGAGGTCGTCCAGGACGGCGGTGACGTAGCGGGCGCGGCGCTCCAGCGCGTACGGCACCCATCCTGCGGCATGCTCGACCCGTTGAGAAGGAGGCACTTTCTTGTCGCGACGGAACACCGCGGTAACGGACCAGGTCGACGAATGCCCGCTCCCCCAGGTGCTGGCGTTGATCGGCGACAAGTGGTGCATCCAGATCCTGGTCGAGCTGGGCCTTGGGCCGCGCCGGTTCAGCCGGCTCGAGCGGGCGATCGAGGGCATCAGCCGCCGCATGCTGACGCTCAACCTGCGCAACCTCGAACGCAACGGCCTGATCACCCGTACCGTCCGCCCCGACTCGCCGCCGAGCGTCGAATATGCCGTCACGCCACTGGCCGAGGACATCCGCGAGCCCCTGGAGGCATTGGCGCAGTGGGCCCGCCGCGCCATCCCGTCGCTGGTCGCGGCGAGGCGGGACTACGACAGCCGCAGCTGACGGCTCAGGAGCGCTCCGGCTCGTAGTGCAGCGCGGTGATCCCGCACTCGAAGGCGCGGGCGGTGACGAGGCGGAGCCGCTGGTTGGTGTCGAGCTTGGGGAAGACCGGCATCCCGGCGCCGATCGCGGTCGGGTTGACGAACAGGTGCAGCTCGTCGAGCAGGCCCTTGGCGATCAGGTTCGAGACGAAGGTGCCGCCGCCGTAGGCGATCAGGTCGCCGCCGGGCTGGGCCTTGAGCCGGTTCACGATCTCGGTCAGGTCGCCGCCCGCGACGGTGGCGTTCGCCCAGGGCGACTCGGTGAGGGTGTTGGAGACCACGACCTTGGGCGTGTTGTTCATCCAGTCGATGGACTCCTTGGACTCGTGCTCGGGCTCGGAGGCCCAGGCCGGGATGAAGCCCTCGGCGAGCTTGCGGCCGAGCACGATGCAGTCGACCGGCTCGGTGAGCGCGTCGATGTAGGTGTTGATGTCGTCGCTCCACGGCATCTTCATCCAGTCCATCTCCCCGTTAGGGCCGGCCATGTAGCCGTCGACGGTGGTCTGGACCTGGAGCTTGAACGTACGCATGGGGTTCGTCCTTCCGGTGTTTCCGTGGTGGTGCCCTGATGTGCCTTCAGCTTCGCGGAGATCGCTTACGGATTGTTTACGGCATCCTTCCGGTCAGAATTACATCGAACTTTGATATGAATACGACGTGACGCCTTCGCCGGACCGCCCTGTGGTCGACCTCGACGGGCTGGCCACCGTGATCGAGGACTTCAACGCGTACTTCATCCGGCTGCCCTCGGTCCGGCGGTTCAGCTTCTCGGCCCTGTCCGTGCTGCACACGCTCGATCGCAGGGGCCCGCTGCGCCTGACCGATCTGACGGCGACCGAGCAGCTCAAGCAGCCCGCGCTCACGAGCCTGGTGGCCAACCTCGCGCGGGACGGGCTGGTGTCACGCCGCCCCGACCCCCGCGACGGGCGCGCCGTCCTGCTGGACCTCACCCCGGAGGGCAGGGACGTCGTCCGCTCCCGTCACGCGGACCGGGTGGCCAGGCTGTCCCGCCTGGTGGACCACCTGAGCGACGAGGAGCGCGTGGCACTGGCCGGCTCGGCGCGCGTCCTGGCCCGCCTGACCGAGATCGCCGCCCGCCTCGAAGACTGACGCGCCCCCGAAGGGCCAGGAGGAGAGTTTCCATGCCGACCCGACCGTTCCCCCTCCGTCCGGTGCCGCTGCACGTGCCGGACGAGGTGCTCGACGACCTGCGCCACAGGCTGGCCAGGACGAAGTGGCCGCTGGACGCGGGCAACGACGACGGCTATTACGGGGTGCGCGCCGACTACCTGCGGGAGCTGGTGGCGTACTGGGCGGACGGGTTCGACTGGCGCGCGGCCGAGCGGGCGATCAACGCCTACGAGCACTACCGCGTGGACGTCGGGGGCGTACCGGTGCACTTCATGCGCAGGCCCGGCGTCGGCCCGGACCCGGTGCCGCTGATCCTCAGCCACGGCTGGCCGTGGACGTTCTGGCACTGGTCGAAGGTCATCGACCCGCTCGCCGACCCGGCCGCCCACGGCGGCGACCCGGCGGAGGCGTTCGACGTGATCGTGCCGTCGCTGCCGGGGTTCGGGTTCTCGACCCCGCTGCCGCACCACCCGGACATGAACTTCTGGAAGATCGCCGAGGTCTGGCACGAGCTGATGACCGGCGTGCTCGGACACGACCGGTACGCCGCCGCGGGCTGCGACGTCGGCGCGCTGGTCACCGGTCAGCTCGGCCACAAGTACGCCGGCGAGCTGCATGGCATCCACATCGGCTCGGCGCAGAAGCTCACCATGTTCAACGGCGACCGCGCCTGGGACCTCAGCGGCGGGATGCCCGTCCCGGAGGGCCTGCCCGCCGACGTGCGCGCCCGGATCCTGGAGCTGGACCGGCGCTTCGCGGTGCACCTGGCGGCGCACGTGCTGGCCCCCTCCACGCTGGGCTACGGGCTGGCCGACTCCCCCGCCGGCATGCTGGCCTGGATCCTGGAGCGCTGGGCCCGCTGGTCCGACAACGGCGGGGACCTGGAGAGCGTGTTCACCAAGGACGACCTGCTCACCCACGCGACGATCTTCTGGGCCGGCGACGCGATCGACACCTCGATCCGCACCTACGCCAACAACAACCGCTACCCGTGGACGCCGTCGCACGACCGCCGGCCGGTGGTCGAGGCGCCCACGGGCATCACGTTCGTCGGTTACGAGAACCCGCCGGGCGTGACGACCGGCGAGCAGCGGGTGCGCGGCTTCCTCGACGGCGACCGGGCCGCCTGGTACAACCACGTCAACATCACCGTGCACGACCGGGGCGGGCACTTCATCCCGTGGGAGATCCCCGGGGAGTGGGTCGAGGACCTGCGCCGCACCTTCCGCGGCCGCCGCTGACCGAGCGGGACGCCCGTTCCGGCTCACCACCCCGGCCGGATCGGCCCGCCGGGCTCCACGCCGCCGCCGGGCATGGCCCGCACGACCGACCGGGGCGCGCACCGAGCGGCGCATCGCCGAGGCCGGCATGCTCCGGGACCTACCCGGGTTCCGGACCGACCAAGGCGTGCAGGTGCACGTCGTGCCAGCCGTCGGAGTGCAGGTAGGCGCTGCGCCTGGTGCCCTCGAGGGCGAACTCGGCCTTCTCCGCCACCCGGCAGGAGGCCGGGTTGCGGACGGAGTGGTTGAGGAACAGGCGGTGCAGCCCGATGCCGAAGGCCCAGGCGCTCAGCGTGCGGACGCCGGCCGGCGCCGCGCCCCGCCCGCGCGCCGCGGCCCGCATCCAGTACGCCACCTCGGCCTCTCCCTGCTCCAGGTCGATGGTGCGCAGCGCGACCCGGCCGAGCACCTCGCCCTCGTCCGTGACCACCGCCCAGTTCGCGCTGGTCTCCTCGCTCCAGCCGCGGGTGTAGTCGTCGATGAGGTCGCCGGCCTCGGCGATGGACTCCACGGAGCGGCCGTGCCAGTACCGGGTGGCCGGGTCGCTGAAAGCGTCCACGATCATGGGGGCGTCCGCCGCGGCCCAGGGCCTCAGCAGCAGGTTCCGCTCCGACGTGAGGACGGGCTGCGGCGCCTTGCCGAACGAGCCGCGCGCGACGACCGGCGGCAGGAGCTGGGGCATACGGGTTCCTCCGGTTTCGCATGGGCCGCTACGATGAACGACCTCGATCATGCCTTACAGGGGGACAACGGTGGATTTCGGGCTCCTGTGTGTACATGCCCACCCGGACGACGAGGCGATCTGGACGGGCGGGACCCTGGCCAGATACGCCGACGAGGGCGCCCGGACCGCGGTGGTGACCTGCACCTGGGCGGAGGGGACGGGGCGGGCCGGAGAGCTGGAACGCTCCCTCGACCTCCTCGGCGCCGGCAGCCCGAGACTGCTCGGCTACGCCGACGCCCGCAAGCCCGAGTCCGCCCCCGGCGCCCCGCGCTTCGTGGACGTGCCGCTGGAGGAGACGGTCGAGCGGCTGGTCGGGCACATCAGGGACGTCCGGCCCGACGTCGTGCTCACCTACGACGGCTACGGCAGCTACGGCCACCCCGACCACGTGCACGCCCACCGGGCCACCCTGGCCGCGGTCGAGGCGGCCGGATACGACCAGCTCTACCCCGGCACGGGCGAGCCGTGGCGGCCCCGAGCGGTCTACCTGGCCACGATCCCGCGCTCCGTCGTCGTGTCGCACTGGCAGGCGGTCTTCGGGGCGCCCCCGGACCCGGGCCAGACGCTGCCGGGGGTCCCCGACGACCAGATCGCCGCCCACCTGGACGTCGGGCCGTGGGCGGAGCGCAAGTGGGCGGCGATGCACGCGCACGAGTCGGAGGTCGGGCGCGGGGCCTCGATGACGCTGCTGACCTCGCTGCCGGAGCAGGCCCGCGCCCAGCTGCTGGCCAACGAGTGGTACCGCCGGGTGGCCTACGCCGGCGGGAGCCGGACCACGACCCTGCGCGGCTGACGGCGCAGCGCGTACCTGAGTGCGGGTACGCGCTGCGCCCAGGGCCGTCCGGTCAGGCGATCACCTGGTAGCCGAACTGCACCACCAGCCCGCTGGCGCCGGTGCTGCCGAGCACGCGCAGTTGCAGCCGTCTGGCGACCGACGTGCCGTCCACCACGTACGGCGAGGTGAGCGTCGTGGACTGCAACGTGGTGGTCGCGCCCGTCGCCGTCCCGCCGGCGCTGTCGCCGTCGGCGTCCAGCCGCACCTGGCAGGCGCCCGCGCCCAGTTTCCTGGAGACCCGGACGATGCGCAGCCGCTGGCCGTCGGCGTACAGCAGGTTGGACAGGTCGTGCAGGCCGTCGGTGACGGCGCCGTCGATGCGCGCGGTCAGCCAGCCGTCGATCTGCTGGACGCCCTTGTTGCCGGTGGCGCGGGTCTGCGCGGTCTGCGCGCCGGTCAGGGCGTACGCGCCGGCGTGGTTGCCGTTGAGGTCGTTGCCGGTGATGAGCACGTCGGGCGAGGCGCTGACGATGCCGTAGTCCTGCCGGTTGACGCCGTCGCCGACGAAGCCGCCGATGGCGTTGCCGGTGACGACCACGCGGGTGGCCTCCGCACGGATGTTGATGCCGGCGCCGTGCCGGTAGACCTGGCCGCTGCCCGTGTACGTGCCGGGTTCGGCGCCCTTGAGGTCGAAGGCCGTCGCGCTGACCACCTGGATCGTCCACGCGCCGTCCAGGCCGGTGATCCCGGTGACGGTGACGCGGTCGTCGCTCTCCCAGCCGTGCGGGGCGGAGGTGGTGACGCGGACGCCGCCCGAGCCGTTCCCGGCCACGGAGCTGATCTGCCGGGCGAAGTCGGGGTGCGCCATCCGGCCGTTGTTGCCGATCAGGCAGCCGGTCACGGTGGTACGGGCGGAGGCGACGTCGATGCCGTTGCGGCCGGCGCCGCGGATGACACAGCCGGTGAAGGTGACCCCGCCGACGAACTTGGGACCGACCCGGACGTTGTCGAATTCGCCGTCGGCGGAGATG
This sequence comes from Nonomuraea sp. NPDC049709, assembly GCF_040674815.1. Lineage (NCBI taxonomy): Bacteria > Bacillati > Actinomycetota > Actinomycetes > Streptosporangiales > Streptosporangiaceae > Nonomuraea > Nonomuraea sp. NPDC049709. The sequence goes on from NZ_JBFANM010000024.1 coordinate 75,103, forward strand.
TAGGTGTTGGCGAACTGGGCCTGCGCCCCCGCCTCCAGCAGGACGGGCACGCCGTGGCCGTTCTCGAAGCCGCCACCCTCGAAGTAGACGAACTTCGGCAGCGCCGTGCTGCCGGTGGTGTTGCGCATCCACAGCCCGTGCCGCCCGAACAGGATGGCGGTCGCGATGAACTTGATCGATCCGCCGAGCCCGTCGATGACCACGTTGTCGGTGACCTTGTTTCCGCTGCCGGCGGCGATGCCGCACTGCACGAACTCGACCGGGTCGGCGCGCTGGTCGTCGGCGACGCCGTTGAGCAGGATGACCTGGTCGCCGGTGAAGGTGTTCCAGACGCAGTTCTGGAACCTGACCGTGTTGCAGGCCCGCAGCACGAGGCCGTTGTGTCCGTCGCGGAAGCGGGCGTTGGTGAAGGCCAGCATGTAGTTGCCGTCCTCCTTGGCCGCCCCGGCCCGCTCGGTGCGGATCATCGCGCCGCCGCTCAGGCCGAGGCCGCGGATCTGCAGGTTGCGGAAGCCGCCGCCGTGCACGCCGGTCAGCACGAACCCGTCGGCGGCGCCGGTGTCGAGCAGGATCTGGGTGCCGTGGTCCAGGCTGTCGGTGTGGCCGGCGCCGTCGAAGGTGATGGGCACGCGCTTGACCGAGATCGTCTTCTTGACGAGCACCTTGCCGGGGCCGATCTCGATGGTGCCGCCGGCGGGCAGGGCGTCGACGGCGCTCTGCAGGCGCTGGGTGTCGTCGTCGGCGCCGGTGCCGCGCCAGCCGTACCAGGCCAGGTCCACGGTGGCGGCGACGGGCCGCTTCCACCGGCCGGTGGCCACGCCCGCGACGGCGAAGACGGTGCCGCCGTCGTCGGGCGCGGTGCTCGTCTCGTCCCAGTACAGGTCGCCGCCGCCGCGGCCCGGCGTGGGCGTCACGCCGGGCCCGGCCTGGTGGTAGCCCAGCAGGTAGATCTGCTCCCCCGGCTGGCCGGGGGTGTTGCGCAGGTCGGTGACGCCGGCGATCTGCCGGACGTCGCGCTTGGCGGCCTGCGCGGGGGTGGCGCTCAGCGCCATGGCGGCCGCGCCGCCCGCGCCTAACACCGACAGAATCCGACGGCGGTCCTCGTTGATCTTCATGTGTCAGCCTTTCACCGCGCCGATGAGGATGCCCTTGGCAAAGTGCTTCTGGAGGAACGGGTAGACGATCGCGATGGGGACCAGGCTCAGCACCAGGATCGCCATCTGCATGGACTGGGGAGGGGGCAGGAAGCCGCCCGACAGGTCCGCCGCGTCGACGCCGAGCGCGCTGTTGTCGACCACGTACGTGCGCAGGACCAGCTGCAACGGCCATTTCTCGGTGTCGTTGAGATAGAGCATGGCGTTGAAGAACGCGTTCCAGTACGCCACCGCGCTGAACAGCCCGACGACGGCGATGACCGCCTTCGACAGCGGCAGCACGACCCGCAGCAGGATGCGCAGCTCACTGGCGCCGTCGATGCGGGCGGCGTCGATCAGCTCGCCCGGGATCTCCTGGAAGAAGGCCCGCATGATGATGATCTGGAACCCGCTGGCCAGCCCCGGCAGGATGAGCGACCAGTAGGAGTCCAGCAGCCCGAGCTGCTTGATCGTCAGGTACATCGGGATCATGCCGGGCGCGAACAGCAAGGTGAACAGCACGGCCAGCAGGATCGGCCGGTGCAGCAGCGAGCCCGGCCGGCTCAGCGAGTACGCCAGCAGCGTGATGCACGTCAGCGACAGCAGCGTCCCGACGACCGTGACGCCGACGGACACCACCAGCGCCCGGGTGACGACCCCGCCGGCCAGGATGGCCCGGTAGGCGTCGAGGTTGGGCCGGTCCGGCCACAGGACATAGCCGCCGGTGGCGGTGACCTGCGCCTGGTCGGCCAGGCTGGTGGAGAAGACCGCGAGGAACGGCAGGATCACCAGCGCGCAGCAGGCGGCCACGACCAAGCCCTTGACGGTACGAATGATCATTTGGAGTACAGCCCCCTCTCGCCCAGCAGGTGCGCGACCTTGTTGGCGCCGAGCACGAGCACCAGCCCGACCAGCCCCTTGACCAGGCCGACCGCGGCGGCCACGCCCCAGTTGCCGCCGACCACGCCGTAGGTGTAGACGTAGGTGTCCAGCACCTCCGACACCTCGGTGCCGACCATGGCCTGCTGCAGGATGATCTGCTCGAACCCGACGGTGAGCACGTCGCCGAGCTTGAGGATGAGCATCAGCACGATCACGCCGCGGATGCCGGGCAGTGTCACGTGCCAGAGCTGGCGGGTCCTGGAGGCGCCGTCCATGGCGCTGGCCTCGTACAGCTCGGGATCGACGCGGGAGAGCGCGGCCAGGAAGATGATCGTGCCCCAGCCGGCGTCCTTCCAGATCACCTGCGAGGTGATCAGGGCCAGGAACAGGTCGGGGTTGCCCAGGAGCGGCAGCGTCGCCAGGTCGTGCGAGCGCAGGAACGTGTTCAGCAGACCCGCGTTGCCCAGCATGTGCTGGAAGATCGCGACGACGACCACCCACGACATGAAGTGCGGCAGGTAGAGGATCGACTGGGCCAGCCGCTTGACCCGCGCACCGGCCAGCGAGTTGAGCAGCAACGCCAGCCCGATCGGCACGGGGAAGACGAAGACGATCTGCACGAGCGAGATGAGCAGCGTGTTGACCAGCGCGTTGAGGAACGCCGGGTCACCGTTGAAGATCACCCGGAAGTTCTCGAAACCGACCCACGGCGCCTCCCAGATGCCCAGGAAGGGCTGATAGTCCTTGAAGGCGATCACGTTGCCGAGCATCGGCACGTAGTGGAACAGCAGGATCACGAGCAGGCCCGGCACGCCGAGCAGGAGCAGCAGCCCGTCCCTGCGCAGCCGGGAGGCCTTCGGGGTCGCGCGCCGCGGCGGGGCGGCCGGGCGGGCCGGTGGGGATTTCACGTCCAGCGCCATCGCTCAGTCGCCCTTGGCCAGCGCGGTCTCGTAGTCGCGGCGGATCTGGTCGCCGCCCTGGCTGCGCCACTGCTTGACGACGTCGTCCCAGTGGCTGACGGGCTTGCGGCCGAAGACGATGTCGAGCTCGGCCTGATCGATGATCTTGATGAGGGTGCCGCCCTTGTTGACGGCGGTCTCGGAGTAGAGGGCGGCGGCCGGGTTGCGGACGATGCCGGGCACGACGCGCTCCTGGTAGGCGCGCTGGGCGTCTACCCGTTCGCGGGGGCGCGGGCCCAGCACGTGGGGAGCGTCGGCGACGTACTCCAGGGGCAGCTTGACCTCGGCCTTGCCGAGGCTCGTCGGCTCGGGCGCGCCGTCCTTCATCGTGTAGTGGGTGCCCTCGACGCCGAACTTGCGGAACATGTACTCGCTCGTGCCGAGCGGCGCGCTCAGCCAGTCGCAGATGCGCAGCAGCTTGGCCAGGCGGTCGGGGTCGGTCTTCTTGAACGCGGTGATGGCGAAGTTCGCCTGCCCCGCGCGGGCGGGGCCCGGGGAGACCACCGCGCCGACGTCCACCTTGTAGGTGTCGGCGAGGATGTCCCAGGCGGCGTAGCCGTCGGAGTTGAGGGCGATGGTGCCGTTGCCGAACAGGTCGCGCAGGTTGAGCTTGGCGCCGATGGCGTCGGGGTGGAACAGGCCCGCCTTGACCATCTCGGCGGTCCTGGCGATGGCCTCCTTGCGGCCCTCGACCTCGTGCTCGGAGGTGAACCTGCCGCCCTCCTCCAGCCACGTGTTGGGCACGCCGAGCATGGTGCCGACGTACATGATGACACCCTTGGCGCTGCCGAAGGCCCACCGGTTCTTCGCCGGGTCGGTCAGGCCCTTGGCCAGGGCGAGGAAGTCGTCGTAGCTCTTGGGCTCGCCGCTCAGGCCGCGCTCGGCGATGAGGTCGGAGCGGGCGAACATGATCGTGCCGACGATGGCGCGCGGGATCGGGATGGCGTAGACGCCGCCCTGGTAGGCGGTGGTCAGCCAGGAGTCACGCGGGATGTTGGCCAGGAACGGGTAGTTCTTGACGGCGTCGCCGGAGACCAGGTCGCTGAGGTCGGCGCACAGGCGGGTGAGGATCTGCGAGCGGTTGGCCAGGCTGGCCGACAGCATGAGGATGTCGGGCAGGTCGCCGCTGGCGACGACGGTGGACAGCTTGCTCACGTAGTCGACGGCGGGCGCCATCGTGATGTTCAGCGTGGTGCCGAGCCGGGTGTTCAGCTCCTGCCAGAACCGGTTGGCGTCCGGGCCGGGGGGCACCGGGTTGAACATGTTGGTCAGCACGTTGACCTCGCCCAGCCCCTCGCCCGGCTTGTCGGTGAAGGCGGTGACGGGCTTGGCCGGGTAGGTGTAGTAGGCGGCCAGCACGCCGTCGGCGGTGGCCGGCAGGTCGGGTTTGACAACGCCGGACGGGACGTAGGCGGGGAAGACCGCCTTGCGCGTTCCGCCCTGCGGGCTCGCCTGGGGTGACGGCGAGCCGCACGCTGTCAGCAGGCCGCCCGAGGCGGCCAGCAGAGCGGTGCTCCCGGTGAGCTGGAGGAACTGGCGCCTGCTGTGACGCGCGTCAGACATGGCCTTTCCTTTCGTCGGGGGGTCGTCGGGGGGTCGGGGAGGTCGTCGGGGAGGTCCGGTCGGGGCCTATCGGAGCTTCAGGGTGATCACTTGCCAGGGAGCCAGCCGGACGGTGCCGCCGAGCTCGCGCGGCTCGCCGAGCTCCGTCTCGTCGGCCCGGCAGCACACGATCCGGCCGGGGTGGCGCAACCGCACCTCGCCGCCGTGACCCGACAGGTCCTGGAGGCGGACGAGCAGCCCCGTACGGTCGCGCGGCTCGGCCACGGTCGCGGCGACCCAGCCGGGCAGGCCGAGGTCGAGCAGGCTGCCGGCGGGCGCGGCGAGCGGGCGCGGCCCGGTGTCGAACTTGTCGAGCCTGCTCACCTCCGACACCATGGGCGCCGCCCGCACCTCCCGGCCCAGCCGCCCGGCCGCCACCGGATCGAACGCGGGAAGGGGCCGGAAGGCGTAGCGCAGGGTCAGCGTGCCGTCCTGCTCGGGCGGGGTGTTGGTGGGCCAGTAGTTGTTCATGACCCACGAGTGGATGGTGCCGCTCGCGGGGGCGAAGCGCTCGGGCCAGGCGCCGCGCACGATGTCCCCGGCGGTGAACAGCGGGGCGTCGGCCGAGGTCCACGCCACGGCGCCGGCCGGCGAGGCGACGACGACGCCGTGCTGGGTGGTGAACCACTCCTGGCAGGCGCCGGGGGCGTGGTCGGCGGCGGGGTCGATCCAGCCCTGCTGGCGGTCGTAGTGGAAGCGGGGGCGTTCGGCCGCGAAGGGAAAGGTCACGTACACCGCCTCCTTGGCCGGCTCGCGCTCCTTCTCCAGGCGCACCAGCACGTCCACGCGGTCGTCGGCGTCCCTGAGCAGGACGTCCACCTCGACGTACGGCAGGCTCGGCGCGCTGCCCACCGCCCGCAGCCGCCAGCCGTCGTACGTGCGGCGCAGCCCGACCGGCCGCATGGCCGCCGGGAAGACGTCCAGTTCCGGGGGGTCGGCGTGCGGGCGGCGGCCGTTCAGCGAGGTGCGGGGCGCGGGCGGGTGGTGGTGCGGCTCGCCGCTGTGCCCGGCCGCGATGCGGGTGGACGGGCCGTTGCGGACGTACAGCACCTGACCGAGGGGCCCGTCGAGCAACCGCCGGCCGGTGGGCCGGTGGGTGAGCCCGAGCACGGCACCGGTCGCGGGGTCGAGGTCGGCCTCCCACAGATCGGTGACCAGCCGGGGCGGCACCTCCTGCCAGCCCTCGTCGTGATCGCCCGAGGAGGCGCCGCGGCCGTCCTCCTCCCCCGGTGCGAGCTCGGCAGGGTCGGCGAGCGGGATCGTGCGGTAGCCGAAGGCGGGCACCGCGGCGACGGTCGTCCGGTAGCGGCGCAGCCCGGCGCAGTCGGACAGGACCTCGGCGGGCAGCGGCGGCGGCGCGGTGGACTCGTACTCGACCTCCACGTCCCTGGCCCAGCTCAGCGGGTTGTGCACGAGCAGCGTCGGACCCTGGGTGGTGACCAGCTCGCCGAGCTGGCTCAGCGCCCGGCGGCCCTCGTCCACGGCGGTGCGCAGGGCGGTGTGGACCTGGTGGCGCTTCCAGTCGAGCTGGTCGCCGACCTGCTCGCCGTGCGGGTGGGCCAGGGCGTGCGACCAGGTCCAGGTGTGCTCGGCGCCGAACAGCGCGCCCTCCCAGGCGGTGTCGAGCGCCTGCCGGTTGGGCCGGTAGGCCGGCTCCGCCCGCGCCACCAGGGCGGCCAGCCCTTCGGTGGCGGGCAGCGCGCTCTGGGCCCGCCGGTGCTCGGCCACCACCGTGGCGCCGGTGCCGACGCCGTCCTCCCAGTAGCTGCCGCCGTCGCCGCGCCACACCGGCAGCCGGTCGGCCAGCGGCCGGACCGCGTCCAGGTAGCCGGCCATCGTGGAGACGACGATGCGGGGGTGGGCGTACACGGCGTTCCACCGGGCGGCGAAGCCGGCGTCGCCGTCGGCGAGGTCCTCGTTGTCGGCGTGGGTGCCGATGACGGCCAGGTCTTGGGGCAGGTAGTCGGGCCGTTCGTAGCGGGCCAGCAGGCGGCACAGCGCGTGGGCGCCGCCTTCGACCGTCTGCGGGTCGCCCACCATGAACCGCAGCTGGGAGTAGGTGTCGGAGAAGTGGGTGAGCACGCGCGAGCCGTCGACGCCTTCCCACATGACCGGGCTCAGCAGGTGCTGCAGGTCGCTGTCGGCGTTGCCGCCGCGGTGGTGGTTCTCGATGCCGACGAAGCCGTCGATGCCGAGCGCGGCCAGGATGGACGGCACGGCGGCGCTGTAGGAGGGCACGTCGGTGAGGTTGGCGTACGTGACGGGCACGCCGTGCTCGTCACGCAACCGCGCCGCCAGGTAGGCCGCCCGGTAGATCTCCTCCAGCGAGGCCACCCCCGACAGGAAGAGGCTGTGGAAGGCGTTGACCGCGATACGGCCGTCCCGCAGCGCCTGGAGCACGCGACCGGCGCTCTTCTCCGAGCGGGTGGCCAGGTACTGGGCCAGGACCAGTGAGCCGTCCACGGAGAAGGCGAAGCCGGGGTCGCGGTCCAGCGCCGCCAGGGCCCGGTCGAGGTTGCGGCTGTGCAGTTCCAGCACCTTGCCCTGGCTGTCGGTGTAGCCGACGTCGAGGTGCACGTGCGGGATGAGGTGCAGCGTCCACCTGCGGGCCGGGGTGAGGGTGAACGTCACGGGTTCGCCGCCGTCCACCGACACCTCGGCCGGGCCGCGGGCTTCCGGGACGGGGAAGCGTACGCGGGCCTGGCCGAGGTCGCGTCCGGGCAGGTCGAAGACGTACGTGCGGCCGGCGAGCCGGACCTCCGCCCGGCGGGCGGGCAGGGGCGCGGTGAGCTCGACCAGCTCCTGCCCGTCGTGCAGGTAGAGCGGCGTGACCCGCAGCGTGGGGGCGGGCGGCGGCCCGGTCGCGGGAGCCAGCGTGATCGAGCGCCAGGTGATGCCGCTGCCGAAATGGTGCCCGAACTGCTCGCGGTGCCGGTGCGGTTGCCCGTCGGGGATCGTGACCGGGCCGGTCGCGGCCTCGGGGTCCAGTGTCGTGGTGATCGCCAGGACGTGCTCGCCCGGCGGCAGCATCGAGCCGGGGATCGGCACCTCCGCCAGCACCTCGCCCGCGATGGGGCCGTGCCGGTACACCTCGGCACGGTCCTCGCGCCGCACCTCGGGGTGGATGAGCCCGCGGTGCTCGCCGTCGATCTCGATCTCCAGGTCGGGGCAGGGCCCGTGCCCGGCCGTGAACTCCAGCCGCAGCGCCCACCGGTCGCGGGCCTCGCCCACGTGCAGCGGCACCTCGATCCGGTGCGGTCGCCACCCGGCGGCGGCGTCGAGGGGGCCGGGCTGGAAGGGCGGGTCGGGGATCATGTCCGGAGTTCCAGCTCGGGCAGGGAGAGCACGCTTCCGTGCTCCTCGAGGGCGGCGGCCAGGTCGGGGTAGCGGTAGTCCTGCACGGCCTGCCCGGTCCGCAGGGACTGGGCGGCCAGCTCGCCCGCGGCCTCGCCGAGCATGCCGTAGTTGGGCTCCATGCGGGCCGACAGGCAGGCGACGTGGCTGACGGAGAAGCAGACGGGGACGGCCACGTTCTCGATGCCGCCACGGGCGGGGAACAGGCACTCGGCGGGAATCTGGTAGAGGTCGGCCGGCTCGTTGTACTCGGTGCCGCTGGGCGGGCCCTCCCCCGCGATCGTGTCCTGACCCTCCGGGTAGAGCTGGACGATGTGGCAGTCGATGCCGTACTTCCAGCAGCACACCGGGGTCGCCTTCGTGTTGCCGGGGATGCGCAGGTCATGCTGGGTGAGGACGTACTGGCCGATCATGCGGCGGCCCTCGCGTACGTAGAGGGCGTGCGGGAAGCCGGCGCCGTACGGGCTGTCGGTGAACTCGTCGGCCGGCAGCCCGAACGTGCGCGTGTCGGCGCGGAACGACTCCGGCAGCGACGGGTCGTGGCTCAGCCAGTAGAGCATGCCCTGGTGCCAGCGTACGTGCTCGGCGATGACCTCCTCGCGCCGCGCCCAGGTGCCGTCCGGGTAGTCCCACGACGCGCCCGGCAGGTCGAAGCCGATGAACAACGCCTGGTTGGTCTGGTACTTGTCGCCGGGCGGCAGCAGGGCGGTGTGCGTGACGATGTCCGACAGGCCCGCGAGGCCGCGCCGCCGGACGAGCTGGCCGAGCAGGCTGTACAGGCGCGGGTCGTACCCGTCCGGTTCGGTGAAGGGCAGCCGGTCGGGCGCCTTGGACAGCACGCCGCGGAAGTTGTACGCCTGCGTCTTCGCGTCGCCCTCGCCCGGCGGCTCGACCGGGGGCGGGCCCACCGGGTAGCCGCTGTTGGGCGAGAACTCGCTGCGGCGCAGCGCCCGGTGCGGGAGCACGCCGGCGAACGGCTCGTCGTAGCGGGAGCGCGGCTCGCGCCCGTAGGTGTACGGCACCCCGGCGGCGGCCATCAGGTCGCCCTCGTAGGAGGCGTCGATGAAGAACCGGGCGCGCCGGCCCAGCACGGCCAGGATCCGGCGGCCCCGCGTCTCGACGTCCGCCGGGCCGTGGACGCGGGCGCCGGTCACGACCTGGGCGCCCGCCTCGGCGAGCAACCGCCGGGCGACGCGTTCGGCGACTTTCGGCTCGAAGCGGTACTGCGGCTCGGTGAAGCCGTACTCGCGGCCGATGCCGCCGAAGAAGCGGTCGCGGGTCAGCCCGGCCAGGGCCGCGAGGATGTTCGGCGGGTCGCTCTTGACCAGGCCGCCGGCGACGATGCCGCCCACGTGCCCGGTCGGCTCCAGGATCAGGCTGCTGAGCCCGCGCAGGCGCAGCCGCAGCGCGGCCATGATGCCGGCGAGCGTGGCACCGTAGATGACGACGTCGGGCTCGTCGGTGGCCGGGCTCATGCGCGCCGCTCGGGCAGGACGTAGGTGGGGGTGGCGTTCTTGCGGGCCTGCGAGGGGCGCATGACGGCGATGTCCTCCGGCCAGGCGACCGGCACGCCGAGGGTGCCGGTGAGCAGGCGCTGCAGCTCCTCGGTCAGGTCGGTGGAGTCGGCCACGGCGTGCGGCTCGGTGCCGCGGCTCAGGCAGAGCGCCGACAGCGCGCCGACGGCCTCGCCGATGCTCCACTCGACCGGGTGCAGCCGGTAGCTGCCGTTGGTGATGTGGGTGGTGCCGATGTTCTTGTTGGCCGGCAGCAGGTTGCGCATCCGGACCGGGACCAGCGCGCCCAGCGGGAGCTGGAACGGGTAGACCTCCAGGTTGACGTAGTTGATCCCGGCCGTGCTCGGGTGCAGGTCGATGTTGTAGTGGCCGACGCCCACCGAGTCGGCGAACCGCTCGGCCCCGGCGCCCTCGGGGCGGTCCACGACCGCGATGTGCTGCTCCAGCACCGTGAACCGGGCCCGGATCCGGCGGGACTCGCGGATGTAGGCCGCCTTCGCCATCCCGTCGGCCGTGCCCGTCAGGTCGGGTCGCAGCCGCAGGCCCGGGTAGCCCTGGCCGCCGTCCGGCCGCGGCGCCTCGGTCTGCATCCAGTGCAGGTACGACAGCGACAGCTCCTTGCACCGCTGCAGCGCCTTCTCCCGGTCGGCGCCGGGGCCGAGCAGCGGCGCCTCCCAGTAGTCGATGTTCGGCCAGTTCACCAGCGTGATGTCGGTGTCGATGACCGCGCGGTCGAACTGGGTGCGGGCCCGGATGCGGCGGAAGTGCCACAGGTCGGCCAGGCTCACGGCGTCCATGTCGCCCTCGAAGATCCGGTTGACCCGGCCCTTCATGGTGTGGATGTCGATCTTCTCCCAGGAGAGCTGCGGGCCCGGCCAGAAGGGGTCGACGTGGGTCTTCCAGTGGTCGTACGAGGCGGGCTTGTCGATGACGTGCTCCTCGCCGGGCCGGTACTCCAGCGGGAAGCACCAGGAGATCGCCTGCTGGTCCGTGGGGTCGGCCACCGGGGAGGCGTACGGCTCGCCGGTCTCTTCCTGGGACTCGGCGCCGATCACGTGCTCGGTGCCGGTGAGCTCCAGCAGGTCGCCCAGCTCGGTGGCGTCGGCCACCAGGGGCGCGACGACCGTGGTGAGCTCGCCGGTGCGGGAGCTGCGCACGGTCACGGAGGTCACCCGGTCGCCGTCGGTCTCGGCCCGTACGGGGACGGTGTCGAGCAGGACGGTGATGCGGCCCGCGGAGACGTACGGCATGAGCATCTCCTCCAGGGCCGCCAGCGCCACCCGCGGCTCGACGCACAGCTTGCTCACGTTGCCCAAACCGGGGTTGAGCACCTGCTGCGCCGCCACCTCGGGGAGCAGCGGATAGTTGCGCCGGTAATAGTCACGGATGCGGTCGCGCAACTCCCGGTAGCCGGAGGAGACGTGCGGGGTCTCTATCCACGGATGTTCGTCGGACGGCACGGCCTGCGAGGTCAGCTGACCGCCCAGCCAGTCCGTCTCCTCGGTCAGCACCACGTGGTGGCCCAGGCGGGCCGCCGTCAGCGCGGCCGCCACTCCCCCGAGCCCGCCACCCACCACCAGCAGATCAACCTTCATGTCAGTCATTGCTAATTTATTTGCTTTCTCTGCGCCAGGCCATCAGGTTTCGCACATGTTAAGCCTCGGCCAAATGCGCATGTCAATAGCTGATAGCACTGCAAATATCAGCAGTGGACAACCTGGTTATTGCTAATGCACAATCGGGACATGTCGCGATCAAGGGGAGGGCCCAGCCAGGCGGACATCGCACGGGAGGCGGGCGTGTCGCAGTCGACCGTCTCGATGGTGCTGACCGGCTCGGGCGACCTCGGCCGCATCTCGGCCGAGACACAGCGCAAGGTGCTCAGGGCCGCCCGGCAGCTCAAATACGTATCCGCGGGCCAGCAACGCGCGGCGGGCGGCGGCCGGCAGGCGCCGCTGCTGCTCGGCGTGCACACGTTCGAGCCGATCTTCCCGACCAGCGCCCGGGACTACTACTTCGAGTTCCTGCAGGGCATCGAGGAGCAGGCCGGGATCGAGGGCTGCAACCTCGTCCTGTTCACCGCGGCCCCGAACGAGGACGGCGTACGCCGCATCTACAGCGGCTCCACGAACGGGCTGCGCCAGGCCAACGGCAGCCTGCTGCTCGGCCACCACACGCACCGCGAGGACCTGACACGGCTGGCCGCCGACCGGCACCCGTTCGTCTACATCGGCCACCGCGAGGTCCCCGGCACGGAGATCTCCTACGTCGGCGGCGACTACCGCGCCGCCACCGGCCGGATCGTGGACGACCTCGTCGGCCTGGGCCACCGCACCTTCGCCTACCTCGGCGAGGCCAAGCGCGACGAGCCGCAGACCGACCGGTGGGAGGGCTTCCGCGCCGCCCTGGAGCGCTTCGGGCTGCCGGTGCCCGAACCCGTTTTCGCCCGTCCCGACGACCTGACCGCCCAGTGGCTGGACCAGACCGTCCGCGACGGCGCCACCGCCGTCCTCGTCGAGGCGGTCAGCCTGATCCGGGTGCTGGTCGCCATGGCCCGGCTGCGCGGCCTGGAGATCCCCGGCGACCTGTCGCTGGTCCTGCTCGTCGACGACCCCGGCGGCGAGTCCGGGCTGGACCCGCTCGCCACCCTCCGCATCCCCCGCAACGCCATGGGCCGCCGCGCGGTGAACCTCCTGACCTCGCAGATCACCGACCCGGCCGGCGACTACGAGCGCCAGATCCTGCTGCCGTGCACCCACACGCTCGACGGCACGGTGGCGCCTGCGCGCCCCTCCCCCTGACGGCGCGGACGCACCCCTTCGCGGCCCGCGAGGTCAGCCGCGCGGAGCGTACATGATCACCGCGACGCCCACCAGGCAGATCAACGCCCCGATCACGTCCCACCGATCGGGGCGGAACCCGTCCATCACCATGCCCCAGGCCAGCGAGCCGGCGACGAAGACGCCGCCGTAGGCGGCCAGGATGCGGCCGAAGTTCGGGTCCGGCTGGAAGGTGGCGACGAACCCGTACGCGCCCAGCGCCAGCACTCCCGCGCCGATCCACAGCAGGCCGCGCTGCTCCCGACAGCCCTGCCAGACCAGCCACGCGCCGCCGATCTCGGCGACGGCGGCCAGGACGAACAGGGCGATGGAGCGCAGCACGGCCATGCCGATCACCTTAGGCGCCCGTGGCTCCGGTGATGCGCAGGTCCCGGCCGGTCAGGCGGTCAAGCAGCCCGGCCGGTCAGGCGGTCGAGCACCCCGGCCGGATCGCCGCCGATGGTGTCGGGCAGCTGGTGGAGCTCCTCCAGCAGCGCCCGGGCGACCTCGTCGTCGCTCACCGCGCAGTCCCACAGCGACCTCACCGCCCTCGACGGTGATGTCGAAGGCGAAGAACGCACAGCAAGGGTCAGCGTGGACACCGCACGCTTCTACGAGCGCCGCGGCGTGCTGCCCCCGCCCGGCGCAGGCCGTCGGGCTACCGCGTCTTCGGCCCCTCGGTGGTGGAGCGGATCCGGATGGACGCCAAGATGGCCGAGCTGGCCCGCGCCCGCCGCGCCACCGCGCCGCCGTCGAGGGCCTGGCCGACTGCCGCGCCGGCCGCTGCCGCCTCCTGCCCGGTCCCCCGAGCTGACCGGTCAGCTCGGGGACCGGTCAGCCGGTGGCCGGCTGCTCGGCGACCCGGCGGACCTCCTCCACCGGGTACGGCGTCTTCCTGCTCTCGTCCATCAACTTCCCGTAGAAGTCCCACATCACGCCGGTGAGCGGGCTGTAGCGGGAGAGCAGCTCGGCGATCTCCCCGGGAACCCCGGTGGGCCGCTCGCCCCCGGCCCAGGCCCGCACCAGCGCGCGCCGCTTGTCCCGGTCGGGCCGGTAGAGCGCGGCGACCAGCCAGTGCACCAGATAGGACATCGTGTAGGTCTCGTCGTAGGTGCGGTGCAGGCGCAGGAAGTCGCGCTCCTCCGGCGACAGGGCGAACCGGGAGGAGGTGGCCAGCCCGAAGTCGGTGAAGTAGAGGCGCCGCCCGTCGGTCATGATGTTCCCGAAGTGCGTGTCGAAGTGCATGAGCCCGCGGGAGTTCATGAAGGACACCCCTTCGCGCAGGCGCCGGTCCGCGACGGCGCAGGCCCGGACGGCGGCCTCGTCGCCCGCCTCCACCTGGGTGTTCAGCCACTGGTGCAGGTTCTGCGGGAGGTGCTCCAGGAACAGCGTGAGGCTCGCCGACGACGTGCGGAGCGCCTCGATGCGGCGGCGCACCTCCGCCCCGCCTCCCCAGTAGGCGACCGCCCGGTCCACGTCGGCCAGCTGCTCGACCAGGGCGGGCGCCGGGTGCGGGAGCACGCGCCAGTGGTACATCAGCGGGAATCCCGCGAACTGGTCCGCCAGCACCCAGTCGGTGGTCATCGTGTGCGCCGCGAGCTCCCGCCAGGCGCCGAAGCCCGGCGAGCCGATCAAGCCGATGCCGTACTGGCAGAAGGGCGGCATTCCGAACAGGTTGGCCGTGGAGCGCACGTTGCCGGGCTGCCGTTCCAGGTCGGTGAGGGTCACCCGCTTGACGAAGACCGGCGTTCCCTCGACCTCCAGCCGCGCCGACGTCCCGCCGATGCCGGTGCCGAGCGGGACGGCCGCCTCGTCCAGCAGCCGGGCCAGCTCGTCGTCGCCGAGCAGGGCCAGCGACGTGGAGACGGCCGCGTACGAGGTCAGCCGCGCCTGACGCGACCTGGAAGTTTCCTGCGACACCGGTCCTCCGATCCGGCCCGCCGCGCCCGTCCGGCCCGGCCCGGGCGATGATCAGCCTAGCGACCCGGCCGCCGGACCAGTCCCGCAGGAGAGGATCACCAGGGTCAGGACGGCGGTCACGGCCAGCACAATGGCCAGGATCGCGACCACCTCCCACCGGCTGACGTGCGGGGCGAAGCGCTGCGGGCCCTCCCGGCAGGCCCGGGCGTTGAACTCCTCGAACCGGCCGGCCAGCCGGGCTCCGCCGTGCAGCAGCTCAAGCTCGATCTCCGCCAGGATCAGCCGCTCTTGCGGCGACAGGCTGTCCATGGCGCTCACTCCACTTCGGCCGCGCGGCCGAAGTGCGGATGGTGCAGGTCGAAGGCCGGTCGTTCGGAGCGGATGCGCGGGATGGAGCTGAAGTTGTGCCGGGGCGGCGGGCAGGAGGTGGCCCATTCCAGTGAGTTGCCGAAGCCCCAGGGGTCGTCGACGACGACCTTCTTCCCGTGCCGCGCGGTGTACCAGACGTTGTAGAGGAACGGCAGCGTCGAGGCGCCCAAGATGAACGCGCCGATCGAGGAGATCATGTGCAGGTCGGTGAAGCCGTCGGCGGCGCTGTAGTCGGCGTAGCGGCGCGGCATGCCGGCCACGCCCAGCCAGTGCTGGACGAGGAACGTGGTGTGGAAGCCGATGAACAGCAACCAGAAGTGCAGCTTGCCCATCCCGTCGTGCAACATCCGGCCGGTCATCTTCGGCCACCAGAAGTAGAACCCGGCGAACATGGCGAACACGACGGTGCCGAAGACCACGTAGTGGAAGTGGGCCACGACGAAGTAGGTGTCGGTGATGTGGAAGTCCAGCGGCGGCGAGCCGAGGATCACCCCGGTCAGGCCGCCCAGCAGGAACGTGATGAGGAACCCGACCGCGAACAACATCGGCGACTCGAACGTCAGGTGCCCGCGCCACATCGTGCCGGTCCAGTTGAAGAACTTCACCCCGGTCGGGACGGCGATGAGGAAGGTGAAGAAGGAGAAGAACGGCAGCAGCACCTGCCCGGTCGGGAACATGTGGTGCGCCCAGACGGTCATCGACAGGCCGGCGATGGCGATGGTCGCGCCGACCAGGCCGATGTAGCCGAAGACGGGCTTGCGGCTGAAGACGGGCAGCACCTCGGTGATGATCCCGAAGAACGGCAGGGCGATGATGTACACCTCGGGGTGGCCGAAGAACCAGAACAGGTGCTGCCACAACATCGCGCCGCCGTTGGTGGGGTCGTAGACGTGCGTGCCGAGCTTGCGGTCGGCCTCCAGCGCGAGCAGGGCGGCGGCCAGCACGGGGAACGCCATCAGCACGAGCATGCTGGTCAGCAGCACGTTCCAGGTGAAGATCGACATCCGGAACATGGTCATGCCCGGAGCCCGCATGCAGATGATCGTGGTGATGAAGTTGACCGCGCCGAGGATCGTACCCAGGCCGGCCAGGCTCAGCCCCATGACCCACAGGTCCCCGCCGGCGCCGGGTGAATAGATCGCGTCCGACAGCGGCGTGTAGGCGAACCAGCCGAAGCTGGCCGCTCCCGAGGGAGTCATGAAACCGCTGACCGCGATCAGCCCGCCGAACAGGAACAGCCAGAAGCTGACCGCGTTCAGCCGGGGGAAGGCCACGTCGGGGGCGCCGATCTGCAGGGGCATGACGACGTTGGCGAACCCGGCGAACAGCGGGGTGGCGAAGAGCAGCATCATGATCGTGCCGTGCATGGTGAACAGCTGGTTGTACTGCTCGTTGGTCATCAGCTGCAGGTTCGGGTGGATCAGCTCGGCCCGGATGAGCAGGGCCATCACGCCCGCGAACGCGAAGAACATGAAGGAGGCGATCAGGTACATGTAGCCGATGACCTTGTGGTCCGTGGTCGCCAGCCAGCTCGCCAGCAGTCGTCCCTTGGACGTGACCGCGACCGGCGTCAGGGCGGACGTCAACGGCTCGTCAGTGCGCGGTTCGTCGATGGTCACCGGAGATCCCCCATTTGCCCCGTGATGCCTGCGACGCCCGGCCCGGCAGCTTGTTTCCCAGGTCAGGGTCGTACGACGGGCTTTACCCCCTCCCGTGAGCACTATCCGGGCCGTACCGTTTCTGGGGATTCTCTGTACGCGACCCTCCGCACTCCTTGACCCCGGACCGGCCCTCCGCCCCGCCGCGCACCCGTCCCCCGACCCCGTCGAGCACGCACACCGCCCGCGCCACTGGTGAGCCCCGGCACAGGTGCTCTACCAGGCCACACGAGAGGTCTCCGATACGCTCCTGAACGTCCAGTTTGGGAGGTATTGGGTGTCGGGGGTTGTCGCGGCGTTCGCCGCTCTGGTGTCGGTCGCCGTGCTCGGCTACGTCATCGGTGTCATCGGGCTGCTGCGGGCCAGCGACGAGCTGGTGCTGTCCCGGCTGGCGTTCTTCGTGGCGACGCCGGCGCTGATGTTCGCCACCGTGTCCAAGGCCGACCTCGGCGCGCTGCTGTCGCCGGTGCTGCTCACCGAGGTCATCGCGGTGGCGTTCACGCAGCTCGTGTTCGTCCTGGTGGCGAAGCTGGCGTGGCGGCGCACCACGGGGGAGGCCACGATCGGCGCGCTCGCCTCCTCCTACGTCAACGCCGGCAACCTCGGCGTGCCCATCTCGCTCTACGTGCTCGGGGACGCCGCGCTCGTCGCCCCCGTGCTGCTCTTCCAGTTGCTGGTGCTCACCCCGCTCTCGTTCCTGATCCTCGACAAGGGCTCCCGCTCGCCACGGGCGGCGCTGCTGCTCCCGCTGCGCAACCCGCTCACGGTGGCCTCGCTGCTCGGGCTCGCGTTCGCGCTGAGCGGGATCTCGCTGCCGGTCACGGTCATGCGGCCGATCGACCTGCTCGGCGGCGCGGCCGTACCCGTCGCGCTGCTGGCCTACGGCCTGAGCCTGTACGGCTCGCGCCGCACGACGACCGCTCCCGAGGAGAACGGCGTCGGCAAGGACATCTTCCTGGCGGCCACGCTCAAGGCGTTCGTCCAGCCCGCGGTCGCGTACGTCACCGCCCGCTTCCTCCTGGGCCTGGACGGCACGCACCTGCTGGCCGCCACCCTGTTCGCGGCACTGCCCACCGCCCAGAACATCTACGTGTACGCCGTCACCTACGACACCGGCAGACGCCTGGCGCGCGGCGCGGTCCTGCTGACCACGGGCCTGTCCATCCCCATCATGACCGCGATCGGTGCCACGCTGGGGTGATGCGGAGCTGATCGAGTGTGACGGCGCACGTCTCCGGCCTCGGCGATCTTCTTCCCGATGAAGATCTTCGGGCGGGTTCCTGCGCGCAGAGCTGATCACTCAGGAGACTGGCCATGGCCGCTTCCATGGTGGTGTGGATGTGCGATGCGAGCCACACGCCGGTGATCTGGAGCACGCGGGCCGGCACATCGCGCACGCCCACCAGCCTAGTTCTGCAGATCGGACTGCAGGCTGGCCCAACCCGCATCGAAGAAGGCGATTCGACACCAGGGCCGCGCCCGAGTAGCCCAGCCGCTCGCCCCGACTCTCCATAGCGCGACACCCGGCCCGACAAGAGTCGGGCAGCCGGGAGGGATCTCACCTCCCGGCTCCCACAGATCCGTACGCAAACTGCCACCCTGGTCGCCAGACGGCGGGCATGGCGGTGATCCCGAACGCCAGTGCGCGAACAGCTGACTCGGCTGGTACGTCGTGACGGTCAGAGCGAGTTCAGCGCCGCCGAGAACGCCTCGACGGTGGCGGCGACGTCCTCCTCGGTGTGCGCGGTGGACAGGAACCACAGGCCGCGCGGCACCATGTTGACCCCGCGATCGAGCAGTGCGGCGTGCAGGCGGCCCATCATGGCCCGATCCGTCGCCGCGAAGTCGCGGTAGTCGCGCACGGCGGGCGCCTCGGTGAAGTAGGTCTGGATGACCGGTCCCGGCCCGTCGACCAGCATCGGGACCCCCGCCTTGGCCGCCGCCTCCGACAGGCCGCGCATCAGCTCCCGGCCGCGCGCGTACAGGGTGCCGTACACCTCGTCGCGCTGCTCGTCGAGGATGCACAGGGTCGCCTCGGCGGCGGCGATGCCGATGGGCTGGGAGTTGAACGTGCCCGCGTGCGCGACCTTGCCGGAGGAGATGGCATCCATGACGAAGGCGCGTCCGGCGAGCGCCGAGACCTGCATCCCGCCCGCCATCGCCTTGCCGAACACGGACAGGTCCGGGGAGACGCCGAGGTACTCCTGGGCGCCGCCGGGAGCGAGCCGGAACCCGGTGATGATCTCGTCGAAGACGAGCAGGCTGCCGTGACGGTCGCAGAGCTCGCGCACGGCCTGGAGGTAGCCGGGGTCCGGCTCGATGGCGCCGGTGTTGCACAACACCGGCTCGGTGACCACGGCGGCGATCTGCCCCGCGTGCTCATCCATCAGCCGGGACAGGGCTTCGAGGTCGTTCCAAGGACAGATCACCAGGTCGGCGGCCTCCGGCTGACCCGCCGTACCGGGAACGGCGGCCGGGCGCTCGGCGGGGCCCGCGGCCTCCAGCGGCGGATGCACGCGGTGGGAAACGGGTCCAGCCAGCCGTGGTAATGCCCCTCGAACTTGAGGATCTTGGGCCGCCCGGTGAAGCCGCGCGCCAGCCGCCAGGCGGCGTGCACGGCCTCCGAGCCCACGGTGTTGAACCTGACGTGCTCGGCCCAGGGCACCATGGCGCAGAGCCGTTCGGCCACGCGGGCCTCCGCCGCGTGCTGGGCGGAGTAGACGATGCCCCGGGACACCTGCGCGGTGACGGCCTCGACCACCGCGGGCGGGCAGTGGCCGAGCAGCGCCGGCCCCTGGCCGAGCACGTAGTCGAGGTAGGTGTTGCCGTCGACGTCCCAGAGCCGCGCGCCCGCCGCCCGGTCCACGTAGAGCGGGACGCCGGCCATGCGGCGGGCGTCGCTGGAAACGCCGCCGGCGATGTGGCGCTGGGCGGTGATGTACAGGCCGCGACTGACGTCCAGTGTCCGGGTCATGCCGACCATCAAACGGTGAGACGTCGCCGGGCCACAAGAAAGAGGGCAAGAAGCAGGTTGTCAGCGCAATTTTCGGTGCTTGTGGTGGTCGCGGGCCCTTGATGGGGTTGCGGTCATGTTCCTTGGACGTATTCGGCGGACCTCCTCCGGCCCGGTCGAGCTGGTGGCCCTGCACTCGGACGGTGGCCTGCTCAGCCTGGCCGACCTGGGTGACGACCCGGTGGCCGCCCTGCGCGCGTACGGACTCGACCGGCTCACCGAGTTGGTGGACGAGCGTTCGTCAGGGCCTCTGCTGGACCAGAGCGCGGTGCTCTTCGAGCCGCCGGTGGCGACCTGCACGAAGATCTGCTGTCTGGCCCTGAACTACCGCGCGCACGCGGAGGAGAGCGGCATGGAGGTGCCCTCCGAGCCGGTGCTGTTCTTCAAGCCGCCGTCCGCGCTCACCGGTCACAACCGGCCGGTCGTGGCGCCCGCCCGTACCCGCCATCTGGAGCACGAGGTGGAGCTGGCGGTCGTCATCGGTCAGGTCACCAGGGACCTGCCCGCGGACCGGTGGCAGGAGGCCGTGGCCGGCTACACCGTGATCAACGACATGACGGCCCGCGACCTGCAGCTCGCCAACATCGCCAGGAACGCTCCCTGGGACCAGTCGAAGGGGTTCGACACCTTCGCACCGGTCGGCCCGTTCCTCGCGACGGTGGACGAGGTGCCGGATCCGCAGGCGCTGGAGCTGGTCCTGGAGGTCGACGGCGAGGTCAGGCAGCAGGCGAACACCAAGCAGATGGTCTTCGACCTCCCCCGGCTGATCGAGGACCTGTCCGACGGGATGACCCTGATGCCCGGCGACCTGATCGCGACCGGAACCGTGGCCGGAATCGCCCCGCTCAAGGACGGCGACACCATGCGGGCGACGGTGGCGGGAGTCGGCACGCTGGTAAATACGGTCAAATTTCGGTCAGCCTAAAGTAGAGGCATGGACTACGCTGTGGCTGCCCTGGTGGACATCGACGACTACGTGGCCTCCGAGCAGGCTCGGGGAAGGCCGTGGGCGCGCCGCCAGATCCAGCACGCCGACCAGGTGGTGCGGGCGGCCACCCGCAGCCGTCCCGGGGCCACCTGCCGGCCGCAGCCGCCCGAGGAGTGGCTCGTCCTGCTGACCGGAGCCGACCCCGATGCCCTCATGAGCGACGCGGTGGCGCTGGCGGAGGAGGTGCGCGCGTGCCTGGTGCGCGAGACGGCGTGGACCGCCACCGTCAGCCTCGGCCCGCCGAGCCTGGCGGGCGGTGGGACGGCCGAGCACGACGCCAGGCTGGCCAACGACTACAAACTCGTGCTCGGTGGCGACCGGGTGATCGCCCCGCCGTCGCCGGCGCGGGCGCCGCTCGCGCCTCCCGTCCGCATCGAGCAGGAGCTCTCCAGGCGGGTACGCGCCGGCGACCACAACGGTGCGGCGGGCCTGCTCGCGGGATGGGTGGACCGGTGCGCCCGCGAGCGGGACGTGGACCCCCGGACGCTGCGCAACTGGCTCATCGGGCAACTGCTGTTCGTGGTGGATGTGGCCAACCGGGCCAGGCTGACCGATGGCTCGACCGACTGGGTGGAGGCGTGCGCCCGGCTGCCGATCGAGGACATCGTCTCGGTCGGCGGCATCCACGAGCGCTCCTACCTGCACATCTGGTTGCGCGAGACGCTCGGCCGGCTCATGCCGCCGCCTCCGCGCCGGGACGTGCTCGCGCTGGCCGAGGCGTACCTCGCCGAGCACTACACCGATCCGGGGCTGCGCCTGGCGACGGTGGCGGAGGCGGTGAGCGCGAGCCCGTTCTACATCTCGCACCTGTTCGCCGAGGAGCGCCGCACCACCTTCCTGCGCCACCTCACCGGCCTGCGGCTGCAGCACGCGCGCCGGCTGCTGACCACCTCACCGCTGCCCATCGACGTCATCGCCACCCACACCGGCTACCTGAGCGCGAAAGCGCTGCGCGGTGCGTTCCGGCGGCACGTCGGCTGTTCCCCGACCGAATACCGCAGGGCCGGCCTCCGGCCCGGCTCGTGATGGAGGGCGCATGGACCTGGCGATCGACGGCGGCCAGACGGGGCTGCGCCTCGGCCTGGCGAGCGGCGGCCGAATCCGGGAGGTGCACGAGAGGCCCGGCCTGTCCTACGCCGAGGGCTCGCCGGTGGCGGCGGTGCTGTCACGGATCGGCGACGGCTGGGGTGAGCTCGACACCGTCTGCCTCGGCCTGACCACCATCCTCGACGACCCGGAGCAGTTGGCCGCGCGGCTGCTCGGGACGGCCCGGCGGGTGCTGATCACCACGGACGTGGTCACCTCGCACGTGGGCGCGTTCTCGGGCGGGCCGGGCGTCGTGCTGGCCGCGGGCACGGGCGCGATCGCCCTGGGCGTGAGCGCCGGCATCGGTTCCCGGCCTGCCGTCGTCCGCCAGGTGGACGGATGGGGATTCCTGTACGGCGACGCGGGCGGCGGCTACTGGATCGGGCGGCGCGGGCTGGAGGCGGCCGCCCGGGGCTTCGACGGCCGGGCCCCGAACGGCCCGCTCACCCGGCGCGCCCACGACGTCTTCGGCGACCTGTCCGAACTGCCCGCCAAGCTCTACCTTTCCCCGGACGGCGTGGCGCAGGTAGCGCGATTCGCCCTCCACGTTCTCGAAATGGCTCACGGCGGCCGGACCGGCGACGACTCGGCCGGGGACGACACGGCCCGCGCCATTGTCGGGGAGGCCGCACGGGAGTTGGCGGCCACGGTTGCCGCGGCCGCTCGCGCCCTGCCCGGCGACGCGGAGGTGCCCGTGGCGTGGACCGGCAGGCTGTTACGCGACCCGGCGCTGCGGGCCACGTTCGAGGCGGAGCTGACCCGCCTCCTCCCCCAGGCCCGCCTGCGTCCGCCGGACGGCGACAGCCTTGCGGGCGCCGCCCGGCTGGCCGCCGCCGCGGAACCGGGACCCTACGAAGCGATGATCAGGACGGTAAAGCGATGAGAGTGGGCCACGGCAGCGCCGACCTGCCCGTTCCCGACGGCACGCCGATGGGCGGCTACCTCGACCGTCCCGGCCCGTCGGCGGGCTTGCTGGACCCGCTGTCGGTGGAGGCCATCACCTGGTTCGACGGCGAACGCCGCTT
The DNA here is from genome assembly GCF_040674815.1 of Nonomuraea sp. NPDC049709. Lineage (NCBI taxonomy): Bacteria > Bacillati > Actinomycetota > Actinomycetes > Streptosporangiales > Streptosporangiaceae > Nonomuraea > Nonomuraea sp. NPDC049709. Next base: position 97,425 of record NZ_JBFANM010000024.1, read on the forward strand.
CGCGCTCGCGACCGCCGACATCATCTGCGTGAACGAGGACCTGGCCCACCGGGTCAGATCGGAGGCCCGGTCGCTCGGCTGCGAGCTGTGGCTGGCGGCCACCCACACGCACTCGGGGCCGGAAACCGGCTGCGTGCCCGGCGGAGGGCCCACGCCCGGCGCGTGGCTCGACCGGCTCAGTGAGGTGGTGGGAGTGGCCGTACGACGGGCGATCGACAACGAGTGCCCGTGCGACGGTGAGGCGCGCCGTGGCGAGCTCCACGGCGTCGGCGCCGACCGCAGCCAACCGTCCGCCCCGGCGGTGGTCCCGCTCACCGTGATCGCTGTTCACGAGAGATCGGAGAAGGGCGAGCGGGTCGCGGGGGTGCTGGTGGTGCTGCCCGTTCATCCCACGGTGTTGCCGGCCACCAGCCGGCTGGTCAGTGCCGACCTGGTCGGGGCGGTGCGGCGGGCGCTGCGGGCGAGGCTCGGCCCAGGCGTGTGGGCGGTGGTCGCCACCGGTGCCGCGGGGGACATCAGCACTCGCCACACCCGGCGCGGTCAGGACGCGGCCGAGTTGGACCGCCTCGCCGGGATGGTCGCCGACCGCTGCCTGGAGCTGCTGCGGGAGCCTCCCGACCGTGCGTGGGCGGCGGGCTCCCGGGTCGCGTGGGCGGCGCGGCGGCTGGTGCTCGATCCGGCAGGACCCGGTGAGGGGGCCGTGGCCGCGGATCCGGCGGAGCTGGTCCGCGGCCTGCGTGCGGCCGAGGAGAGCGGCGATCCGGTCGCCGTCCGGATGGCCCGCAGCAGGCTGGAGGGCGTCCGGGCGCGCTCCGCCCGCGCGAACCCGATCGGCGTGCACGTGCACACCGCCCGCATCGGGCAGTTGTCCGTGGCGGGCCTGCCCGGTGAGCCGTTCCTTGCCGTGGCCGAGAGCATCACCTCGGAGGGACCGGTCATGGTGCTGGGCTACGTCAACGGGTATCCCGGCTACCTGCCGACCGCCGAGGCGTACGGACGGGCCGAGTACGAAGTGCTGGTGAGCCAGGTGGCCCCGGGCAGCGCCGAGATGCTGGCCGGCGCCGCGCGACAACTGCTGGAGGACATGTGATCGACCAGAGCACGTACGCGAACGTCGCCAGGGCTGCCGTGGAGCGAGTGCTCGGCGCGGAGGGGGCGGCGATCGAACGGGCCGGGCAGCTGATCTACGACGGGTTGCGGGCCGGTGGGGTGGTGCAGGCGTACGGCACGGGGCACTCCAGAGCGGTCGCGCTGGAGCTGGTCGGGCGGGCCGGTGGGCTGGTCCCGGCGAACCAGCTGGGCATTCGCGACCTCGCCTACTACGGCGACGCCTCGCTCCAGGGCATCCTCGACCCGAAGATCGAGCGGCAACCGGGCCTGGCACTGCGCATCTGGGAACTGGCCCACATCGAGCCCGCCGACGTCTTCGTGATCATCTCGAACTCCGGCGGCAACGCGGCGATCGTCGAAATGACCCGTCTGGCGGGCGAGCGCGGGCATCCGGTGATCGCGATCACCTCGCGGGCCCACGCGGCCGAGGCCGCCGCCCGCGAGCGAGCCGCCGGCAGCGGCTCCGGCGGTGGGCGGGTGCGGCTGGACGGGCTGGCCGACGTGGTCATCGACAACGGGGCGCCGTACGGGGACGCGGCCGTGCCGTTGCCCGGTGGCGGCGCCGTCTGCCCGGTGTCGAACGTGACCGGCATCCTGATCGCCCAGCTCCTGGTGGCCGAAGTGGCCGGCAGGTTCCTGGCCGCCGGGCAGGAACCGCCCGTCTACAGGTCCGCCAACACCCCCGGCGGCGACGCGCACAACGAGCAACTGCTCGCCGGGTACGGCGACCGGGTACGGCTGGGAGACGCGTGACGGATGCCGCCCGGGAGGTCAGGCACGCACCAGCCGGTACGGCTGGCGCGGCCGCCCCGCCTGGGCGCCCTTGACGGGGGGCACCGGCCAGGCCAGCCCCTCCTCCGCGAGGCTCTGCAGCACCCGGCGGGCGCTGCGTGGCGCGATGGACAGCACGTCGGCGACGATCTCGGCGTCCACCACCATCGCGTCCGGCCCGTCGTCGAGCCCTTGGATCAGCCGTTCGAGCAGTTGGGCCGCCTTGGTGGTGACGGCGGGCTCGGCCTCGGCACGCCTGCGCCGGCGTACCGGCAGGGACAGCACGGCGCCGTCGACGCCCACCAGGTAGGCGGCCGCCCCGCCCGCGTTGCGCGCCTTCTCGACCGCCACCATGGCGTTGGCGTCGGCGTCCCTGGCGGTGCCGCCCAGGCCGATGCCGACCTCGACCTCGACGCCGGCCTCGGAGCGGATCCGGTCCATGAACGGCGCTGCCCGCAGCCCGTCGGTGGCCTGGCCGAGCGCGCCGAGGGTGGCGGTGACGACGTAGCTGTTCTCGTCACGGGGGGCCACGGTCGCCCCCATGAGCCGGGCGTCGGCCAGCAGCGCCTGGTGCAGTTTGAGCTTGAGCTCCTGGTGCCAGTAGTTGCCGGGCCCCGAGTAGCCGGGCCGAGCGGAGGTCGCGAGCTCGACCACGACAATGGCGATCTGCGCCTCCTCCAGCCTGCTGCCGGTGCCGAGCAGCGCGGCGGTGTTGAGGGCCAGGCGCAGGGTGTGCGTGGTCGGCATCATCCGCAGGGCGGGCACCCCGGCGGTGGTCAGCGCCTTGGCGACGCTCCTTATCGTGGTCAGCGCCGCGGTGGTGGCACCCTGCCGGTAGAGCTGCTCATGGAAGCCGATGAAGCCGCGGACGGACTCCGGCTCGTCGTACTCCGACAGGTGGACGCCCGCGGTGCCGACCCCGATCTCACCATAGGCCTCGTCCACGTCGGCGGCGGGCAGCGAGTCGATGCTCACCCTGGCCGGGTCGATGCCGTGGATGAGCGCCCCGCGCAGCAGGCTGGCGTAGAGGGCGGCGCCGCTCATCGGGATGTGCGTGGCGGGCACGGGCAGCTCCCCCGCCTGCCTGGCGAGGTCGTGCTGGAGCGGACCGGTGAACAGGACGACGTCGATGCTGTCGGCGATCCGGGAGAACTTCTCGTACGTCTCGTGCTCCCCGGCGTGCGGGGCGCCCACCAGCCGCCAGTCGGCGGCGGCGGGCAGGTCGGCGGCCACCATCACGATCTGCTCGACGAGGTCGTGCGGGCCCACCACCCCGATCCCCACCCTGGACCGTGTCTCGGGACGCAACCGATCCATGTTCCTGATCACCCCACTCCCGAACGCCATCGAAGCAGACGGGTCATCGTTCCGCCGAGCACCGCCGCCCGATCCTGCTCGGCAAGGTCACTGAAGATTACCCGGCCGAGCGACATCCGGAGATCGATGAACGGGAAGTCGGACCCGTACACCACCTGGTCCGCACCCACCTCGCGCACCATCCTGGAGATGTCGGCGCCGGTGTTGAAGGAGCCGCAGATCTCCAGTATCACCCCGGGGCGCCGGAGCGCGACCTCGATCGCGTGCTCGAAGCCGAGCGGAGTGGCCCCGGCATGTCCGGCGAGGATCACCGCGCCGGGGTGTTGCGCCGCCACCTGGTCCACCATGGGCAGGTCGTTGTACGCCGAGCCGTCGTAGGTGTGGGTGAGCACGGGGCAGCCGGTCCGCTGGGCGAACTCCCACACGGGGGCGTAGCGCGGGCCGGTGAGCGGGTAGTCGTGCAGGTCGGGGTGGAGCTTGATGCCGCCGAAGCGCTCGTCGCCGCCCCACTTCTCCAGCTCCCCCACCGGGTCCTGCCAGGGGTTGACGGTCAGGTAGCCGGTGAAGCGGCCGGGCGCGAGGTCCACCGCCGCGGCGGTGGCGGCGTTGCCGGCGGCGGCGTCGAGCTGGATCACCAGGTGACTGGAGAGGACGGCGTGCGACACACCGCACCGGTCCATGACCCTGACCATCGCCTCCGGTCCCGCGTCGGGGATGAAGAACAGGCTGTACGGGCCGGCGTGCGCGTGCGCGTCGACGATCCGGACCGCGGTCTGAGGGCGCCGCTCCCGCAGCGCGGACACGAGCGGGTTCACGCGGCCTCCGCCTTCAGCAGTCCCAGCAGGGTGCCGGAGCCGATGGCGGCCACGGCCTCGTCGTCGAGTTCGGCCCAGAGCAGCCGGGTCACGGCCTCGGCAGGGTCGCGCAGCGGGGCGCCGGTGCCGAAGACGAGGCGGTACGCGCCGTACCGCTCGGCGAGCCATTCGAGCCCGCGGTGCGAGGACAGGTTGGCCAGCCCGAGGTGGACGTTGCCGGTGCGCGACAGCACGCCGGCCGCCTGCCTGAGCAGGCGGTAGCCGAGCGAGCCGACCACGATCGGCAGGCTCGGGTGCGCGGCCGCGATCGCCTCCGCGGCGGCCCAGCCGATCTGCGGCGCGTCCACCAGCAGCGGCAGCCCCGCCTCGGCGATCGCATCGAGCATCGGCGCCGCGTCCTTGCCCACCAGGTCGTAGCCGTGGTCGGCGGGATAGGCGCGGACGGCGCGGACGCCCCCGTCGAGGGCGGCGGCGACGAACTGGGCGGGCGTGCCCGTCTCCCCGCAGGTGTCGGGCAGCATCACCCAGCACGGGTGGAGCCTGGGCTCGTTCGCGACCAGGCCGAGCAGTTCCCTGTTGCCCGTCCCGGGGTCGTGCAGCCACGACAGTGTGTGGCTCACCACGGCCTCGGCGATGCCGAAGCGGTCCATCCCCGCCAGTGCCCGCGTGACCGTGCCCGGGCCGGTGTCCCTGCGGGGGTGGCGGCCGAGCATGGCGTCAGCGTCAATGAGCATGGACCGTCCAACTGTCAGGGATCGTGGGCGGCTCGTCGCGGTAGGGGAACACGCCCACCGTGAAGCGGCCGTCGCGGCGGCGCAGGCCGATCGAGTGGATCTCGCCGTACTCGGTGGTACCAGTCGTAGTACCCGGGGTCGTCGTAGGACGGCGGGCCGCCGCCTTCCCAGGCCAGCGGCACGCCCCAGCCGGACAACACGAAGTCGAGCGCGGCGTGGTGGCTGTGCGGCTCCAGCTCGTGGCCGACGTACGGACCGTAGTTGATCACCGTGTGGAAGTGGTCGTGCCGGAAGGTCGCGTAGCCACTGGCCGCCAGGTTGTGAGAGCCCTCGGCGGGCCGGTCGCCGTCGAGCCAGACGACGCCGCTGTCCTGGAGGTGCGGCACCCAGCCGGCGGGCGTCGACAGGATCGTCAGCCAGCGGCGCATGGCCTGGTAGCGGGGGTGCGCGTCGAGCTCGGGTTCGACGGCCGCGGCCCGGGCGAGCCCTTCGAGGCACATGCTGTGGTAGCCGGGCGAGCGCTCGTGGTGGCCGCCGTCGGCCCGTACGTCGTGCTCCAGGTGCTCCAGGATGCGGGCCGTCGCGACGGCGGCCCAGTCGGCCGATTCGGGCAGGTCGGCGAAGATCCTGGCGGTGTGCAGCAGCTCGCAGGCGGCGGCGACCTGAGCTCCGTCGCCGACCTGAACTGGCACGCCCGCCGCCGTTAGCGGCCGAGCCGCCGTCATCCCGGCCCGGCCCCGGCTCGATGTATCCATGAAAAAGATCAACGGTTGGGCAGAGGATTCCCCGGGTGCAGTCAGCCTGCCACACCCGACCGTTCGGGCAGCCGCTCAAGGCCGCCCTTGACGAGCCCATACTTGTCTTCGCCATGCGCGCCGAGTTCGGCCCGTGCCTGCTGGAGGTGCTCACGGGCACGGGCCGAGATCGCCCGGCTTGCGATGGGCACTCACCAAGCTTGAATCCACGGCCTGAAATCTGATGCCTGCGTTGTGAATTTGAAGCGGTACAAGCCTTACAGCTGGGAATCCATGAGCCGATCTTGTCCGGATTCTTGGAGAGGCACCCCACAGCAGATACGCCATCTGCGCTGCGCACGCCGGCAAGTACCAACTCCATCGGGGAGTTCATTGCGCTGCGGGTCACTCGTGTGGCGGCGGCGAGTTCTAGGGGCATAGGCGGCGGCTTGCGCCGATGGCGCCCTGCCCAACACCCGCCGAATCACTCGGCGGTCCGGACTGAGAGGCCAATCCACGAATGAGGCACCACCAGGTGGCGGCCACATTGGCACCTCTCGCCTGACCGGGGGTTCGGACGCTCAACGACTACTTCAAGCCTGCTCGCGATTCGATCGCACTCCGTCGCGGTTAAGTGGTGTCCTTGGCATCGTTGCGCCCATCGACTTCACAACAGCCGGGAGAAGGGGTACGCGTGCAGAACGCGCCCCTGTCTCGCCGACTTCGAGTTGTACCGGCGACCCGGGCATATGATTCCGCCGGCTACTTGAAGATCACGTCCAACAGCTTGCTGATCGGCCAAGCAACGATCGCCCCGACCAGGGCAGACAGCAACATTACGGTCTTCCAGTTCGGCTGGCGAGGGTGCGCACCAAGTGGGCGACGGTGCTGCCCTTCTTTCGCCTTGGCATCGTCCCGGAACCACATCCAGTGAATCAGGAACGAAAACACCGCGGTGGCGCCCACGCACAAGGCGAGAAATAGCACGGGACTGAAGTGCTGCTCCAGCCGACCCGCGAGGCCGTATATGACAAACAGGCTGCCTGCGGATACGCCGGCATACCAGAGCATCTTCCGCTGAGTGCGGCGTCTCTCGATACGGGTCTGGCGTTGCCAATCTTCGGCAGCAGATACGGCGCGCGGTTCCGAGTCCACAACTTGATCGTAGCTCCATCGGACCGTCCGGGAAGGGAGTGATACCTAGTGCAAACAGGCAACCTCACGATGTCGGCGACGGCGGGAACACTGGCCCTGTCCCGTTCGGAAATACGGTTTCGCGCTCAATACCAGGGGCTTTGCTGCATGATCGGGGCAGCGGCCGCGACCATCGCGGGTGTTGTTGTTGCTTGTCTGGTAGGGGGTCAAAACTCGCGCGTATCGTTTGAGCTGGGCCCGACATTTTCCACAAAGTCCAGTAGAAGGGGCTGCCCGCCGCTCATTCCTGACCGGGTCCCCATCCCCGCCCTCGCAGGCGCGTTGTCGTTCTCAGCAGTGAAAGTGACCAGGCATACGCCTCCCAACATGTGGTACGGCCCCGTGATCACCTTGATGAGCACGGGGCCGCTTCTGTCCCATCTACTTCGCCAACAGTGTCTCCCTTGTGGAGAAGCGGGGCGCTTTTCGCGTTTGCGCGGCTAGTCCTGACCATGTTCGGCCGGTGACTGGGAGGCAAGGTGGCGCGAGCGGGGTCAAGGGCCGCAGGCTCACGGACTACGGAACGAGAACCGCAGGAGCGGTCAGACGGATCTCCACGTCGTGCACTGGTTGTTCGTTCCTGAAGGACGCCAGCAGAATCTGATATCGGCGGGGTTGGACCGTAGGGGGTGGACCCAGCACAAGCCGCTGAGCGTCGGCGCGTCATACCGGATGAGAGTGCCGCCGCTGTACCTCACCGTGCCCCAGACGTCGGAATCGGGGTAGCTGCCGAGGATCCTGCAGACAGTCAGCTCCGTGTGACCGGAGTTGATCTCCGCGAAGCCCCAACTGTTTCCCACTCTGACCGTGTGAGCTTGTGCGGGTGCGGTCATGGCCAGAGTCGTCGCGGCTGCGGCGATGGCCACTTGCCCAATCCGCATGATTTTCGTACGCATGGTCGTCTCCTTCTTCCGATCTAACAGCGCAGACTCATGTCCGCTTCTGCTGACCCGAAGGCCAGGCTGACTTAAGCTTCGCCTCCGGCAAGAAACCGGACGAGGGCAGCAACCGGACACTTACCGGACATTGGACCGACCGGCTTTCGTGGCGGACGTGGCTTGGAAAGTGGGCTGGCACGTGGCCGCCACCACGGCCGCCATGCAAAGGAGGAGCGCTCCGAGCATCGGGCCTGACCGCTTCGGCGCCCACAGCGCCCTTTGGATCGACGTCGGCTCTCCACTCCGGCCGATCTGGAATTGTCGTCGGACGTCTCTGCTCAGACCATCGGCTGTAGAGCGATCAGGATCGCTTCTTTTCAGATCAACTGAAAACAGCGCAGAATGGCAGCAACGGATTCCAACCTGGACAGGTGCGCCTGATGGACCCCTTCTCCTTGCTCGCTGGGGCGGCCGTCTTCGCCGCGGGCATCGCGGTCGGCAGGCTCTCTCGGCTGATGCGCTCTTCCCATCGAAGACGCCCTCGCTGTGGATGCAAACACAACGTCGCATTCCACGACGCCAAGACGGGCGAGTGCCATGCCGTGGTCACAAAGCCTGTCGCCTGGCGCAAGTCTGGGACCCCCTATGAGTGGACTGAGGATCGATGTCCGTGTCGGCGCTACAGCGGACCGGAGCCCTTGCCTCAGTACTACGCACCGGAGCTGGCAGACGGGAATTGATCTCGCTCATGGGCTCTACCCGTGACTCCATCGCACAGATACCGCCCTCACGATCGCCTGGCCGTGGCTGGCCAACATACGGGGTCCGCGGTGAGGATCTCACGGGGGTGTGGTAGCCGTTACGCACGACCAGGCGGCGGCCGTTCTCGTCGCGCTCGGCGGCGAAGGCGGCGACGTAGGCGTCCACCTCGGCCTGCAACGCATTCCGCAGGCCAGGGAGCCCGCTTGGAACGCGGTGTTCTGCTGGAACGTCACGAGGAGAGACGCCGCATGACCACCCCCGACCGCTACGACTACTGCGGGCTCTACCTACGCGGCGCAAGCCAAGAGGCTGCGATCGAGCTGACCGCCCGCGCCACCGGCGCGACACGTGATGGCTGCCTGCTGTGCGTCGGCACCATGGAGATCGAAATCCGGCGCAATGACAACTGCACTCTCGATGGTGCCGACTTCCTCCACTGGCCGATCAAGATGGAGATCGAAAGAGGGAACGCCACCAGCCACCAGGTCATCGAGACGGTGTCCAAGATCCTCGGCCACGCCTGGCAGGCAGGCCATGACGCAGTCGCTGCCTGCGACTATGAAGACGAACTCCCCGACCACGGCGGATACCCCCGCTACCGAGACTGACCACCCACCCGATCCACAGGTATCGACAGTTGCTCAAGGGGCGCCCTCGCCGTGCTCGTCACGCCGACGCGGGCAGTCGCCCCGCGAGGAGTTCCTCGGAGCGTTCCCACAGCCTGCGGGTGCGATCGACGAGTGGGCCCCTGACCGCCGGTCCTTTCCCGGTGTGCCTTCGGCGAGCCGCACGACCTGGTCCGCTCGGGCGTGGACAGCAGGATGTTCCGGATCACCGGATTGGTGCCGAAGAAACGGATGGTACGCATGATCGGGCTGGTGGTGTCGGAGGCGAAGTTCGTCATGACGTTGCCCGAGTAGAAGCAGGCCGTCGAGAGGCCATCGGCGTGGTGGCGCCCCACCCTGGTAGGGATCTCCAGGCCGATGCCGGCGCCTTCAGCCGCTGGCTCCGTCCTCTGGAGAGACATGGTGCGGTCAAAGACGCTTGTCCAGGGTGATCGGCAGATCGTGGACGCGATTGCCGGTGGCGCGGTGGACGGCGTTGGCGACTGCGGGCGGCCACACTCGTGACGCCGATCTCGCCCAGGCCCAGCAGCCCGAGCGGCATGGTCGGGTCGGGCTCCTCCAGGTAGTGGACGTCGATCGGTGGGATGTCAGGCGTGCACGGGGACGTGGTACTCGGCCAGGCTCGGGTTCATGATCCGTCCGGTGCGTGGATACACCAGAGCGCCGCTGGTCGCGGAGGAACCGGGCGATGAACCTCGCCTGCCCGGCCCGCGCGCCGAGCCGCGTCTTACCCGACCGCCGCCTCGATGTGGTCTCGTCCCGCCCGTGCGCGTCACTCTCGGCTGGTGCGGCCGGGCGGTCAGAGGTCCATCGGCTTGCGGTAACGGACGTGCTCGTTCCGCCGCCGGAACCCCACGCTCTCGTAGAGGTCATAGGACCGATAGGGGTTCGCGCTGCCCGTGCAGAGCCGGGCGCTCCGCGCTCCGTGCTCGCGCAGGCATCGCAGCCCGTCCAGCAGCAGCGCCCGGCCAAGGCCGCGGCGTCTCCACTCTGCCCGGACGCTCAGCTCCTCGACCTCGCCCACGGTACGGTCCCGCCGGCGGATGACGCACAGCACGGCACCGACCAGGCGCTCGCCCTGCCGGGCCGCCCGCCAGCAGGTGGGGTCGGCCGCGTCGAGGAAGCTCTCGAAGGGCCACTCCTCGATGAAGGCCACGTCCGCGTACGAGTCGACGACCGTCTCCCATGCCGCGCGGAAGGCGTCCGGCCCGATGGCGCCCAGGCGGATGCCGGGGGGCAGCCGTTCGACGGCGGGGAGCCGGCGCAGGTCCGCCAGTTCCAGCTCCACCAGGCTGAAGACGCGCCGGTAACCGGCCTGGAGCAGCAGCGCCGTCGCGTCGTGCTCGCCGTCCATGGCGTTGGCGCCGAACACGGCCGACCGGGCGGTTCCGTGCCGGCGGACGAGCCGGCGGACGCGGTCCTCGGCCCAGCCGAGCATGGCCGAGCCGACGCCCCGGGCGCGGTGTCCGGGCAGCAGGTGACCACGGTGCAGGTAGACCCACGTGCCGTCCCGTTCCTGCCACCACCTGACCGTCGCGTGACCGACGACGCGGCCGTCCCGCTCCACCAGGAGCTGGTCCTCGGCGGGGTCGTCGAGCGTCCGGCAGGACTGCGCGAGCTCGGCCGCCGTGGGAATCCCCTCCACGACCGACCCGGGGTCCATCCGGTCCCGCTCCGCGCACCCCAGCCGTACCGCGGCCATCGCCTCGTGGTCCGCCTCGCCCCGCCGGTGGGGCCGGAAGACGTACCCGAGTGGCCGCTCCGCGAAGCCGCCTGCGCCGCTCGCATCCACGTCGGGGCCTCCCCGTGATCGTCTTCCCCCAGAGTAGGCCGTGCCTGCGGGCCGGAAGAACCCGTTTTTCCGGAGGTGGCCGAGCGACATCCCCGGGGGCATCGGGTGAGACGCGGGTGTAGCGGGCCAGGCCGGCGACGGAGGCGTGGCCCGAGTAGGCCAGGAGGGTGCCGGTGTCGGCGCCGTTCTCGGCGGCGTGGGTGAGGGCGGAGTGCCGTAGGTCGTGCAGCGTCCGCCCGGGCGCGTCCGCGAGGTCTTCCGGTTCAGTGATGTCGGGGTTGGCCAGCGGGCTGGTACCTACTGCAATGCCCTCAGGTGGCCGGGAGCCGGTCGAGCGTGCGCATCAGCGCGGCCCGGCCCGCGCGCAGGGTGCCGGCCAGGTCGGTTTCCGCCGGCCCTTGCCATACGAGCCGGACGACGACCGCCCCGCGCCGCACGGCCAGCGCGACGTGCGCGACCGAGTCCCAGTGCGTCGGTACGGCGGGCAACCTCGCCCGTCGTACCGCGAAGCTCTCCAGCTCTCCGTGCCAGCCACCCCTGGTCAAGGGCTCCTTCCGGTAGGGGATCCGGACCGGTTCCGCCACGTCGGACTTGTCGCAGGGCTGGCGGCCGGGCTCGCCGAGGGTGTTCGCGCGTCCGCTGTCGGCCGTGATCAGCATCCGGCGGGTCTGCTCCGCCGTGGCGGCGCCGGGCAGGTGCAGGATGTCCTCGCGTACCGAGACGCGGCCTGCGAGGATCCGGCTGACCGTGGGCACCGTGGCGGGCAACGGCTTGTCGACCGTGTACGTGCACGCCAGATCGAGTTGTTCCGGGAGCCCGGCCCAGAGCTTGACGTCCGCGCCGTACGCCGTGGGCGGCGGCAGCGCCGCGGCCAGCACGCTCACGCCGGGCTGCGGCTCGGGCACGGGCGTGATGTCGGCCCGCCGGCCCCCGACCGCGGTCAGCACGCCGGTGACCGCGGCCATGCCCTGCCCGATCCAGTACGGGTCCCGCTGCCCGCCCTGCTCGACGGGCCACGACCACCACACCTCGACCAGGAGGTGGCCGCGGGCGGCCACGATGTCGGCCGTGGTGAACTCGGCCCCGTCCTCGGTGATCTCCACCTCGGTGTTCATCAGCCGCGTCCCGGACCAGCCCGCCCGGCTGAAGGGCAGCGCGACGGCGTCGGACGGGCCGGCCACGCACTGGTCGGCCACCCCCCGCGCAGCCCGCGCCGCCGCGACCGCCCCGTCCGGCGTCAGGACCCAGAACCTCACCCTCAGCGACGAGGGGAGCTCGGCCACCCGCAGCACCGCGGCGTAGGCGGGCACGCCGAGCGGGGGCACGCTGCCCTCTCCCCGGCACGTCCAGAACAGCGGGGAGTGCATGTGCCAGGCGACCCACCGTCCCTCGATCAGGCTGCCGTCGTCGAGGTGGCCACGCAGCCGGTCGGCGACCTGCTCGATCGAGGCGGCGGCATCCGGTGGCGCGTCGTACGGCGGCGCGGCCGGCAGCCGGCAACCGAAGGCGATCAGCAGCAGCGCCGCCGCCATCGCCGGACCGAGCGCACGCCACCTCGAGCGGATCACACCTCTACGACGCATCCGGCCGCACCGGGGTTCTCTTCGGGGCATCGCCGATTCCCGGATGATGCGCGGGCAGGCCTTCGCGGGCGCACTCCGGGAGGGCCCGCGGCGCCCCGCCGCACCGCCCGGGACACACTGGAACTGATCCTCATCCGATCCGCCCGGGATCGAGCCCTGTCCACGAGGTCGGAGGTTGGACGGGAGCGGGGCCGAAGAGCCGGTCCTGCTCGTCGGCGTCGAGCCGGCTGGAGATGCTGCTGGAGGTGCCCGAAGGCCGGAAAGGGATCCCCGACGGCCGACACTGTTCCGGCTGTACGCCGGACGGCCACCCACGACACTGTCGGCTCGCCGACGCTCTCAGTTGGACCGCCCTCCAGATGTCGAGCGGCGAGAGGAGCTGACCTCCGCCCTGGATGAGGGCGTCTTGCCGGGGCGACGGCGGCGCGGAACTGCTCTGCCGTTACCGGTCCGGCTTTCCGACCGTGACCAGCACTTCGACCGGGTCGCAGTCTGGGGCGACGGCGGTCAGGCGGATGGTGCCGGGCGCGGTCGGCTTCACCACGGCGAGGGCGCGGCCCTGGTAGGTGCGGTGCTCTGTCGAGTCGAAGCGTTCCTTGTTCGCCGGGTCGGCGCTGCCGAAGCCGATCAGCGTTCCGTCACCGGCGACGTTCACCCGCACGGGCCGGTCGGCTGCGGGGTGCGGTGTCCCGGCCGCGTCGACCAGGGTGAAGGCGATGTAGGCCAGGTCGCCGACGTCGGCCGTGATGACCGGTCGTTCGGGTTCGGCGTGCAGCACGATGGGTCCGGTCGCGGTGCGCAGGACGTCGCGGCCGGATTCGACGCCGTCGCGGTAGGCGATCGCGAGCAGCTCGCCTGGTTCGTAGGTGGTCTCGAACTCGGCGCGGAACCTGTGGTGCTCGCCGACCGGTCTGCGTCCCAGGGAGCGGCCGTTGACGAGGAGTTCGACCTCGTCCGCGTCGCCGTACACCTCGACGATGATCGGGGCGCTTTCGTGGCCGGGCCAGGTCCAGCCGGCGATGGTGTCGCTCCAGGCCCATCGGCTGCTGATGACGGTCTTGCCGTGGTGTTGTGGCCGCTGGACAGCGAGGTAGGGCTGGTCGCGCAGGCCGAAGACGATCTCCCGGTAGTAGGAGACGGGAAGCCGGTGGCCGGTGATGTCGATGTCCCCGCAGCCGGCCAGCAGGTACGGATACGGCGCGGTGAACGTGGGGCGGGGGGTATCCGGTGTGACGTACTGTGGCCGGCCGATACCGGCCTCGCCCAGGTAGTCCCAGCCGGTCCAGGTGAAATCGCCGATGACGTGGTTGTGCTGTTCGACCAGTCGCCAGTTGTCGTCGATGCGGGTCGGGAAGGTCTCGGTGCCGAGGATGATCCGGTTCGGGAACAGTGTGCGGTCGCTCTCGTAGCGGATCTCGGAGTAGTTCATCCCGGCCACGTCGAGCAGGCTGTAGGACTCGGCGGTGCGGGTGGTCACCAGGTCGGAGGCGGCGACGGCGTTCACGTCGAAGCCGCTGTCGGCCATCAGGGTGTTGATCCCGGTGTCGTCGCCTTCCTGGGCTCGCAGGTCGGGCAGCAGGGCCAGGAGGTTGTTGATCCCGTTGGTGAGGAAGCGGGTGTCGTCCAGCGCACGGACCTTCTCGGCGAGTCTGCGGCCCCATATGGCCCCGGTGGCCGCGCCGGTTTCGGGAATCTCGTTGCCGAGGGAGTAGAGGATGACGCTGGGATGGTTGAAGTCCTTGGCCACCATCGCCTCGAGGTCGCGTTCCCACCATTCGGGAAAGTCGAGGCTGTAGTCGAAGGGGCTCTTGCTCCAGGTCCACATGTCGAAGGCCTCATCGACCACCAGCATGCCGAGGCGGTCGCAGGCGTCGAGCATCGCGGTGCTCATGGGGTGGTGCGACATGCGGACGGCGTTGAATCCGGCGTTCTTGAGCAGCCGCACGCGGCGTTCCTCGGCTTGGGCGAACGTCGCGGCGCCCAGCGGTCCGTTGTCGTGGTGCACGCAGGCGCCGCGCAGTTTGACCGTCTCACCGTTGATCCGCAGCCCGTGCTCGGGGTCCAGGCGCAAGGAGCGGATGCCGAAGGCGGCCTGCACGGCGTCGATGTCCGTAATGGACACCGCGCACGTGTACAGCGCGGGCGAGTCCGGGCTCCACAGCGAGGGGTCGCGGACGTAGAGGCGCCGGCGGGCGATGGCCGGCTCGTGGGGTTGCACCGTGATCGGCGCGGTGTCGGACGCGACGGCGGTTCCCGCGGCATCGCGGATCTCGGTGACCAGTTGGACGGTGCGCAGGTCGTTGGAGTCGTTCTCGATCGTGGTGGCGACCTCCACGACCGCGCGTTCGGTGTCGATGTCCGGGGTGGTGACGTGGACGCCGTCCGGGCTGATGCGGACGACCTCGCCGATGAGCAGCCAGGTGTCGCGGTAGATGCCCGCGCCGGAGTACCAGCGCGAGTCCTGGTGGGTCCGGCATTCCACGCGGACCTCGTTGTTCTCGCCGAATCGCAGGAACCGGTCGGCGTCGATGAGGAACCGCGAGTATCCGTACGGGCGTTGCCCGGCGTAGTTGCCGTTGATGAACACGGTGGCGTCCCGGTAGACGCCCTCGAACTCCAGCATGATCCGCTTACCCCGGTGCTCCCCGGGTACCAGGAACGTCTTGCGGTACTCGTAGGTCCCGCCGGGGAAGTAGGCGGTCGCGGCGCCGTCCGTGGTGGCGTCGCGGTCGCGGGTGAGCATCGCGTCGTGCGGCACGGTCACCGGCTCGAACGGGACCGCGGTGCCGGCCAGTTCGGCGAACGGATTGACCTTCGGGCGGAACTGCCAGTCGTCGTTGAACGATGTGCGGATCACGGCACTCCTCGGATAAGAGTTTCACCTCCGCGCAGCCCCGGATCGGCTGGTTGGAGCCGTCCGCGCCGAAGCGGGGTGCCGGCCGCACGCGAAGGTTGCCACTTTCGGGGGGTAGAGCATCAGCGCGATGGCCCGGGAGTCGCCCAGCGAGCGCGACTCGATCGGCCAGAGGTGGCACCTTGGGCCAATGCTCGCTTCTGCGGTGTTCGCGTTCCAGGGGACGTCAGCGGGGAGCGGCGGTGGAGCGCCGGACGACCAGGCTCGGAATGACCGAGAAGTGCACCGGTGATGTGCGGCCTTCGATGCGCTCGAGCAGGAGCCGTCCGGCCATCCGGCCCATGACGACTCCGTCCTGGTTGACGGTGGTCAGCGCGATGTTGGGGTGGGCGGCCAGCCTGGTGTTGTCGTAGCCGGCCACGGAGACGTCGTCCGGGACGGACAGGCCCGCCTCGTGCAGCGCGGCCAGCACGCCGAGCGCGGCCTCGTCGGAACCGGCGAAGATCGCGGTGGGGCGCGAATCGCGGCTCAGCAGCTCGCGTGCGCCGTCATAGCCGCCTTCCTCCGAGTACGAGGTGACGGCGACGGCGATCTCGTCGGCGAGCCCGTGGTCCCGCATCACCCGCTCGTAGGTCTCGGCTCTGATGCGCGGCATCTGGTCGGCCGCCCGTCCGTGCTCCTGCTGGAAGGTGATGTGCCCGATGCGACGGTGGCCGAGCGTGATGAGGTGCTCCATGACGAGCTCGGAGCCGACCCTGTCGTCGTCGACGATCAGGTCGTACACCGGTGAACTGTCGTGGCGGCCCAGCACCACGGTGGGGAATTCGCGTGCCACCTGCTCAAGCTGGGTGCGGCCGACGAGTGGAGCGATCATGAGGATGCCGTCCACCTGCCGGTCTATCAAGGCGTCCAGGGCCCGTTTCTCGGTCTTGTCGAGGGTGCCTCCCTGGATCATGATCGCTTGGTAGTCGGACTCGGCGAGCTGATCCACCAGACCGGTCATGATCTCGGCGTAGAACGGGATCCCGATGTGCCGCATGAGCACGCCGATGGTGAACGCCCGCCCGCGCAGCGCCCGCGCAGCGGCCTGGGGGCGATAGCCGAGCTCGTCGATGGCCCGCCCGACGCGGTCTCGCATGGCGTCGCTGACCCCGTAATCGTTCCGGATGACCTTGGAGACCGCCGCCTTGGAGACCCCGGCGTGTTTCGCCACGTCGGAAATGGTTACTCTGCGTCGTCGCTCCGGCGCGACCATGGGCATCCCCTTCTCCTCCAGCCGAGTCCTGCCGATCCTACGACGTCGAGATCATCGTGCATGTAGACCGGTTTATGAAGACTAGCGGATGACGCAGATCGTGAGCGCATGGCGAGCAGATACGCCGTAGACCGGTACACGTTTTTCCTTGACCTGCGCGCGACGTAACGGCTACGTTAACTCGCACTCGGGGCCCGTCCCGGCCCTCGCAGGCGATCCAGGTCGCCCCGGAACATGATCGAGAGACGAATGCGCACCTTCCCCGACGGCTTTCTCCGGGGTGCGGCGACCGCACCGCGCCAGGTCGAGGGCAACAACGTCAACAGCGACTTCTGGGCGCAGGAGGAGCGCATGCCAGGGGCCGATCGCAGCGGCGACGCCCTCGGCAGCTACCACCGATGCCACCTCACCTCGCCGAGATGGTTCGCCGAGGAGGGCGGCTGACCGAGAACGGCATCGCGACCGGCGACGACTCCCGGCGCGTGGCCTGCACCACCGGCGCGCTCCCCGCGCTGTCTGAGAGACCTCAGCAGCTGAAACTCAGGATTCAAGGAAAGGCGAGGATGTCCGAAGCAATCGACCGGCGCCGGCTCGTGCGACGGCACAACCCCGTGCTGACGTCCGCGCACCCCGCTGACGTCCTCACGGTCGGCAACGGTGACATCGCGCTCACGGTCGACATCTCCGGGCTGCAGACGTTCCCGTCCTTCCACGAGCTGGTCCCCGACCCGCACCGCGTCGCTCACGACGGGCTGTCCGGCCTGCCCGAGCAGCGCCCGCGCGTCTTCGACGCCGGCGACTTCCAGATCCCCCTGCGCACCCAGTCGACCTGGGGCTGGTACGAGACGCGCACCGGCCGGGAGCTCCGGCTGGAGGACGCGGCCACCCGGTACGAGACGTCCCGCGGCCCGGTGCCCTACCTCGACCGCATGGGCCTGCAACGGGCCGGCGACCCGATCGCCGAGGAGTTCGTCGCGGGCGCGTGGTACCACTTCAATCCCCGCCGCGCCCACCTCGGCCGCCTGGCGCTGGTCCGCCCCGACGGGACGGGGCTCGACGACCCGGCCGCGTTGACGAACGTCCGCACCGAGCTCGACCTGTGGACGGGAACGATCCACGCCGCGTACGTCCTCGACGGCGAACGCGTCCACGTCACTACCGTCGCCGGCCCGCGGGATCATCGCTTCGCCGTGCGCATCGAGTCCGGCCTGCTGCCGCGCGGGTGGGGCGTCGCCTGGGTGTTCGACGATCAGCCGGACGACCTGGCCGCCTTCGAACTGCCGCTCGCGCAGGAGACGGTCTGGAACCAGTGGACGGAGCGCCACTGGCACGCGCGGCGCACGGTGGAGGCGCTGACCTACGGCGTAGGCGTCCGCACCACCGGCAGCCTGCGTGAAGGGGCCGACTCGGTCATCGCGCATACGGGCGCCACCGTTCTCGAGGTCGTGGTGACGCTGACGCCCGATCAGGACCGGCAGCCGGACAAGGACGACTTCTCCGCCGTCAGCGCGTCCGCGCGGACCTGGTGGGCGGAGCACTGGAGCACCGGTGCCGCGATCAGCCTCGCCGGCAGTACGGACACACGCGCCGCGGAACTGGAACGCCGCGTCGTTCTCTCGCAGTACCTCACAGCCGTCAACAGCGCCGGGGGCACGCCTCCCGCGGAGTCCGGTCTGACGTACAACACCTGGTCGGGCAAGTTCCACCTCGAGATGCACTGGTGGCACGCGGCGCATTTCCCGATGTGGGGCCGGGGGCACCTGCTGGAGCGCAGCCTGCACTGGTATCACGGCGCCCTGGAGGCGGCGAAGGCGACCGCCCGCCGGCAGGGGTATCGTGGGGCCCGCTGGCCGAAGCAGACCGACCCGTCCGCGCGCGAGTCGCCGAGCAACATCGGCGTCTTCCTGCTGTGGCAGCAGCCGCATGTGATCCACCTGCTGGAACTGCTGCGCGGCGAGGGGCGCGAGGAGCCGTTCCTGCGTGAGCACTACCCGCTCGTCGAGGCGACCGCCGACTTCATGGCCGACTTCGCCGAGGAACGCGACGGGTCCTTCGTGCTGCCGCCTCCGCTCATCCCCGCGCAGGAGAGCTACCTCCTCGACCGGGCGACGAACGCCGATCCGACCTTCGAGCTGGCGTACTGGTCGTGGGCGCTCGGCGTGGCGAACGAGTGGAGAACCGAGCTCGGTCTCGAGCCGAGCGAGCGGTGGGACCGGGTGGCGCGGAACATGCGCCGGCCCGCCTTGCTCCCCGACGGTACGTACGCCGCCATCGCGACGTCCCCGTGGCTCATCCGGAAGGATCACCCGTCCATGCTCATGGCGCTGGGGTGGCTGCCGGACACCGACCTCGTGGACCCGGCCACGATGTCGGCGACGCTCGATGCCGTATGGGAGCGCTGGGACCTGCAGTCCAGCTGGGGCTGGGACTACCCGGTCATGGCGATGACCGCGGCCCGCCTCGGCGATGTCGGCCGGGCGATCGACGCCCTCCTGCTCCCGTCGCCGAAGAACGTGTTCCTCCCCAACGGACACAATCCGCAAATGCCGGGATTCCTCACGATCTATCTCCCGGCGAACGGAGGGCTGCTGGCCGCGATGGCGCACCTCGCCACGGCGGTGAACCAGGGGGCGGAGCTTCCCGACGGCTGGATCCTCACGTCAGAAGGGCTGGGCGCGCTCCCCCGCCCCAGCGTCCTGAGCGGATCTTCATGGACACGGAAGGAGAACGGTCGGCCGGCAGCCGACTGACAGGGCCAGAACCACTTCATCGGCATTGCACGGCGTCCACCGGAAATGCCGGGGCGGGCATCAAGAATGGCCGCCTCCCATCCAAGGCTTCCAGAGGCGAGGACCATGGGTACGACATTCACAGCACGCGGCGCCCGTCGCCGCACCATCATCGCGACCGCGGGATCGTTGGCGGTCGCCGGGGCGTTTGCCCTGGCAGGCTGTTCGTCATCCGGCGAATCCACCAACACCGGGGACGCCGGACTGACCTTCATGAACCAGTCGCGCGGGCAAGAGGCCGCGCTCACCCAGCTCGCGCAGCAGTACACCAAGAAGACCGGCGTCAAGATCACCATTGACACGCCCGGGCCGGCCGACTACCTGCCCAAGCTGCAGGCGAAGGCGCAGTCCAGGTCCATGCCCGACATCTATTCGTCCTTCGACGCGTCCCAGATGGCGCCGTTCTACAAGGCCGGCTGGGCGATGGACCTCTCCGCCGAGTTGAACGCCGGCTGGAGCAAGAACTTCAGCCCCGCCGTGCTCAAGATGTCGACGTTCCAGGAGGGCAACAACCTCGGGGTCAAGCCCGGCATCTACTCGGTGCACTGGGAGACGCAGACGTACGGCTTCCTCATCAACCCGGCGCTGACCGGAATGTCGGCGGAGAAGCCGCCCGCGACGACGACCGAGTTCATCGACGCGCTCGCCGCGAAGAAGGCGAAATTCTCCATCGCGGCCTCGCAGACGCCGAACGTCATCCAGGGCCTCGCCTCGAACTGGCTGACGGACGCCGAGATCGAAGCCACTCTCAACGGGAAGGCGAGCTGGAAGCAGGACGGCTGGCGCAACGCCTTCCAATTCCTGCTCGACCTGAAGA
Source organism: Nonomuraea sp. NPDC049709 (assembly GCF_040674815.1). Classification (NCBI taxonomy): domain Bacteria; kingdom Bacillati; phylum Actinomycetota; class Actinomycetes; order Streptosporangiales; family Streptosporangiaceae; genus Nonomuraea; species Nonomuraea sp. NPDC049709. The sequence continues at coordinate 117,456 of NZ_JBFANM010000024.1, forward strand.
AGGCCGGCGTCCTCGCCGACGACTCCATCCCCGGCGGCCAGGACGACCATCCGAACGTGGAGTCGTCCTTCTTCACGCAGTCGATGGGCGCCATCTTCGACGCCGCCCCCGGCATCGCGGTCGGCCTCAGGACGAATCCGGAATTCGACGACTACTTCTCCACCGGGCTGCCCAAGGCGCCCGGAAGTGTCCATGACCCACGCTCGCCGGGTGTCCCCGGCAAGGGCGCGGTGATCAACCCGAGGGGCGGCCATCCCAAGGAGGCGCTCGCGTTCGTGAAGTGGCTGACCGAGCCCGAGCAGCAGGCGGTGTTCGCCAAGACCGCTCGCATCCTGCCCAGCAACCCGGAACTCCTCGCCGGCGCGGACATCCCTGACCAGCTCGCGGGCTTCGCCGCCGGCGTGAAGACCATGCAGGTCATGTCGACCACCTTCACGCCTGACGTGATCACCGCGATCAGAGCGGAGTCCCAGCGCCTGGTGCTGGGCGAGACGACGGTGGACGAAGCGCTCACCACCATCCAGGCGGCGCAGGACCGTACGTCATGACGACGCAGCACCTCGCGATTCCCGCACGGCGTCCGTCCCGGGCGCCGCGCGGGAGGCGCGCTCTCCGGCGCAACCTGATCGGCTGGCTGTTCCTGGCGCCGGCCGTCGCGCTCGTCGGGATCTTCACGATCACGCCGTTCGCGCAGGCCATCCTGCTGAGCTTCCAGTCCTGGGACGGCGTCAGCCCCGACACCCCATGGGTGGGGCTGGACAACTACGACTTCGTCGCCTCCGACCCGATCTTCTGGGCGTCCATGCGCAACGTCCTGTTCTTCGGCGTCGTCGGTTTCGTCGTCGGCAACGGAGTCGCCCTGGGCATGGCGCTGGCCGTCAACAGCGTCACCCGGGGCAAGACGTTCTTCCGCACCGTCTTCTACCTGCCGGGCGTGCTGTCGGTGGTCGTCGTCGGCCTGCTGTTCTCCTTCATCCTGGCCCCGGGTTCCGGCATCCTCAACCGGCTGCTCGGCCTGGCCGGTCTGGGCGCGCTCCAGCAGAACTGGCTGGGCGACCCGGCCGTCGCGCTGCCCGCCGTGGCGGCGGTGTTCGTCTGGTTCCACTGGGGGTTCGGCTTCCTGCTCTTCCTCGCGGGCCTGCAGGACGTGCCGAAGGAGCTGTACGAGGCCGCCGAGCTCGACGGCGCGAACCGCTGGTCGAAGTTCCGGTACGTCACCTGGCCGCAACTGGCCCCGGTCACGTCGATCGTCAGTCTTCTCACGCTGCTCGCCGCGCTCCAGATCTTCGGGACCGTGCAGGTGCTGACCAACGGCGGGCCCGGTCACCACACGATGGTGCCGACCCTCGCGATCTACAACGAGGCGTTCGTCAACTGGCGTTACGGCAGTGCCGCGGCCATGTCGGTCATCTTCGGCGGCGCACTCGTGCTGCTGTCCGTGGTCCAGCTCGCGATCACCAGGCGGAGGTCCCGCGTATGAGCAGTCGGATGGGGAAGGAGGCCGGCGCGATGTCCGTCGCATCAGTACCGACCAGCACCACCGAAGGGGGGACTCGTCCACCTCGACGAGGAGTGCGCCTCGACAAGGTCGGCCTGTACGGACTGCTGGGCGTCGCCGCGCTGATCGCGCTGTTTCCCCTGCTGTGGATGGTGTCCGGATCCCTGCAGAGCCTCACAGAGCTGCTCTCGAACAAGAGCTTCCTGCCCGCCGACCCGCAGTGGCACAACTACGTGACCGCTTGGGTCCACGGAGAACTCGGCGTCTACCTGCGCAACAGCGTGCTCTACACGGGATCCGCCGTCATCGGCATCCTGCTGGTGTCCAGCCTCGCCGGGTACGCACTGGCGCGGCTCGACTTCGCGGGCAAGGGCGTGTTCACGTTCGTCATCCTCGCCGTGATGATCATCCCGGCGCCCGCCATGTTCCTCGCCCAGTACAAGCTGCTCATCTCGCTGAACCTGACGAACAACCCCGTGGGCTACGTGCTGATCCTCATCACCTCGGGCATCCCGATGTCGACGCTCATCATGCGCAGCTTCTTCGTCAGCCAGCCTCGCGCCCTGGAAGAGGCGGCCGCGCTGGACGGCGCCGGCCCGCTGCGCATCTTCTGGAACGTGATCCTCCCGCTGGCCCGGCCCGGCCTCGCCGCCGTGGCGGTCATCCAGGGGCTGGGCGCGTGGAACGAGTACCTCATGGCGCTGGTCCTGTTCGAGGACAACTCCCTCATGCCGATCCAGCGCGGCCTGACCGCCTTCACCTCCGCCGAGACACCACAGCAGCAGATCCTCCTCGCCGCCACCACCATCTCGATCGTGCCAGTCGTGATCTTCTACCTGATGGCGCAGCGGCACATCGTGAAGGGCATCGGCGCGGGCGCGATCAAGTAAGCAGGGCCGCCGGCACCGCGGATGCGCACTTGATGCACCCGTTGGCGGCATGAGGACATCCCCGTGGACGTCCTCGGCGAGTGGCTAAGCCGGATGCAGAAGCTCCTTGCGCCTGGTCAGCAGTTGGGAGCGCTCGGCCAGCAACTGGGCGTGGCGCGCCTTCAGGTACGCCTCGGTGTCGCGCACCCACTGCGCCAGCTTCTTCACCTCGGCCCTGGTCTTCTCGATGCGCTGATGCTTGAGCACATCGCTGATGATGTTGTCGAAGAACGCGTCCACGAACCACCGCGTGTCCACCTTGGGCATCACCGGCCGGGCCGCGATCCCGGTGTCGGCCAGCTCGCGGGCGAAGACGTCCAGAGCCCGCTGGGCATGCCAGGCGGCCTTGTCGGCGCTGGTCAGCTTGTCGTGCTCGTAGGCATCGGCGATCAGGCCGCCGCCGAACACGTCGAAGGTTGAGGCGTTCCTGGCAGAGTCGAGGAAGCGCAGCACGACGCCGAGCGCCTCGCTCGCGCCCTGCCCCGCCTGGCGGGCCTCCTCACACTCGCGCAGCTCGGCGCTCAACCGGTCGAGCGCGGCGCCGAGGTCGGCCAGCTCCCGCGCGCGCGGATCGCCGCTCCGGAGGAGCTGCTGCTCCTTCTCGGCCAGCAACTGGGCGTACTCCCGGGACGCGGGGTCGAGCACGGCCAGCTCGGCGGCGGCCGCCGCCACATCGGCTTCGAGCTGCGCCAGTCGGGCCCGGTGACCGTCCACGCGTTCCCTGGCCACCACCGCCTCGGCGCGCTCGCGCTCCAGCCGCTCCTCGCGGTTGCCCAGCATGCGGGCCAGGACGGCGGACAGCCCGCCTTCCAGCCGGGCGACGTCACGCTCCTCCTTGACCAGCTCGAACTCCAGATCCTCCAGGGTGCCGCGGACGTCCTCGATCTGTTGCGCGGTGGTCTCACGCAGGCGCCGGACGTGCTCGGCGCGGTGCATTCTGGCGGCCGCCTCGCGCAGCCGCTCGTCCAGCTCCGGGGAGAGAGTCACGCAATGACGACGAACGGGCCGGACCGGACGTTCCACACAGATCGCCGGGTTGACGGGCGCGGAGGGGACCAGCCGCCCACTGCGCGCCGTAGGGAACGGCGAGCTTCGTCGCGCCGCCCGCACGACCTTCGTCCCGGTCAGGAGGTCGAGCACCCGGCGCCGGTCCCCCACGAAGGGCACCCCGTCCCGCCGCCGATCAGCCGCCCGCCACGAACGTGCCGTAACGCCGGTCGTGACGGAGCAGCGGCTCGCCTCCGCCACCGAGTGCGGCCTCCACGAGGGCGACCACGATGGTGTGGTCCCCCACCCGCATGTGGCTCTCCGACGTGCACAGGAAGACGGCGTGGGCGTGCGCCAGCACCGGGCAGCCCTCCACCTCGGCCAGCGCCGCGTCCGCGAACTTCTCCCGCCCCGCGCCCGCGAACGTGATCGCCGTCTCACGCTGGTCGGAGGCGAGCACGTTCACCGTGAACCTGACGCCCGACCGGATGACCGCGAACGTCCCCGAGCCGTCGCCGAAGCACAGGACGAACCGCGGCGGGGACAAGGTGAGCGGGGTGATCGAGGTCATCGTCATCCCGGCCAGCACGTCCCCGGCTCTCGCCGTCACCACGCAGACCCCGCTGGGCAGGCGGGCGAAGGCGGACCTGAACGCCTCCCTGGAACAGCTCGCCCGGCCCGCCACCCCCACCTCAGGAGCGCTGGTCACGAGGCGATCCGCTCTGCGATCTGGCGTAGGAGATGAGCCGGCGGTGCCAGGTACGCCCCTGTCCCGTGAGATGGACGGCGTCGGGGCCGACCTCGATCAGCCCGCCACCGGCCAGCTCCGCCATCTCGTCCCGGAAGTCGTCCAGCAGAGTGGAACCGAACGCGTCCTCGTACACGCGGAAGTCCACCGAGTAGTAATGCAGGGCGTTGAACAGGTAGCGTTCGCGGCGTTGGCGCGCGGTCATCCGAGGGGAGACGAACGTGACGAGGTGCTCGCCGCGCCGCACCGCGTCCAGGTAGGCGTCGGTGTTCTTCGCCGTGGCGAACCTGTGGTGGTTGACCAGGCCGTACGCGCCCGGCCCGACGCCGAGCACCTCGATGTCAGGGCGGCGGTGCGTCCAATGGTTGTAGCGGTTCTCGTATCCGGGCTTGGCAAAGTAGTCGAACATGTACATCTCGAAGCCGGCTTGTTCCGCCGTCTCGACAACGTCCTCGTACATGCGCTGCACCGCGGGGGCGCTCGTACCGAGCATCTGAGGGACCTTGCCACGCTCGATGAGGCGTTGCTGCGGTGTTCCCTCGTGCACCCGGTACTCGTAGATGGTGAAGTGGCGGACGTCCAGCTCACCCAGCTGCTCCAGGTCGCGCTGCCACACTTCGCGGCGCTGGCCGGGCAGGTTGTACATCATGTCGAACTGGACGTTGTCGAAACCGTGCCGCTTCAGCTCGTGCAGGGCCGAGATGCTCTGGTCCGCCGCGTGCGGGGAGCCGATCGTCCTCAGGGTGTCCGGGTCGAAGGACTGCACGCCCAGGCTCACCCGGGAAATGCCGGAATCGGCCACGTAACGGCTCTTGTCTGGGGTGAAGTCGGACGCGTTCCCCTCCAGCGTGATCTCGCAGTCATCGGACAGGGAGAAGTTCGTCTCGATCGCCCTCATGACGCTGCGGAGGTGCTCGGTGCTGAGGATGGATCCCGTGCCGCCGCCGATGTAGACGGCCCGGACCCTGCCGGTACGCCACCTGCGGTAGGAGGCCCACCGCTCCAGGTCGGCGACCAGCGCCGAGACGTAGGCGCTCTCCATCCCGCGAGGGTCGCGCGGTGACAGCAGGTTCACGAAGTACGGGCACGCGCGGCACCTGACGCGGCAGAACGGGATCGAGATGTAGAGAAGGAAGTCGCCGCCCACCTCGTCCACGGCGAATCGTTCGGCCACCACCCGGTGGCCGTCCGTGTTCTGGTCGAGCGCCGGCAGTGACGGCAGCATGGCGGGCCATCTTTCGATCAGGGTCATCTGCTCTCCGAGAGTTGCTTGGCGAGGCCGCCCGGCGCCCTGATGACGATCGCGGGCTGGTTCGCCGACCAGCGGGTCAGACAGGCGCGGACCTCGTCGGCGCCCACCGCGTCGACGCCGGTCGAGAGCGCCGCGCGGGTGCCGTCGTCCGCCACAGCGTCGGCCGCCCTCGTGGCCAGGGGCGGGGTCCGTACGAGTGCGTTGCACGCCGCCGATCTTGCGACGCGTACCTCGTACTCGTCGGGCTCAGCCGCGTATTTGACGGCGTCCACCACGTGGGCGAGCGCGAGGTGCGCGTCCGGGGTCCCCATGAACGCGATCGTCATGGCGCCGAGCCACCAGATCGGTTCAACGCGGCTTCCGTGCGCGCCGAGGGCCCGAACGGCGCCGTAAAGGCGACGGCGGATCATGCAGGCGGCGACGATCTCGGCCGCCGATCCCCGCCGCACAGCCTCCGAGCCTTCGAAGGCGAGCACCGCGCTGCCCGGAGCCGTCACTACGGCGTCGTCTGGTTTGAGCGGATCGAGCCTGTCCGGCGGCAGCGCGCGGCGGGGGGTGCCGAGTTCCAGCCACCCTTCCGTCTCGTCCGGTCCTGTCGAATCGCCGGTGAGGACGATCGTGCGGGGCCTCGCCGCCAGGTCCCTGAGCATTTCCGCGACGGCGCACTGATCGGCGGCGGCGGGCGCGTGGCGGATGAGGTACAGGGCGGCGGCCGAGCCCGACACCTGGGCCACGGCCGCGTCGTGCGGGCGCCGCGCCGCCGCCAGACCACTGGTCCGCCGCCCGGCCCGCAGGCATGCCTGCACCACCTGATCGGGGGCGTTCTCGAGGAACAACAGCCGTTGCCGCACCCACGCGCGGACGTCCCGGGCGTCTTCCGCGTGGTGGGTGATGGTGATGCGCAACCGCGCGTCGTACCGGTCCACGTCACTGCCCGCCGCGCGCACGACCGGCTCGACGGCGCTACGCCACCGCTGTGCCTCGAACACGGCTCCGACGCTCCTCACCATCGGGAGCATGGTGTCCGGCAGCCCCTTGAGCACGATGTCGATCACGACGTGAGCGACGCCCTGGGTGTCGGTCCGCCAACTCCACACGTCAAGCTCGTCATCAACGCGGCTCGGACCGCACAGCGCCGGCGCCTCCGCCCGCATCGCCGGCAGCCTGGACAGGGAAGCCTCGGCCGTCCTCCGGCCGGGCGTAGACGGGGTCTCCCGGCGGGGCGCAGGCGGGGGCTCCCCGCGGGGCGCAGGCGGGGGCTCCCGGCGGGGCGCAGGCGGGGTCACATGGCGTGCGGGTGACAGGCGGGCGAAGCGCGACGCGTCACCGGGCAGGAGACCGAGGATCCGGTCGGGGTCGTCGAGTACCTCCTGGACGTGGCGTTCCCTGTCGACCGCGCCGAGGGGGTCAGCACCGTGGACGATCGGGCCCACCACGTCGAGGACCAGTCGTACTTCCCACGGCTCCGGTGGGCTCGTCCGGCCGCTTCTGTCGCGTAGGTCCAGCAGTACGGTGCGGGCCGTCGCGCGGATCGCGTCGGGGCCGAAGGGTGACCCTGACAGGACCTCGGCGAGGTCGGACAGCACCGGTAGGGGCTCCGTTCCCTGAGGGCAAATCGCGCCGGCCGTCAAAATGGTGTGCGGGTAGTGCGTGTGCACGCCGGTGGCGGGCGAGATGCCAACCCCGCTGTGGCGGGCGAACACGCCGCGCAGGTCCGAGCGTTCGTCGCGGATCATCGTCTGGGCGAGGATCTGGGCCCGCATGACGGCACCGTCGTCCGCCGTTGGCTCCAGCGGCACGGCAACGACGGCGTGCGGGGCCGTGGCCGTCCCGTTTTCGTCGCGGGGCCGCGAGCCCAGATCAGGCGCCGGGGGTACGGCGGGCGGTAGCGGGTCTGGGCTCGCGGGCCGGTCGAGGAGCACGGCACGGTGGAAACACGATGCGGAGATCGGGCCCACGGTGAGGAGACAGGCCCGCTCCGGCCGGATGTACGCGACGTGGTAGCGGCGGGCGTCCTCGGCTCGCACGCGGAGGAGTTCGTGAGGATCGTTGCCCTGGGCGCGCAGCGTGCGGAGGGCGGCGGGCGAGTACAGGACGCGGGCCGCGGCGTCCACCGTGGCCGAACGAGGGTCTCTCGCCCGCGCGTTCGCCTCGGCCCAGACGACGCCCCCCACGGCCCCGCCCTCGACCGAGATCGCCTCCTCGGCGAACGTGTGGTCGTCGAGGAGGGGACGGAAGGCGCTGTCCGTCAGCACGGAGGCCAGGACCTCGGCCATGTCCGGCGACTGCGTCGCGGCCACCAGGCTCAGGTGGTCGGGGCCGGTGAACGCGTTGAGAAAGGAGACGTTGCCGGCGTTCAGCAGGGATGGGAACAGGTGCCTGTCGGGGTGGTCGCGCGAGCCGCAGCCCATCCAGTGCTCCAGCATGTGCGGCACACCGGCGTGTTCGTCCGTTGGCGTGGCGAAGGCCAGCGCCACCGCGAAACCGTCGGACGGGGTGTTCACGTGGACGTGCCGCAGGCCGGTGGCCGCGTGCGTGTAGAGCGCGACGGTGCCGGCGGGCAAGGCGCGGGCGGCCTGGAGCGTGAACCGCCGGGATTCCGCGGAGCTCATGAGTCCCCCTGACCGGTACCGGCACGGCCTTCACCACTGCAGACGGGGCACTCGGGGTGCGGCCGCAGCGGCCGGATGGCGGAGGTGCTGTCCGGCCTCCACTCCCACAGGGCGTTCACGGTGATCGGCGGGCCGAGCCGGCCCAGGTATCGGAGGACTTCCATGGTCGCCACGCTGGCCGTCACGCTCGCCCACGGGGCGAGGCTGCCGGAGGTGCCCCGGGGCAGGCGCCGCAGCCGTTCCACGACCGAGGGGAAGTCGGGGCGGGCCTCGGCCTGCCCGGCCCATTCGCACATGGGGCAGGCGCTCTGCCCGGGGAGGTAGAAGGGGCCGACGCGCAGGCCGCTGGGGTGCAGTAGCGGGCGGCCCACCGCGCGGCAGGCCTCGGCGAGCCACTGCCGGATGAGCCAAACCGGCTGGTCGGCGGCGCCGACGACGAGGTCGGCGTCCGCGACCAGCTCGGCGATCGAACCCGCGTCCGTGACGGTGGCTTGCACGGGACGGACCCGGCAGCGGGGGGCGAACCGGCGTAGCCGTTCCTCCGCCGCCTCGACCTTGGGCCGGCCGATGTCCGCCTCGTCGAACAGGATCGACCGGTTGAGGTTGGACGCCTCCACCACATCCGGATCGACGACGACCAGTTCGCCCACGCCGCAGGAGGCCAGGCCGTACAGGAGCCAGCTGCCCATGCCGCCGGAGCCGACGACGACGACGCGGGCGCCGAGGAGGCCCCGCAGGCGCTCGTAGCGCGAGGGCCCGCCGGCCGTCTCGAACTCGGAGAAGTAGTGCAGGGTTCGGTCGTACCGTGCCAGGTCGGCGTCGGTGAGGCCGGTGTCGCTCGGAGCGGTCTCGAGGAATCCCGCGTTCCTGCACAGGTCGAAGATCTCCTGTGCCCGGCCCCCGTCGCCGGACAGCCGACGTTCGCCGTCCGTGACGCCTTCGGCCAGCAGGTGCATGATCTGTTCTTCCCGCTCGGCGAACGGCGCGATGCGGAGAGTTCTCCTGCCCAGGCGGAGGATCAGCGACTCTGGCATCGGCAGCAACTGCACGCGTCCTCGCAGCCGCCACGCGGTCGCACTCCCTGTTGTCATGATCGTGTACACCCTCCTACGCTTCGGCGATCGTGCACATCTCGCCGTAGAGCAGCTCGCCACGGGGTGTCGGTGTCGTACGGGCGAGCAGTAGGTCGAGCCCCGTCCTGAGGTCGCTCAGCACTTCCTGGTAGCGGCGGGCGGCGCGCTCGTCGTGATCGGCAAGCCGCCGGTGGAACTGGGCGATCCGGGCGAACACGAACGTGCCGTGCAGGATCTGGTGCATGGGACGCGGGTCCTCACGCCACGGTGAATCGACCAGGCCCTCAGCCGCTTCCGCCATGACCGGATCCTGCTCCAGAAGGAGGGTGAGGCGGTGGTGGCTGGTCTCGTGGAGGATGTGCTCGGCGGTGATCAAGGTGTCGGAGAACGGCGCGATGTGCTCGCTCATGAACAGCGCGCCGAAGAAGCCCGTGTCGGTGAAGGTCGAGACCAGGCGGCTGCGCATGGGGACCACGAGGGCTATGTGCCGGCGGAACTCGGTGGCGAACGCGTCACAGGTGTCGTCGAGCAGGTCCACGGCACGGTCGAGGTAGTCCCTGGTGGCCGTGTCCACCGGGTCGAAGGGGGCCAGGTCGCGCTGCGGGTAGCCGGGGATGGCGCTCTTGGCGTTCTGGGAGCTCATGAAGCGCGTCAGCCACGGATCGGTGGCGTCCACCTCCGTCCCCTGGCGGAGCACGATGTGCGGATGGAAGGTCGGCGACGCCTCTCGGCGTCCGGCGAGGAAGGACTCGGTGTCCACGTCCGAGGTCGTGCCACCGGCCGTCAGCCGGATCGAGGGGCCCTCGAGCGTCATGGTCACGTGAGTGGCCGGTTCTCCTGGGAGTGTGAAATGCCCGGGGTGGCCGGGGAGACGGAGCTCGCCGTGGCCGAGGAGCGGCAGGCGTACCGGCTGGTCCGGGAGGGCGTTCTGCCGGATGGCCGCGACACACAGAAAGCGCCCGAAATGCTCCATGAGGTCTTCGAGCTCGCCGGTACGGCGAGCTGCCACGGCGGTGCGCACCTTGGCCCACCAACTGGAGAACAGCGGGCCACCCACGATCGAGGCTCGCGTCTCCTCCGGCAGCTGGTGGAAGATCTCCCACCACAGATCGATGCCTGCGGCACTGCGCTCACCGACGCGGTCGAGAAGTTTTGGCAGCACCCGCATCACGCCGGTGGCCAGTCGATCATGGTAGTTGTCGAGGAGATCGCAGCCCTCGGAGTCGTTCACCGCGAGCAGGTCCGGCGCGGTGTGAGACATCACTGACATGTCATTGTCCAATCGCCTGGTCAGAGATGAGAGCGGACGTGATCGTGTCCGCGGAACGGCGGAAGCCGTCACATTGCGCCCGGCCGAACGGCGTGAGCCGGACCGACGAGTCGATCAGGTCGAGCGCTTCCGCCTGCATCTCCAGGACTTCGCGCAACCGCCGTGACCAGGCGGGGCTGTCGAACACACGTCGCGCCCGATCATGAAACTCCGCGATGCGCGCGAAGACGAACGCACCGTGCACCAGGCCGTCCACCGGTCTCGGGGTCTTCCTGTACGGCGAGTGCAGCCGGTCGGATGGCAGGTGGTCGTGGAAGGGGCGCAGCGTGAACACGGCGTTGAGCCGCAGGTGGCTCGTTTCGTGGATCAGGCGCTCGGTCGCCACGACGGGGTCCGCCAGGTCGGTCCTGATGAACAGCAGCCCGTCCAGCGCCGTGTTGCTGAAGGCGACGGTGTCGCGGCTGTGGATTGGGACAATCTGCTGGACGATGGCGCGGATCTCACCCGCCATCTCCGGCCACACGCTGTCGACCCTGTTCACGGCGCCGGCCAGGTCGGGCGCCGCCTCGGCCGCCTTGGCCACGGACACGTCGCCCAGCCCGCCCTCGGCCGAGCTGTTCTCGTTGGCCCGCCGGAGGTAACCGGCGATCCACGGGTCATCACCCGACACCAGGATGTCGCCGGGGAGCCGTTCAAGGGGCTCAGCGTCCGGAGGTGTCTCGTCGAACGCCAGGCGGATGACGCGGGAGCCGCCGACCAGTTCCAGGAGACCGGCGCGCGAGGAGGCGATGGCCGAGGGCGCGTCCACGCGTATCCACCAGTACATGCCCGGCAGCCAGAGGTGGCCGTTGGCGTCGACCGGGAGGGCGACGTCGCTGAAGGAGATCCGCTCGGTCAGCAGCGGGCGTATCAGGAAGCGCGGCAGGTGCGCGGACCATCGCGCCAGCGGCTCCCACTGCGCCTCCCGATACAGCACCGACAGGCGATGCCACCAGTACCCGAAGAGCGGTGCCTTGACGACGTCACGCTGCCCCCCGGGGGAAAGCCGATCGAACAGGGTGATCGATCGCATCAGGCGCTCACCGGCGTCTCCCAGCAGGCGCGCGCTGAGCGCCCTGGCCACGGACGTGACGGCCGTCCGCCGTTTGTCCCAGGCCATCTGCTGGTAGTGGTCGCCGTCCGTGACGCAGGACAGTACTGATGGCCCGGCGTTATGCATGGCTCTTTTCCTTGATCGGGATACTGAAACTGTCCGGAGACGGTGGATCGGGCAGCCGGTTCAGCCGCTCGCGCGCCCAGGCCCGCAAGTGACCGTCGCCGCGCCGTTCGGTAACACGCAGGACGCCCTGCAACGCGGTGATGGAGTACGGGTCGATGTCGATCGCGGTCATCAGCGCGTCCAGGGCCGCGTCGGTGTCGTCCAGGCGCAGGTGGCAGTGGGCCATGAGCGTCCAGGAGACCGCCGCGAAGGGGGATCCGAGCCTGGCGGCAACGTAGAACGAGTCCAGCGCCTGCGCGAAGCGCTCCAGCTTGAACAGGGCGTAGCCGAGGTCGCGGTGCGCCCTGCTGTCGGCGGGATCGAGCGCGGTGAGGTCGCGCATGCGCTGCAGGGACAGCTCGGTGTCGCCCCGTCCGGCCGCCTCCCTGCTGCGGGTCTCCAGCACCGCGCGCAGGTTCTCGTCTCTGGCCAGGCGGCGTTCGGCGGTGTCGTCGGGGGCGGACCTCGCGAGTTCCTCGCACCGCGCGAGCATCTCGGTCGCCTCGTCGAGCCGGCGGTCGAAGAACGGCGCGAAGCTGCACGCCCGCAGCGCCGCGCTCCGCAGGATCACGTCGTCGCCCTCAGTCCCGTCGAACGCGGCCAGGTCAGTCAGCGCCTGCCCGGCCCAGTGGCCTACCGCCCGCGCATCCCGGTCCACCCGTGCATGATGGACCGTGATCGCCATCGCCGCCACGAGTCGGGAACGCGGTGAAACGGCCTGCTCGTAGGCGTGGCGCAGCAGGCTGAGAGCACGCTCGTCCGCGCCCCTGTCACTCTTGTAGATGGCGCTGGCCCTTTGCAGGACCAGCGACACCTCCACGTCGCCGAGCGGCCGGTCGAGCGGGAGGTCACGCAGGCGTTTCTCCGCCTCGCCGTAGAAGCCCAGCCGGATCAGCAGGTTCACCAGCAGTGACCGGAGGTGTGGAGGCTGGTCGTCCCAGATGGTCAGGCGCTCGCACAGCTGCTGCCAGCGCGCGCTCCGCCGCTCCTCCGCCAGCCGCTCAGGCGTCCGCGCCGTGTACGCGCTCAGCCTGGTCTCGCGTACGACCCGCTCGCGCAGCCCTGCGACCGGGTTGCTCTGGAACACGGCCGTGACCTGCTCCCCGGCGGCCATCGCCGTGGCGAGGTGGGCCAGGATCCGGTTGTGCAGAGCACCCCCGGAACCGCCGAGGTCCAGGTAGGCGCGAACCGGATGCACGGTCGGGATGAGGTCGAGGTCGATCGCCGTCATGCGCTCCTCCCGGATGCCTGGGGACTCTCCTGGGCCAGCCGCCGGCGCCAGGCCATGACCCAGCCGCGATGCCAGTCCAGGACCTCCGGCCGCCCGGTACGGGAGGCCAGGCGCCTGGCCCCGCCAGCCGCCCGGTGGTCAGCGGGGTCGGCCCGTACGGCCTCGACGTACTCCGCGAGTGCGGACGGGAGGTCGCCGAGCGCCTCCAGGCACTGTGCGACGGCCACACGCGCGCGCAGGGCGTGCGGCAGGCCGAGGGCCACCGCACGGCGGAACGCGGTGAGCGCGCCTTCGTGATCGCCGCGTGCCCGGTGGGTCGTGCCCAGGTTGTAGTGCACCTTGCCGTCGTAGGGGTCGAGTTTCGTGAGCTCGGTCGCGTACGCTACGGCCAGGTCCAGGTCACCGCGCTCACGGGCGGCACGACTCCTGGTCTCCAGCAGCGGGTGCAGGTTCTGGCGGAACAGAAGCAGGCCGGGGCGGTCTTCCATTCCCTGGCGGGCGAGCTCCTCGGCCACGTCAAGTTCGTGTGCGGTGCGCGCGTGGTCACCGCGCAGGAACGGCTCGTAGCTGACCGCCCGCCAGTAGGTGCTGCGTAGCAGCCGGCCGACGGGGGTGTCGTCCCGTTCGAGCCTGCCGACGTGCGTCGCCGACAGCTCACGCAGTTCCTGGACGGCTGTCAGGTCCGGCGCCCTGCCCCGTGCCGCCTTCACGAGCAGCGTGAGGGCGGCGGTCAGGCACACGCGGGCCGGCAGGGCGGTGGACCGGGCGATCAACGAGAGGACCCCGCGATCGGCGTCCTCCGTCTCCGGTCCCGGCCGCGCTCTCGACAGGGCGTGGCCGCGTTTCATGGCCGTCCTGGCCGCGAGGGGATCGGTGGTGATGCTCGCGGGATCGGGCGACGGGAGCATGCGCAGCGCCGCCGCGTCCAGGTCCAGCGCGCTCAGCAGCACTCCCAGCCGAAAGCGCTGTTCGCCGCTCAGCTCTGGCGCGTTCGTGTACAACTCCACCAGGCGGGACCAGTCGGAGGTCCATTGGTCGCGCGGCAGGCCGTCCGGCTCGTCGTGGTCGAGGCCGGGCCGCCCGGCGCCGCGGGCGATCGCCGTACGGAATCCGCGCGGGGGGTGGAGCTGGAGGGGCGAGGCGGGAGCGTCACGATCGAGATCGTCGTACGCCTCCAGCACCCCCGCCGCGTGCAGGGAACAGGTGCTGGGGCGGTGTAGGCCGAAATACGGGCTGAGCAGCCACAGGTCCCACCTGGCCGGCACGCCCGGCACCTCGGGTTTCGCTCCGCTGGGAACCGTGAAGTACGTCGGTCTCGCGGGAACGGCCGGCATGATCAGAGCACCTCCCGTACCCTGCGCTGGGTCATCAGATAAACGGAGCCGAGGATGAAGGTCGCGGCGATGCACATCAGCGACACGCTCGCCGAGACCGACGTGGCCACCAGCCCGAACAGGAGCGGCGCGACCGGCATCGCGGCGCTGCTCAGCGAGGCGATCGAGGCGAAGACCCGGCCCCGCATCTCCTCGGGCACGACGCTCTGCACGTACGTGCTGACCGACACCGTCGCCATGCCCGCCGGCAACCCGACGAAGAACATGGCCAGCGGCGCCAGCCACGCCTCGGACCCGACACACATCACGAGGATCGCCAGTCCCTGGACGAAGAAGTTGCCGACGAAGACGAGCCCGCGCCTGCGGAGCAGAAAGGTGTGGGTGACGGTGAACATCCCGGCCACCCGGCCGACGCCGATCGCCGCCACGGCCACGCCGAAAAGCACGGTCCCGCCGTCCCCATACGAGAGCAGGAACCCAGGCACGATGAACACGATGCTGTACTGGGCGCCGTCGAGCGCGGGATAGACAAGGAACTGGGCGCGTAGCGCCGGTTCGGTCATGATGAAGCGCAGCCCTTCGCGGACGGCGGACAGGATGCCCTTCAGCGAACGCGACGGCTTGGCGGCCGTCGGGCGGAGCATCTCGCCGCCGGCCTTGACGCGGATTGCCACGATCAGAAGAGCCGCGATCCCGAAGGTGACGGCGTCGATCCCGAGCAGGGCCCAGAGCGGCACGACGGTCAGCGCCAGGCCCGTGATCGAGGGCCCGAGCACCGTCATCGTCGTCGCGCTGCCCAGCAGCAGCGCGTCCATGCGCGCGATGGTCGGCACGTGACCCCCGGCCAGCCGAGGCACGATGGTCTGCACGGCAGGCATGTAGAGCGTGCTCGGCACGGTCAGCAGGATGACACCGGCGAGCAGTCCCGGCAGGCCCAGCATGGAGGTGGCCAGAGTGGCCGCGATGGCACCGGTGATCGCCATGCGCACAAGGTCGGCGCCCAGCAGGAGCCCGAACCGGTTGACGCGGTCGACCAGGACGCCGCTGCACAGGCCGAAGATCGTGAGCGGCAGGGCCATCGCCATCCCGATGAGCGCGCCGTCGAACACATCCCCGAACTGCTGGGTCGCATGCCAGGGCACACCCACCTTGAAAAACTGGTCGCCGAGCGCGGACTGCGCCAGCGTCAGCCACAACAAGGCGAAGGGGACGTTGCGCAGCAGCTTGCGGTACGAGATTCCGCCCTGCCCGTCCAGGCTTTCCTGCCCTGTCTGCCCGGTGGCTTCCGAGCTGGGCTCGGCTCCGGATTTCTGCAAAGGCGATGTCATTCGCACGTCCTCGAGAGGGGTGGTGGAGAGAGACGGGGCCCGGACCGGCGCGGGTGGCCTGCCGGCCGCCCGCGCCGGCTCAGCGTCAGAGCGCCATGTAGTTGTACTCGGCCGAGAGCAACGTGCCGAACTCCTCGAGGAGCTGCTCCTCGTGGGTGGTCAGCGCGGCCTCGGTCGCGATCTCGGTCTTGGTGGTCAGAGTGCCCTCACCCATGTGCTTCTCCTTTGTTGTCAGGACTTTCCTTCATGCAACCGACACGGACCGGCTAGCACGGGGTGCCGGTGTCCTTGGCGGCGTCGCCCGGAGGGGCGACGCGTGCGTCAGGCCGAAGCCTCGTTCTCCCACTCGACACGGGCCCGCAGGTCCTCGAAGGCGACCTGCGGGTCGGCCTCCTCGGGGCCCGCGAACCGGCGGGCGCCCTCACCCGGGACCACGTCGGGCAGGATCTGCGGGAAGAGCGGCCCGCCGAACTTGTCACCCGGCCGCAGTCCGTGCCTCCAGAAGACGGGCAAGTTGCCCGTGGTCGGCGCGTACCGGGTATCGTCGCCCAGCCAACGCGTGGCGAGCGCCCGTCGGGTTCCCGTCTCGCTGGCGTTCCCCGTCGAGTAGTGCAGCGTCCGCAGGCTGAAGATCAGCGCGTCACCCGGCTCCACGTCCCAGCTCACGATCGGGAGCTCGTCGCGATGGGCTTCGATCGAGACCAGACCGGTCTGGCCGTTCGGCAGCGGCGCGCACGCCATCTCCTCCTCCAACCGGCGATGGACGCCGTGGAAGGCGGCCCGGATGACCGACCGCATCGTCACGGGCTGCTCGACCTGCGAAAGGTCCAGCCCCTCCGACGGCTTCCAGCCCAGTTTGTTCAGGGCGGCCTCGACCCGGTCGTCGCCGGTGGGCCCGGACAGGCGGGTCGCGCGGGCGGACTCCCACAGATGCGACCCGCGGACGAACTGCAGGGCACTGCTGTGAGCCGTGGCCTCGTCACAGGCCAGCCAGATGTTCATGGCCTGCCTTCCCGCGACCGGCCAGGCGATATCGTCCGTGTGCCAGTTCGTCGGGATCTCGCAGCCGGCGTCCTTTCTGAACATGTGGTCGCCGAGGAAGTTGACCCGCTCCGAGCGCATCACCTGGGCGGCGATTCTGGCCGCCGGGGATTGGTAGACGAACTCGCGGAAGGCATCACTGTACTTCCACATGAACAGGTCGCTGTACATGCGCCGGTCGGCGTTGGAGAGTATGCGGCCGTATGGAGTGGGCCTGGTGACCATGTCGTCGATCGCCTCCGCCACGTGGGTCACCCAGCGCTCCGGGAAGATCTTCCGGACGAGGACGACTCCGTCGCGTTCGTACGTGGCGATCTCCTCTTTGGTCAGAGCGCGAAGGGGAGCCTCCGCCGTCGCACCCACCGGCTGGAAATTCTGGGTGATCTGCGAAGTCATGACCTGTTTCCTTTCGTACTGAGGAATCGACCCTGAATTCGGGCAGCATGGAATGGCATGGCGGCGTGCTTTTTCGCGCATCGTCCCATGGCTGTGCGTGGGGTTTCAGGGACGTGCGACGAAGAAAAGCCGGGGTACCTGGTCGGGCTCGTTCACCGATTCACCGAGGCTATCGAGTTCTGCCGGCCAGGCGCTGCCGAATCCGGCGTGACGCAATTCGGCGATGATGTCCTCCGCGCTCCAGGCTCGGATGGTGGCGTGCTGCCTGAATTGCCGCCAGGGCGCGGACATGTCCTTCCGGTCGAAACCGGTGATGCTCGCGATCGCCGTACCGCTGCCCGGTGCCGCAGCACAGGTGGAGCAGGGTTCCGGACTCCCGCCCCGTGGCCGCCTGATAATATGCGCGCAGCGGTCCGGCAACCTGATGGGCAAAACGTGTGAAAAGCTCATTGTCAACCGGAGCGAATGTCTCGTCGTAGAACGATTCCATCACACCTCGCGTAGGCCGTCTGTACGCCCGCGTCCCGCCGGCCAGCTCGAAGACCCTCGAACGTCGTGGACGTTGCGGGCATTCTGGGCCGGCTTGACCGAGCGCTTTACTCGTGAACCAGTACGGACTTAACGGTCGTAACGCTACAATCGCTCGGTATACGCTCGGAATACGCTTGGCAGCGCTCGCTATTCGCTCGCTATGCGCTCGGTATATGCACAGGTATATCGGCTGATCACATCGGCACTGGCCGGGTGGTTAAACCCCGTTCTCCCTGCTTAGAACTCCGGCTGGCCGGTGGTGCCGTGCTTTCGCGTACCAAGAGCCGGCGCGTGGGGCCCCGTATCGCGCGGGGCTCGGCCCGTTCGGCCATCACCTGGAGCAGTTCGGTGGCGGTGAGGGTGCCGAGCGCGTACGTGTCAGGGCCGTGATCGGCGGGTGCGGCAGCGTGGTGAGGATGGAGGCGTCGAAGGACACGAGGGAGAGTTCGGCGGGGACGGAGTCCTCCCGCTCGGTGGCCACGCAGAGGCCCGCGGCGGCCGTGACGTCGCTGTCGTAGATACGTGCGTCGGCGTTGGCCTCGAGGCGCCCCTGTGTGGAGCACCTCGGCGCGGCCAGAGCCACTTGAAAGCCGAGAAACCCCAGCTCAGCGCGCCGAGCCAGGGTTCCCGTGCGGTGCGCCGCCAGGGACTCGAATCCCGGACCCGCTGATCAAGAAGTCACTAAGGGTCTTCGGAGAAATAACTCGTAGCATTCCGGGTTCACGCTCGATGGTCTGGTATGAGCGTGTCGGTAGAGATGCAGCGTGATCGTGCCCGCCGCCCGCTCCATGACCTCCACCACGCTCCCCGCCGGCGGCGGGAGCAGGCCCTCAACAGATCCCCGTGAGTTCCGGCGGTTCCAGGTTCGCTCAGCGTGGTGGCGCAGGCTCGGCGACCAAGCCCTCCGTCTCGACCGCTGCCCGGCGCCGTGCAAGGAGGAACAGCACGGAGGCCACCCCGCTGAGTACGCCGCAGACGAGCAGGGCTGCTCGGTAGCCGAGGGCATGGGAGATGCCGCCGGCGGCGATGCCGGACACGAGAGAGCCGGCCGTCGCGGTGTTGGCGAACAAGGTGGTGGCCCGGCCGGGGGCGGCCGGCAGCAGGTCCTGCATGTGGCTGATGCCCAGCGCGCCCACGACGGCGATGGCGACGCCTCGGGCGATGTGAATGAGCACCAGCGCCACGATGCCGGTGAACGCCGCCACGAGCGCGAAATACAGAACCATGAGCCCCATGCCGATCAGGATCACGCGGCCCCTGCTCCAGCGAGGGGGCAACAGCAGCAGGGCGAGCGCCGCGGGGATCTCCGCCGCCGCGCAGACGCTGAACATCAGTCCCACCGCGCCGGCCGAGCCGTGCAGCACCTGCGTGACGTACAGCGGTAATGCCACCGCGCCCGAGAACATCGCGACGTGGAACAGGGCGAAGCCGGCTATCGACAGGGCCACGGTCCGCGAGGTGAGCGGCCGGTCTGTGGCGGCCTCGACGGGCCGGGACGCCTGCGGCGGGTGGGCGTCGAGCCCGAGCACCGCCACGACCACGAGGCAGAATCCGCAGGCTGTGACCATGAGCAGCCAGGAGTAGCCGGCCCCGGCCACGAGCGCACCGCCCGCCAGGGGGCCGATCGCCCAGGCCAGCGACCACGCCGAGCGCAGGATGGGCGTGCCGCCGCCCGGCCTGGCCGTCGTCCCGTCCGTGTGGCTCTTGGCAAGCGCGAAGAGCTGCGGGAACACCGCACTGCCCGCGCCGAGCAGCACCACGCCGATGAGGAGCAGCAGCGGATACGACGTGGTCACCACGAGCAGCAGATAGCCCGTCCCCGCCAGCGAGGCGGCCAGCACCGCCGGCCACCGGCCGGGGCGGCGATCGTAGCGACGGCCGAGCCAGACGCTGGCAGCCATGCCGCTGACCGCCGTCAGGGAGATGAAGACGCCGATCTCGAGCACGGACAGCTGCAGGCGATCGGCGCCGAACAGCACGAGGTAGGGCCCGATCATGGACTCGGTGATGCCGAGCAGCATGACGGCGATCAGGAGAGCGATGAGCCGGCGGCGCGGTCCGGATGCAGGAGTTGACCCCATCCGCATCGCGCTACCCGCTGCCCCGCTCCCCTACGCATGCCCTCCTGGAGCCTGCGACGGCCTCGATGGTCATCTGGGATAGTCAGGCGAACCTGCCGGTGCGTGGGCGCCGGGTGCGTCGTGGCGGACGGCCCACGCACCCGTTCTTCATGCCGTACGCGCTCACGTTCGGCCCTCCGATCGACCGGGCTCGGTGAGCAGGGGCATGAGGACGGCGTCCACGATCCGGGACAGCTCCGCGGCCGCGGGTGGCTCGCCGGTGAGCAGGAACGTCTGGATGACCAGGGCGGGGCCGGTCCGGGCGATCAGCGGGAACTCCGCGTCGGCCTTGATCTCGCCGCGCGCGGCGGCTCGGTGCAGGATGGCCTCGACGAGGCGCAGCCGCGGTTCGACGATCCTGGCGCCGAACGCCTGCCTGAGCTCCGGCTCGCGGAGCAATTCCAGCATGACGTCGAGGCCGGGATGGGTCACCTCCCCGGCGAGAGCGTCGGACATGATCGTGAGCGCGGCGATCAGGTTGTCCCGGGCGGAGTCGGACGCGGTGATCTCGCGGGGTTCGGGCAATGCGTGGAGCAGGGCGTCGAGGACGAGATCCTTCTTGGACGGCCAGCGCCGGTAGAGGGCGGCCTTGCCGGTCTGCGCGCGTCGCGCCACGCCCTCCATCGTCAGGCCGTTGTAGCCGAGGGTGGCGAGCTCGCGCAGGGTCGCCTGGTAGATCGCCTGTTCCAGCACGGCGCCGCGGCGGCGGCTCTGTGTCGCTGTCTGCTCCCGGGTTCCGCTGTCGGCCATGCCCGTAATAGTAGACGCTTGCGTCTCCAATCTTGCGATGGCTACCCTGCTCCCAATGTAAGGAACGCTGACGTCTACTAAAGTGAAGGGTGATGCGGAGTGACCGGACCGACGACGACGGCAACGGTGTGCGTGGCCGGATGCGGCCCGGCCGGCGCCGTCCTGGGGCTGTTGCTGGCCCGGGCAGGGGTCGAGGTGGTGGTGCTGGAGAAGCACGCCGACTTCCTGCGCGACTTCCGCGGCGACACCGTCCACCCGTCCACACTCGACGTTCTGGACGAGCTGGGGCTGATCGACCGATTCCTGGCGTTGCCGCATCACAAGGTGTCGACAGTCGGGTTCGTCCGCGACGGCCGCCGGCTGGACGTGGCGGATTTCTCAACCCTTGGCCTGCGATATCCCTACATCGCGTTCGTTCCGCAGTGGGACCTGCTCCACCTGCTGACCTCCGAGGCGGCTCGCCATCCCCACTTCCGCCTGCTCATGCGGGCCGAGGCATACGACGTCGTGCGACAGGACGGGCGCGTCACCGGCGTGCGCTTCCGCGACCCGGACGGCGAGCACGAGGTGCGGGCCCACCTGACGGTGGCCGCCGACGGCCGGCACTCCGCGGTGCGCCGGGCGTCCGGCCTGCGTCCGCGCGAATTCGGCGCTCCGATGGACGTGCTGCAGTTCCGGATCTCCCGCCGCGCCACCGATCCGGACGAGGGCTACCACCTGCGCATGGTCGCGGGAAAGTCCGTCGCGGTGATCAACCGGGGCTCGTACTGGAACATCGCCTACATGATCCGCAAGGGCGGCCACGACGACCTGCGCAGAGCCGGGATCCAGGCACTGCGCGACGATGTCGCGAGCCTCGTCGGCTTTCTCGCCGACCGGGTCGACGAGGTGGCCGGCTTCGACGACACCCGGTTCCTGGAGGTCCGGCTCGACCGGCTGCGCCGCTGGCACACGCCGGGGCTGCTGCTGATCGGCGACGCCGCCCACGCCATGTCGCCGATCGCGGGGGTGGGCATCAACCTCGCGGTGCAGGACGCCGTCGCCGCTGCCAACCTCCTGACCGGGCACCTGCGACGGGCACAGGCGGAGGGTGAGCCGGTCCCCGACCGGGCGACCGCCGCCCTGCAGCGGCGCAGGTGGGCGCCCACCGTGGCGACCCAGGCGCTGCAGCGTAGCGCCCAGCGGTTCGGCATCGATCGCGCGCTCCACGCACAGGCCGAGCCGCCCGACTTCGGCGCGATCGCCCGGCTACCGTTCGTGCGGGCGCTGATGAGCCGCCTGCTCGGTGTGGGGGTCCGGCCCGAGCACGTACGCGTCCCGCCCATGCCGCCGCGCGGTCAGAGCGTTGAGGGACAGGGCCGATGAGGGACGGTGGCGCTGCCACGCGCACCCAGGTGCTCGTCGTCGGCGCGGGGCCCGCCGGGCTGGTGCTGGCCGCGGTGCTCGCCGACCACGACGTGGACGTCACGATCGTGGACGCCGGACCAGGGCCGGTCACCCACTCCCGCGCGGCCATCCTGCACGTGCGCACGCTTGAGCTGCTCGACCGGCTGGGCCTCGCCGATCGGGCGGTGGCGCAGGGGGTGCCGATGACCGGAGTCGAGATCTTCGAACGGGGACGCCGGGCAGGCGGCTTCTCTATCGCCGGGCCGTGGGCCCGCACGCCGTTCCCGTACGCGCTGGGCCTGGAACAGGACCGCACCGAACGGCTCCTGCTCGAGTGGCTGGCCGGACGCGGCCACGACGTCGCCTGGAACACCGAGCTCGTCGCCCTGGCCGAAGGCCCGGACGGGGCGCGGGCGACAGTGCGCAGGGCGACCGGGGAGCACGCCACCATCGAGGCCCGGTGGGTGGTGGGCGCCGACGGCGCCCGGAGCATGGTCAGGCACGCCCTCGGCCTCGCCTTCGCCGGCCGAACCTACGACCAGACCGGCCTGCTCGCCGACGTGGACCTCGCCTTCCCCGCCGGCTCCGGCCCGGGTGCGGGCACGCTGCGCCTCGATCTGACGCGTGACGGCTTCGTCGGCCTGTTCCGCCTGGCCGGCGGCCGGTACCGGCTCTTCGGGGCCGTCCCGCCCGGCCTCGCCCCGCCGGCCCGCCGCGCACCCGGCGCTCGGGGCGAGGTCTCCCACGAGCCCTACGGCGACGTGCCCCTCTCCCAGATCCAGGACTGGTTCGACACCTACTTCCGCCTTGACGCCCGGATCACCGCCGCCCCGTGGACCGCCCTGTTCCGGGTGCACAGCAGGATCGCCGGACGGTTCCGGGCCGGCGACGTCTTCCTCGTCGGCGACGCCGCGCACATCCACAGCCCGGCCGGCGGGCAGGGCATGAACCTGGCCGTCGGCGACGCGTTCAACCTCGGCTGGAAGCTCGCGCTGGTGGCGCGCGGGCAGGCGCACGAGCGGCTGCTCGACTCCTACGAGGCCGAGCGCCGTCCGGTCGCGGTGGCGGTGCTGCGCGGCTCCGACCGCGGCTTCGCGCTCGAGACCCTGCGGCACCCGGCCGCCCGCTGGATCAGGTCGCACCTCGCCGGTCGTCTCATCGGACCGCTGACGCGGCTGCCCGCGGCCCGGTCCGCCGTCTTCCGGCTGTTCTCGCAGACCTGGATCGGCTACCGGGGCAGCCCTGCCGTCGCCGGAACCTCCGGCAGGGGGCCGCGTCCCGGCGACCGGGCACCGTACGGCCGTGCCGGCTCCACGGGCGGCAGCCTGTTCGACGTCATCGGCGGCACCCGGCACCACGTGCTGCTGTTCGAGGGTCCCGAACCCGGCCCGGCGGCCGCACACCGGAAGCAGGTCGAGGACGTGCTCCGCCGCCACCCGATCGACGTACGCGTCCACACACCGTGCCCGCGGCGGAGACGGCGCTGCACGCGCTCTACGGCGCCCGCCGGCCTCGCCTGTTCCTGATCCGGCCCGACGGCCACATCGCGTACGCCGGGCCCCCCGACGAGATCGGCCGCTTCGCCGCCTACCTGGACTGCCTCTGAGCGTCAGCCCACCTTCGACACCTCGATCGCCGATTCTCGACCTCGACTCGATCGCCGTGCTCGGAGGACTGCGAGGACTGACAAGATCGTCATCATCGACAGCGGCTGTCTGCGCGTAACCCCGCCTTTGGATGCGTGATCAGGAGATGGCTCTCAGGTCGATCACCGTCTGCGTGTGATCGCCTGACTGGTACTGGAACAGGCCGTCGTGCGTGTACAGGGTCGGTGGGGCCGGGTCGCCGGCACGGGTGGGCGTGCGGAACAGCAGGCCAGTGCGCCCGGTGGCCACGTCGTGTACGGCGCTCGCCCCCCTGCCGTCGCGGTCTCGCTGGTGCATCAGAACGACATGATCGGCGTGCAACGGGCTGTGGGCGTCACCTGGCAGGGTACGCAGGCCCGTCCCGTCGCGCCGCCAGGCCTCCCGACCGTTGTGGCACCACGTCACCGCACAGGCCCGCCAGGAAGTGCGCCCAGCGGGTGGTCTGGCCTCCCTGAGTTCGCCGGTCAGAGCGTTCTTGAGCTGCTCCATCGGACGCCGTACCAGGACGTCCCTCGCCTGATCGGCCTGCGGCGAGCCCACCCAGGGCCAGATGGCCAGGTGGTAGCCGAGCGTTCCGAGCATGCGGATCGCCTTCCCGCCGCGCAGCGGCACCCGGTAGACACCGCCGTCCGACGGTGACCACACGGCCATGCCCTCCGCGATGACCAGGTCGATCCCCTCGAAGGTGTTCTGGCTGGAGCGGGCGGCCGTGGTGGAGGCGAGCCTGCGGGGGACGCCGCCCGCGAGCGGGACCGCCCAGACCTCGACCCTGTGGCCGCGGTGGGCCGACCATGCCACGTACCCGTCACCGGCCGCCACCGGCGCGTGCGCTATGTGGAGGTCCTTGAGCGGCGTGATCTGGGCGAACCCCCGCGTGCGGAGGTCGTAGGCCCAGATCCCATCAGGCCGGTTGCGAGTGAGTCCCCGACCCACGACGAGACGGTCGCCGGCGAAGGCGTCCGGTATGAACGTCCGCCCGCCGGGCGCCTTCTTCGGGATCTGGTGCACCGCCTGCGGCCACACCGTCGCGACGGGTGGAGCCAGCCCCCGGGGGGCGGCCGGCGTCGGACGCACCGCCGGGGCGGGCGCGGTGACCGTACGCGTGCCGGCCACGGTGACCAGCACCACGAGCACGAGGATCGCCGCCACCACCGCGGCCGGCGCCCACAACCTGATGGCGGAGGACCCTACGCGCGCTGCCGGCAACTCCCGGGGCCGGCCGTCGTCCTGCACGGCGTCGGCCCGGGCGGCCAGCGCGTCCCTGAGCCGCTCTTCGATACCGGTCATCGTGGGCCTCCCAGCTGGCGTGCCAGGCGATCCAGGGCCCGCGACGCGGTGGCGCGAACGGTGCTCTCCTTGACGCGTACGGCGCGCGCGATCTCGGCGTCGGACAGGTCGAGGTAGTACCGCAGGATGAGGACTTCGCGCTGGCGACGGGGCAGCCGGCCGAGCGCGGCGAGCATCTCCTGCCGCGACTCGCCGAGCACGGCCACCGTCTCCGCGGAGTCCGCCTCCTCGGCCGGCCGATCCAGCGTTGCCCTGGCGGCGACGCCGCGTCTGCGCAGCACCGAGCGTGCGGCGTTCAGCACACAGACGCGGATGTAGGCCAGTGTGAGTGCGTCCTGGTTCCTGCCGTGCAGCCTGGAGAAGACGTCCTGGACGATGTCCTCGGCGCTCTGCCGGTCCCCCACCAGCAGAGCGGCCAGCCGTACCAGGCCGAGCCAGTGCTCGCGGTACAGGTCGGCCAGGACCGCGGGGCCGCCGGGCGGGGCCGAGGCGCGTGCCACCGTTTCGCCGCTCATACCCTATGAACGCGCACCTGCCCCCATCCGCTGCGCGTGCGGGCTGACCGAGTCCCGCGAAGCACGCTGCCACGTCACCGCGGCAGACAACTTCCTCGACTGGCTCGACGGCGAAGGACTCGCCCTGGGCACCTTCCCCCTCCAGTTCGACGGCGACAACGCCTCCATCACGTTCGGCACCTCACAAGATCCGGATCCGGCCCGAGCAGGATGGGTGGAGCTCGTCCTGAATCGGGGCTCTTCTCCGAAACGGACGGGCTGTCCATGGGCCGTTGTTCAGCCGTGGGGGTTGTCGGTGCTGACTCCTACGATTCGCCTCATGCGTGAGTTCTTCATGGTGGGTGGGCGGAAGCTGTCGTATCTGGACTTCGGTGGTCCGGGGAGGCCGCTTCTGGCCCTGCACGGGCACTACAACGAGGCGTCAGCGTTCGCGTCGCTTGCAGGAGCGTTGGCGCCGCGGTGGCGGGTGATCGCGCTCGATCAGCGCGGTCACGGAGAATCCGACCGTGCCGCCAGTTACGCGCGAGACGACTACATAGCCGATGTCGTCGCCTTCCACCGGCATCTGGGAGTCGGACCGGTGCCCGTGCTGGGTCACTCACTGGGCGGGGTGAACGCCTACCAGTTCGCCGCCCGGCACCCGGACAAGGTCAGCAGGTTGATCGTGGAGGACATCGGCGCGGTCGTCGACTGCGACTGGTCGTTCACCACGCGCCTTCCCCTTTCCGCACCGTCCCGAGAGGCTCTGGTCGCGGCTCTGGGCGCGACGGCGCCTTATCTGGAATGCTCGTTCCGACAGCAGGGATCCGGCTGGGGGTTCTCCTTCGGAATCGATGACACCGTGACGTCTCAGAAGGCGCTCAACGGCGATCACTGGGGCGACTGGACAGCGGTGTCCTGCCCCACCCTGCTGGTCCACGGAACGGGGAGCGACGAGCTGGCGGCCGGTCACGCCCGGAACATGGTCGCCCGCCGCGGCCGGCGGGCCCGCCTGGTCGAGCTGGCGGCCGGTCACGTCGTGCATCACGATGCTCCGGAGCAGTTCGCCGCCGCGGTCACCGGCTTTCTGTCGGAGCCCTGCTGAGCTGTTGCGTTCAGGCTGCCAGGTCGGGGTCGTCGCGGCTGTGTGTGGCTGGGATTGCGAGGGTTGAGCCGCAGGCGATCCGGACGGGCGGGTGCTGAACGGTGGAGGGTCTCGCCTGAGCCGGTGCGGGTGCGGAAGACCGAGGCAGCGCCTCGGAGCGCATGGCGATGCCGCGCCGCCGGCAGCGACCACGCGACACCGGCCGGATAGGCGTTGCGGACAGCGTGCCGGAGATCCCAGGGTTCTACAGGGCGCTGTCGATGCGGTTGAGCAACCTCGATGCCGGCCTACCCGAACGTCGTGACCGTGCCGGGCGGGCGGGAGCCTGATGGTGCCCGTCGCCGGCGGATGTCCGGAATATGCAAGCGGCCAGGTCTTCCACGGGAAAGACGGCACCGGCCCCTCCAGGATTCACTTCCGGGAACAAGCGACGAAAGGGGCCGTTCACATGCCCGACATGCCTACCGGAGAGTTCTGGAAGGACCTCAAGCCGATCGAGAACTCCTTCCGCCCCGACGCTCTGCCCGAGGTCTACCTGTCCAAGGTGGCCACGGACGACGACCGCTACTACGTGCCGTTCACCGAGACTGTCGGCTCCCGACCGTTGTGGATCAACGTCAAGGACAACAGCTGGGCCGATATCCTGCGGGCCAAGGAGGCGGGGCTGGTCAACCGGCACTACCACCCGCACGAGGTGTTCGCGTACACGATCTCCGGCAAGTGGGGCTACCTGGAGCGGCCCTGGACGGCGACCGCGGGCGACTTCGTCTACGAGGCCCCGGGCGAGGGCCACACGCTGGTCGCCTACGACAGCGACGAGCCGATGAAGACGTTCTTCATCGTCAAGGGCCCGCTCATCTGGCTGGACGAGCACGGCGAGCCCGACGGCTTCTTCGACGTGCACGACTACATCAAGATGTGCCGCGAGCACTACGAGAAGGTCGGGATCGGCGCCGACTACGTCAGCTCCCTGTTCCGCTGAGCCGCGGCGCACCCCCCTTGAAGTGAGACCGTCATGACTGACACCACTGCGGCGCCGGACGCCCGCGCGGCCGACCGGTACGAGATCCGCCTGCTCGTCATCCTCTTCCTGTCCTTCGGGTTCGTCTTCTTCGACCGCCAGGCGCTGTCGTTCCTGACGCCGTACATGAACAAGGACTTCGGCCTGTCCAACGCCGAACTCGGCACCCTGTCCGGCGTGCTCGCGCTCACCTGGGCACTGGCCGGCATGTTCGCCGGCCGCCTGTCCGACGCGCTCGGCCGGCGCAAGCCGATTCTGATCGTGACCGTGGTGCTGTTCTCGTTGTTCTCCGCCTCGTCCGGGCTCATGGGCGGATTCGCCGGGCTGCTCGTGGCGCGGGCGCTGATGGGTACGGCCGAGGGCGCGGTGCTGCCGATGGCGCAGTCGCTGATGGTGGAGGCGTCCAGGGAGAGCCGCCGGGGCCTCAACATGGGCCTGCTGCAGGGCTCGTCGGCGGGACTGCTCGGCGGCATCCTGGCGCCGCTGGTCGTGGTGTGGATCGCGGAGACCTACGACTGGCGCGTCGCGTTCTACGTCACGATCATCCCTGGGCTGGTCATGGCCGCGCTCATCTGGAAGTTCGTGCGCGAGCGGTCTCCGCGAACGCCGGCCGAGGCACCCCGGGCGGCGGCGGTCAGGGTGCCGCTGGGTGAGGTGCTCAAGCTACGCAACATCGTCGTCTGCATGCTCATCGCCTGCTGCTACCTCACCTGGTTCGTCACCATCATCACCTTCACCCCGACCTACCTCACCGAGGTCAAGGGCTTCAGTCCCGGCACGATGAGCGGCGTCATGACCTGTTTGGGAGTGGCGTGGGTGTTGTGGGGATTCGTGACTCCGGCCATCTCCGACCGGATCGGACGCAAGGCGGCTCTGATCGGGTTCACGGCGCTGGCGGTGTGCTGCCCGCTCGCCGTGGTCTACGTCGAGGGCCCGGTGCTGCTCGGCGCGATCATGGTGGTCACCTACACCGGGCTCGGCTGCTTCACGCTGTTCATGGCCACGATCCCGGCCGAGACGGTACCGCGCGGCGCGCTGGCCACGGCGCTCGGATTGATCATGGGTGTGGGCGAGCTGGCCGGAGGCTTTCTCGGGCCGATGGTCGCGGGCCGGGCGGCCGACCAGTGGGGGCTGCAGGCCGCGATGTTCATCGCCGCGGGTGGCGCGCTGGTGGTGGTGGCGCTGTGCTTCGCGCTGAAGGAGACGGCTCCCGCCGTGCTGCGCCGCCGGGCGGCCGCATGAGGGCGGCACTCTGGTACGGCGCCAAGGACGTCCGTGTCGAGGACGTCCCGGTAACACCACCCGGCCCCGGCGAGGTGACGATCGAGGTGGCCTACTGCGGGATCTGCGGCAGTGACCTGCATGAATACGCGGACGGGCCGCACGCCGTCCCGGTGGGCGAGGCGCACCCGGAGTCCGGTGTGGCCGCTCCGCTCATCCTGGGGCACGAGTTCTGCGGCACCGTCACCGAGATCGGCAGCGCTGTCACCGGCCTCCTCCCAGGGGACCGGGTGGCGGTGGAGCCGCATTACCGGTGCGGTCGTTGCCCACGCTGTCGAGCGGGGCAGTACAACATCTGCGGGGTCATGGGCATCTCCGTACGGCATCTGGCGCGGATCTTCGAGTCGACCGGTAGGTCGCCGGCGCGGTACATCATGGAGCGGCGCCTGGTCCGGGCGCATCAGGAGCTCACCGGGCCCGGGGCGCGGCAGACCACGATCGCCGACGTCGCGCACCGGTGGGGCTTCTCCAGCCAGGCCCACTTCGCCCGCCTCTTCCGCGCCAGGTTCAGCCTCACCCCGAGCGAGGCCCGCGGGGAGACGACGAAGCCGATCGCGTAAAACGGAAGAGACGCCTCACGTAGCGCGAGCGGTGCGGGCAGGGTTCGCCCACACGAGGCGGGGGCGTGTCCCGGCATCCGGTCGCGCAGCGCCTGGGCCAGGTCGGCCGGCGAGCCGTCCCGCGCGATCGGCTCTCATGGACGAGATCCTCACCAGCACCCAGCCCACCAAAGCCTGAACCAAGCCGCCCCCGCCGCGTCCCGCCCCGGACCCGGTCACGGACCCCGAGCGAACCACCGACCCGGTCGCCGCCCCGGCGATGGCAGGCGTCGATGGCCGCCCGGAAGGCCGCCGTGCAGTCGGTCGTGCCGTCGCCCACGGCGCCGAACGCGGTGATGTCCCACTTCCGGTGGCATGGTGGCCGAATTCAAATCTTGACGAAGTTAATTCCATCCCAACCGGGGGAAATCGCTGGTCATTCGGAGACGTGCGGGTTACGATCCCCGGACACATCCGATGTATGTGGCCGTGCAGGAGGCGTCATGCCGTACGCTGCCGTGATCCGACCGACCGTTGCGCTGCTTCTGGCCCTCTGCCTCCCCGTCCTCCCGGGCCCGCCCGCGCGGGCCGCCGCCACCGGAGCCTGGACGATCTCCGGCCTGCCCGGCGGGCCGACCGCGAAGATCGCCCTCGATCCCCTGACCGGCGCGCTCACGCTGGCGGTCAGCCGTCGCGGCGCACAGGTGCTGGCTCCCAGCCCGGCCGGCATCGTCACCGAACGCGCCGACCTGTCCCAGGGATTGCGCTTCGTGCAGCGCCGGGACCGCGTGGTGGCCGAGCGGTACACCACCGCGGCGGGCAAGCGCCTGGAGCGGCGCGCCCTGATGCGGGAGAGCACGCTCTCCTTCGCGAACCCTGCGGGCGCCCGCCTGGATCTGGTCATCAGAGTGGCCCCCGACGGCGTGGCCTACCGCTACCGGCTGCCCGAGGACCAGGGCGCCGTACTGCGGGAGACCTCCGCGTTCGTCGTGGACCAGGGCGCCTCCGCCTGGCTGGCGCGGCACCGCCGCGACTACGAGAACCCGTTCCTGCCCTACACCGCCGCGGGCGCGCCCGCGGCCGAGTTCATGGTGCCGGCGCTGTTCGAGACCGGCGGTGGCCACCTGCTGATCACCGAGTCCGACCTGGACGGCCGCTACTCGGGTCCCAGGCTGACGCACGAGGCGGGCACCGGCACCTACCGCCTGCGGCTCTGGGACGAACGCGTGGAGGTCTCCGGCCCGCTGGACACGCCGTGGCGGGTGATGATCACGGGAGACCTCGCCACGGTCACGGAATCGACCCTGGTGGACGACCTCGCCCAGGACTCGAAGGTCCGCGACACCGCCTGGATCGAGCCCGGCCCGGTGTTGTGGACCTGGCTGGCGGGTGGCAGGGAGGCGGGCCAGAGCCTGGAGCGGCAGAAGGAGTTCGTCGACTACGCCGCCGCCCGCGGCTGGCCGTACGTGAAGGTGGACGCGGGCTGGTACTTCCTGAAGGACCAGTGGGACGTCACCGACCCCGACTGGCCGGCCACGAGCTGGATCCCGCAACTGGTCGCGTACGCGCGCGGCAAGGGCGTCGAGATCATGGTCTGGGTGCACTTCCGCGACCTGGACACGGCCGGAGAGCGCGACCTGTGGCTGCCCACCCTGCAGCGCTGGGGCGTGCGGGGCGTCAAGATCGACTTCATGGACGCCGAGTCGCAGGAGCGGCTGCGCTGGTACGACGAGA
The DNA here is from genome assembly GCF_040674815.1 of Nonomuraea sp. NPDC049709. Classification (NCBI taxonomy): domain Bacteria; kingdom Bacillati; phylum Actinomycetota; class Actinomycetes; order Streptosporangiales; family Streptosporangiaceae; genus Nonomuraea; species Nonomuraea sp. NPDC049709. Next base: position 148,307 of record NZ_JBFANM010000024.1, read on the forward strand.
TCCTCCCCGCCACCGCCGAGCACCGGCTGATGGTCAACTTCCACGGCTCGACCATCCCGAAAGGCGTCCAGCGCACCTGGCCACACGTGCTGACCATGGAGGGCGTGCACGGCGGCGAGAAGCGCACCCTCACCACGCAGCACCTGACCACCCTGCCCTTCACCAGGAACGTCGTCGGCTCCATGGACTACACACCGATGGCCTTCCACCGGGAGGGCCGGCCCACCTCCGACGCGCACGAGCTGGGCCTGGCGGTGACGTACGAGTCCGGCCTTCAGGACCTGGCGGGCACCGTGGAGTCCTACCAGGCCAGGCCCGAGGCGGAGCGGTTCCTCGAACAGCTCCCGGCGGTGTGGGACGACACGCGGATGCTGTCCGGGCGGCCCGGCGACCACGTGGTGCTGGCCAGGCGCGCCGGCGACCGCTGGTTCCTGGGCGCGGGGGTGTCGGGCGGGGCCCGCACGCTCGACGTCCCGCTGACCATGCTGCGGGGCCGGTGGCTGGTCGAGGTCGTACGCGACGGCCCGGCCGGGCTCGTACGCGAGAGCCACCGGATCGACGGCCCCCGCGACCGTCTCTCGGTGCCGGTGCCGGCCGAGGGCGGGTACGCGGCCATCGCCTGCCGCCGGCATCCAGGGACCACGACATGCGACCGCTAGACCTCCGATGTATAGGTGCGACGGAATGAACCGACGGTTACTCGCAGGCTCGATCACCATGTTCCTCGGCGCGGCGCTCGCTGTGGTCCCCGACCTCCCCGCCGTGGCCACCCCGGCCGGCGAGCCGTACACGCTGTGGTACGACGAGCCGGCGCCCGACACGGACCAGGGCTGGGAGACCAGGTCACTGCCGATCGGCAACGGCGCGATGGGCGCGACCGTGTTCGGCGGTGTCGCGGCCGAGCGGCTGCAGTTCAACGACAAGACCCTGTGGACCGGCGGCCCCGGGGTGCCCGACTACGCCTTCGGCAACTGGGACGCCCCTCGGCCGGGCGCGCTGGAGGGCATCAGGGAGCGGATCTGGAAGGAGGGCGGGATCCCGGCCACGGACGTCCTGGCCGCCCTCGGGCTGAAGTCCGACACGCCGCGGCACCGCCGGTTCGGGGCGTACCAGAGCTTCGGCGACGTCCGCCTCACCTTCCCCGGCCTGCCGGAACAGGCCGACGGCTATCGCAGGGAGCTGGCCGTGGCGCGTGGCGTGGCCGGCGTCTCGTTCACCGCCGGGGGTGTGCGGCACACCCGCGAGTATTTCGCCTCCGCGCCCGCCGGCGTGATCGTGGCCAGGCTCGCCACCGACCGCCCCGGCGGTGTCGGCTTCACGGCCAGGATCGCCGTGCCGGCCAACCGCTCGGCGACCGCCACCGCCGCGGGCGGCCGGGTGACCGTCAAGGGCAACCTGTCGAACAACGGCATGGCGTACGAGGCGCAGCTCCAGGTGCTCAACCAGGGCGGCACCAGGACGGACAACCCTGACGGGACCGTCACGGTGTCCGGGGCCGACTCGGCCGTGCTCATCCTCGGCACCGGCACGGACTACGCCCCCGACTACCCGACGTACAAGGGCAAGGATCCGCACGCCCGGCTCACCGCCCGCGTCGACGCGGGCGCCGCCAGGGGGTACGCGAAGCTGCTGGCGGCGCACCAGGCCGACCACCGCGCGTTGTTCGGCCGGGCGGGGCTCGACCTCGGCGGCGTCATGCCCGCGGTGCCCACCGACGACCTGCTCGCCGCGTACGGCAGCGGCGACGCGAGCGCCGACCGGGCCCTGGAGCAGCTCTTCTACCAGTACGGGCGCTACCTGCTGATCGCCTCCTCCCGCCCCGGCTCGCTGCCCGCCAACCTCCAGGGCGTCTGGAACGTCCTGGAGGCCCCGCCCTGGCAGTCGGACTACCACCTCAACATCAACCTGCAGATGAACTACTGGCCGGCCGAGGCGACCAACCTGGCCGAGCTGGCCGAACCCCTGCACACCTACGTCGACCGGCTGCGCGAGCCCGGCAGGGTCACCGCCCGGCAGATGTACGACGCCGGCGGCTGGGTCGCCCACCACGCCTCGAACATCTTCGGCCAGACCGGGGCCTGGGACCATCCCGCCTACTTCTTCCCCGAGTCGGGCGCCTGGCTGGCCGGCCAGCTCTACGACCACTACCGCTACACCCTGGACGAACCCTTCCTGAGGCGCACGGCGTACCCGGTCTTGAAGGAGACCGCGCGCTTCTGGCGCGACTTCCTCCAGACCGATCCGCGCGACGGCACGCTCGTCGCCGTTCCCAGCCGCTCGCCGGAGCTCGGGGCGTCGACCGCGGGCGCGTCGATGTCCCAGCAGATCCTCTGGCACCTGTTCACCGACCTGCGCGAGGCCGCCACCCGGCTCGGCGACCGGAAGGAGGCGGCCGCCGCCGCGAAGGTCCTCGACCGGCTCGACGCCGGGCTGCGCGTCGGCAAGTGGGGACAGCTCCAGGAGTGGAAGGAGGACATCGACGACCCGGCCGAGACCCACCGGCACGTCTCGCACCTGTTCTCCGTGCATCCCGGGCGGCAGGTCTCGCCGCGTACGACGCCGGAGCTGGCCGAGGCGGCGAAGGTGTCGCTCAACGCCCGCACCGACGCGGGCACCGGCTGGAGCAAGGCATGGAAGATCAACTTCTGGGCCCGGCTGCTCGACGGGGACCGCGCGCACAAGCTGCTGGCCGACCAGCTCAGGACGAGCACGCTGGCCAACCTCTGGGACACGCATCCTCCGTTCCAGATCGATGGCAACTTCGGCGCCACGTCGGGCATGACGGAGATGCTGCTGCAGAGCCACCTCGGCACGATCGACCTGCTGCCCGCCCTGCCGGGCGCCTGGCCGCAGGGCCGGGCGACGGGGCTGCGCGCCCGCGGGGCCCACACGCTCGACCTGGCGTGGAGCTCCGGACGGTTGTCGGAGGTGCGGCTGACCCCGGACGAGCGCGGCACGGTCAGGCTGCGCAGCGACACGTTCCGCGACGGGGCGCGGGTCGTCGACCGGCGCGACCGTCCGGTCGGCCACCGCGTCGAGGGGGACGTCCTGACGTTCTCCGCCAAGGCGGGTGAGACCTACCGGATCACCTGAGACCGCCGGGCGGCTACCTCCGGATCCCGGGGGTAGCCGTCCGGCCGGGGCGGACCGGCATCTTGGCGACGGTGTGGCGGACTCGGTCGACGATCTCCGTCTTCCCCGGCATCCGGTGTCCGTTGACCGTCAGCCACCGGTGCTCGCCCAGGAAGCGGGCGCTGCCAGAAGTCCCGCCTCGATGTTGCTCGGCCGCCCGGCGCCGGTGGCCTCGGCGTCGATGACGCCCTTCAAACGCCATCCTCTACGTCAACCGCAATCCACCTCCGTGTCCCAGGTCACGAGCAGTTCGCGGGGCCCGTAGACGAAACCGCTGTCCCGCATCGGAACGTCCCGCACCGGCACGGCCAGCCGCAGGCCCGGGAATCGTTCGAACAACGCTCCCAACGCGATGGTCAGCTCGATCCGGGCAAGCTGCTGCCCCAGGCACTGGTGGATGCCGTGGCCGAAGGCGAGATGCGCGCCGCGCGGCCGCCGCACGTCGAACGTGTCGGGGTCCCCGGCGAACCGGCCCGCCTCCCGGTTGGCCGACGCCAGGGCCGCGACCACGGTCGAACCCGCCTTGATCGTCCGGCCGCGGAGCTCGACGTCCTGCCGGGCGGTCCGGCGGAGGCCGAGGTGGACGATGGTCAGGTAGCGCAGCAGTTCCTCGACGGCGCCGTCGATCAGCTGAGGCTCGGCGCGCAGGGCGGCGAGCTGGTCGGGGTGGCTGAGCAGGCAAAGGGTGCTCAGCGCGATCATGTTGGCGGTGGTCTCGTGACCGGCGATCAGCAGCAGCATGCCCACGCCGGCCAGCTCGTCATCGGTCAGCTCCCCGGTGGTGACGAGGTCGCTGAGCAGGTCGTCGGTCGGCTCGGCTCGCTTGGCACGGACCAGCTCGTGGATGTACTGGTACATCGCGATCCTGGCCCGGGTGGCGTCCTCGGGAGGCGCGTCCATGTCCACGATCGTGGCCGAGTTAGCCTGGAAATCCGCGCGGTCGGCATAAGGGACGCCGAGCAGCTCGCAGATCATCAGAGACGGCACCGGCAGGGCGAACATCTGCACCAGGTCGGCCGGACCTCCGGTGCGGGCCATCTCGTCCAGCTGTTCGGCGACGTACTGCGTCACCTTTGGCGTCAGCTGCCGCATCCGGCGTACCGTGAACTTGCCGGTGAGCAGACGGCGGAAGCGAGTGTGCTCCGGGGCGTCCATCATGATGAACATCCCCGGGACATGGGCAGGCAGCGGAGAGTCGTCGGTGACGGTCTGGCCCGGCCGGGCCCGCCGGTGGCGGGCACTGAACCGGGGGTCCGTAAGGACGGCCCTGACCTCGTCGTATCCGCTGACGATGACTCCGGTCAGGCCGTCCGCCAGGATCATCGGGGCGACGGGATCGTGCTCGCGCAGCGCCCGATAACCCTCCGGCGGATCGAAAGGGCAGGTGCGCCGCACCGGCTGGGCGTCGGGGACGGGCTGGGTCTCAGTCATGATACGACTCCTCGGATCATCAGCTTTCGGGTACGGAGCAGGGTTCGTCGCCGCATCGGTGCGTGCCGACGGTCCGACGGTGGACCCGCCACCCCACCATCGCCGCGAGCGCGAACACGAACGGGCCGAAGACGTCGACCGTGCCCAGCGCGACGGCCTCATCGGCCAGGTACAGCGGCAGCCCGGCCGACGTCATGAGCAGCGGCGAGGCCAGCAGGACCAGGCTGCCCCGGGTGAAGCCCCGGCGACGGATGGGGCAACGCCGCCAGGCCATGCGGTCGCGGGTGAGCAGGCCGACGACCAGGCCCATCACGGGCCAGCCGGCCAGCAGCAGGATGATGCTGACCACGCCGATGGCGCCGTGCATCACCAGGTTGGGCAGGAAGAAGTCGGTGGCCTCCCCGCTGCGCAAGGCCAGCACGCCGCCCAGGGCGACGATGCCGAGCGCCCCGAGCGCCCGCCACGCGGACTCACGACGCACCAGGCGATATCCGCACGCCGCGATCCCAGCCGCCAGAGCGAGCGGCAGCGCGATCGCCACCTGGTGGCTGATCGCGAAGCCCACGGTGAAGCAGAAGATCGGCAGAACCTCGATCACCGCCCCGCGCACCTGCTCGGCCACGCCGGGCCGTGCAACGGCGGTGCGTCCGGTCTCGTCCTCCAGTGCAGAGCCCACGGTCACTCCTGTGTTCGGGCACCTCAGCTGTCCGCACACCACCCAACCCGGCCGTCCTGACTCGGCCCGGTCCCCAAGCTGACCGTTGCCTGACAACGGCGCGCTCCCAGGTCGGCGAAGCTCATCTCGCCACGCGATACCGTGGTCTTGATGGCAGGAACCACCGCTTCGGCCGCTGCGTCGTTGCCCCGCGGAGCCGGGCAGCGGGTGCTGGTCGTCGACGACGACCCCAGAATGGCCGAGTTGCTGGAGACGACCCTGCACCTGGCCGGATACACCGTGGCGACCGCCGATCGCGGAGCCGAGGCGCTGCGCGCGCACGCGACGGCGTCCCCGGAGGCACCAGACCTGTTGATCTTGGACGTCATGCTGCCCGACATGGACGGGTTCACGGTGTGCCGGATGCTGGCCGAACGCGGCGCCCGGGTGCCCACTCTGTTGCTGACCGCCCGCGACGGGATCGAGGACCGGGTCACCGGGCTGGCGCTGGGCGCCGACGACTACCTGACCAAGCCGTTCAGCATTCCCGAGCTCCTGGCCCGGGTGCACGCGCTGCTGCGCCGGGCCGGGCGGCCCGGCGAGCCCGATCGGGTGCTGCGGTTCGCCGACCTGACGCTCGACGAGGGCAGCCTGCGCGTACGCCGGGCGGGCCGGCTCATCTCGTTGTCGCCAACCGAGTGGAAGCTACTTCACTACCTGATGCTCAACGCCGACCAGGTGGTGTCGAAGGACCAGATCGTGGACCGCGTGTGGCACGGCCCGTTCGACCACAGTGTGGTGGAGAAGCTGGTGTCCCGGCTGCGCGCGAAGGTCGACGCCCAGCCTCCGGCGTTGATCCACACCATCCGTGGCTTCGGATACAGCCTGCGGCTGCCCGCAGGGCAATGACAGACATGCTCATGCTCTGGGCTTGGCGAGATTCCCTGCGTGCCCGGCTGATGGTCTGCGTCATCCTGCTCGCGGCGCTGGGCATGGGGACGGTCAGCGTTGCGTCCCTGGCTGTGCTGCGCATCTACCTGAGCAACGTGGCGGACGCCAACCTCGCCGGTTTCCGCGACGCCATGGTCCACCGAGTGGCTGCCCAGCCGGCTCCCGTCTCCCAGGACAGCCTCAGTTTCCTGCCCGCCGAGGGCACCTACGTCGCGCTGCTCGACAGCAGCGGCCGCGTCATCGCCGACACCTCGCCACGGGACCCGGCCGGACGACCGATCGCGCCACCTGACCTGCCCTCTCCCGTCCCGCCCGGATACGCCGCCGACATCACCGGCGTCGCCGCCGCCGGCTCCCCCGCGACCCGGTACCGGGCCCTCGTCTTCGCCGTCGGTGCGGGCGCCGCAATCCAGCTCCGACCCGACACCCCGGCGACGCCGTTCAGCAGGGTGGTGATCGCCGAAAGCCTCGGCCCGTCCGAGCGCGTCCTGTTCTGGCTACTGGTCGCCGACACTGTGACCACGATCGCCGCGCTCGCCGGGATCGCGCTGCTGAGCCGGGGCGTCCTGCGCGTGGGGCTACGCCCGCTGCGGGACATGGCCACCACCGCGACCGCGATCGCCGCGGGCGACGTACACCAGCGCATCGGGGTCAGCCCGCACCACGCGGAAATCGACGAAGTCGGCGACGCGCTCAACCGCGCGTTCGACGCCCGGCAGCGCGCGGAGGAACGGCTGCGCCAGTTCGTCGCCGACGCCTCGCACGAGCTGCGCACCCCGCTCGCCACCATCCGCGGCTGGGCCCAGCTCCACCTGCACGGCCTCGCCCACGACCCCGAGCTCGTCGAACGCGCCATGCTGCGCATCGAGGGCGAGGCCGCCCGCATGCACGGCCTGGTCGAGGAACTGCTGCTCCTGGCCCGGCTCGACCAGGGCAGCCCGCACTCCACCGCCCCGGTCGACCTGGGCAAGCTCGCCACCGCCGTCGTCACCGACACCCGGAACCTGGCTCCGGACAGGACCATCGCCCTGCACACGGCCGACCCGGCGATCGTGGACGGCGATGCGGACCGGTTGCTCCGCGTCCTGCACAACCTGCTGAACAACGCCCTTCAGCACACCCCGGCCGGCACCCCCGTCGCCGTCACCGTCCGGCGCCGAGGCAGCCGGGTCGAACTGAGCGTCACCGACCGCGGTCCGGGCATGCCCGCCGACGTGGCCGGCAAGATCTTCGAACGGTTCTACCGCGGCGACGGCTCCCGCAGCCCCGAGAGCGGCGGCACCGGGCTCGGCCTGAGCATCGTCCGCTCGATCGTCGAAGCCCACGCCGGCACGGTCACCGTGCGCACCTCTCCCGGCGAAGGCGCCGTCTTCACCGTCCTCCTGCCCGCCGGCGATCAGATGCTCACCCTCGAGGCCGGCAAGTAGCCGCCGATCGGAATCGAGATGCCCGGCGGTCAAGGGCAACCGGTGGCGCTGGCCAGGGATTTCCTGCGCGGCCACGCCGACTTCGTGATCCTCGACGAGCCCGGCTCGGGCCTGGACCCGGAGATGGAGCACGAGGTGCACATGCCCATGCGCCGCTACCGGGGCGACCGGACGAGCCTGCTGATCTCCCACCGGCTCCACGCGGTACGCGAAGCGCGCGTGCTCGCTGTGCCGGCCGACGGTGGATCGCGAGCAGGGCGACCATGAGTCCCTCCCGCGGTTGCCCGACCTGCCCTAACGGCAATGCCGGGAAGTTAAGGGCTTGGGGCTGCTGTCAACCGATGTTCGGTGAGGACGTTGATGGTGGTGTTTGCGCGGTGGTTGGTGCGGTCGACTTGTCCTTTGGCTCGGTGTTTGGAGATCGCGCGTTTGACGATGCGAGGGCTGATGCGTTCGCGGCGTTGTGG
>NZ_JBFANM010000025.1:0-154134 GCF_040674815.1 Nonomuraea sp. NPDC049709
TCTTCCTCTCCCCCCTCCCTAGCTCCACCTACAACTTTGTGTAGATCGAGACCTTGTTCTTTTTATTCCTGGTCCCCGCGACCACGGGGCGGCCGGGGCACCACCCCCAGCTATGGAGGAGGGCGCGGCGTGCGGGCAGGTGACCGGCTCGTGATCGGCGCGGTACGGCGCGGGGGCCCCTGGCCCGCCGTGCTGGCCGTCACGGCGATCATGGGGGCGGCCGGCGAGCTGGCCATCCCCTACCTCATCGGCCGCACCGTCGACGCCCTCGTCGCCCGCCAGCCGGGCGGCACCCCCTGGCTCGCCCTCTGCGCCTGCGCGGTGGCCGCCGTCATGCTCTGCGAGAGCCTCGGCGTCTGGGCGCGCGGCGCCAGCGGCGCCCATGCCGCCGCCACGCTCCGCTCCGGCCTGCTGCGGCACGTGCTCGGCACCGGGCCCGCGGCCACCCACCGCTTCCCCGAAGGCGAGCTCGTCACCCGAGCCGGCCTGAACGCCGAGGAGGTCGGCCGCGCGCCGGAGACGGTGACCAGCGCGCTCGCGCTGCTCGTGCCCACGGCGGGCGCGCTGGTCGCCCTCACCCTCATCGCCCCCGTCCTGACGCTGACGCTCGGGGCGGGCATCGTCGTCATCGTCCTGGTCCTGCGCGCCTTCCTGCGCACGACGACCGCCATCGCGGGCGGCTACCAGGAGGTGCAGGGCGAGATCGCCGCCCGCCTCGTGGACGCCATGGACGGCGCGCGCACGATCGCCGCCGCCGGCACCGCCGCGCAGGAGGCGGGACGCGTGCTGGCGCCGCTGCCGGGGCTGCGCGCGCACGGGATGGAGCTGTGGCGGGCCAACGCCTCGGCCGCCGTGCGCTCGGGGCTGGTCGTGCCGCTGCTGGAGGTCGCCGTGCTGGCCGTGGGCGGTTTCATGCTCGCCGCCGGGGACCTCACGATCGGCGAGCTGTACGCGGCCGCCCGCTACGCCGTGCTCGGGGCGGCGCTCAGCACGGCGCTCGGCCACGTCAGCGGCCTGGCCAGGGCGCGTGCCGCCGCCGAGCGCGTGTCCGCGGTCCTCGACCTGACGCCGGTCGCGCACGGCACGCGCGCGCTCCCGCCCGGACCCGGGACGGTCGAGTTCCGGGACGTCGCCGCGAACGGCCTGACCGTCGGCGACCTCACGCTCCCCGGCGGCTCGGTGACCGCCGTGGTGGGGCGGTCGGGGGCGGGCAAGTCGCTCCTTGCCGCCCTGGCGGGCCGGCTGACCGACCCCGAGCGCGGGACCGTCCTGCTCGACGGGGTCCCGCTGGAGGAACTCACGGGCGTGGAGCTGAGACGGGCCATCGGGTACGCCTTCGAACGCCCGGTACTGGTCGGCGAGACGATCGGCGACGCCATCACCCCGGACCCCGCGCCCGGCCGGGTGGCCGAGGCGGCCGGGGCCGCGTGCGCGGACGCGTTCGTGCGCCGGCTGCCCCTCGGCTACGCCACCCCGCTCAGGGACGCGCCCATGTCCGGCGGCGAGCGGCAGCGGATCGGCCTGGCCAGGGCCTTCGCCCAGGGGGAGCGGCTGCTGGTGCTCGACGACGCCACCTCCAGCCTCGACACCGTGACCGAGCGCCAGGTCGGCCGGGCACTCACCACCGACCACCACGGCCGCACCCGCCTGATCGCGGCCCACCGGCTCGCCACCGCCGCCCGTGCCGACCAGGTCGTCTGGCTGGAGGGCGGGACCGTACGCGCGTGCGGGCCGCACCACGTGCTGTGGCAGGACCCGGCCTACCGGGCGGTCTTCCAGGGGGACGCGACATGAACGCGCCGGAGGGCGGACGGGCGATGTTCTGGCGGGCGTTGCGGCGGGAGCCGGGGCAGCTCGTCAGGCTGGGGCTCTGGTCGGTGGTGGAGGCGGCGCCCGCGTTCCTCATCGGGCACGCCGTCGCCCGCGCCATCGAGGACGGGTTCGCCCCGGCCGAGCCGCTGGTCGGGCTCGGCTGGCTGGCGGCGCTCGGCCTCACGTGGCTGGCCGGGGCGGTGGCCGCGCGGCAGGTCGTGCTGGCCGTCGCGGCGGTCGCGGAGCCGTTCAGGGACGACCTCCTCGCGCACGTCGTCGAAGGGGCCCTGCGCCAGGAGCCGGGCGCAGGCCGGGACAGCGCCGCCGTGGCCAGGGCCGGGTTGCAGGTCGAGCTGGCCAGGGACGCGTTCGCGGCCGTGGTGACCACCGTGCGCGGGTTCGTGTTCACGCTGGTCAGCGTCGTGCTGGGGCTGCTGACGCTGGCCCCGGAGACGATCGTGCTGGTGCTGCCGCCGTTCCTGGCCGGGCTCGGGCTGTTCCTGGCGTCGCTGCCCGCGCTGGGCCGGCGGCAGCGCGCTTTCCTCGTGGCCGACGAGCACCTCGCCGAGGCGATGACCGACATGGCGGGCGGGCTGCGCGACATCCAGGCGTGCGGCCTGCGGGAGCGGGTGGCCGGGCGGCTGGACCGGAGGGTCGCGGCGCAGGCCGCCGCCGCCCGCGCGCTCGCCGGGGTGACCGCCGTCCGCACCGCCGCGCTCGCCGTCGGCGGCTGGCTGCCCGTCGTCCTCGTGCTGGCCGGCACGCCCTGGCTGCTCGACAGCGGGCTCGGCCCCGGCGTGATCGTCGGCACCCTCGCGTACGTCACCCAGTCCCTGGCCCCGGCGCTCGGCGGCCTCGTGCAGGGGCTCGGCGTCAGCGGCGTCAGGCTCGCCGCCTCGCTCGGCCGCATCCTGGCCATGGCCCCGCCCGCCCCACCGGCCGGTCCGCGCATCCGGCCCCTCAGGTCGGACGTGCGGTTCGACGCCGTCACCTTCGCCTACGGCCCCCGCTCGGCCCCCATCGTCGAGGGCCTGGACCTCACCGTCCCCGAGGGCGACCACCTGGCGGTCGTGGGGCCCAGCGGCGCGGGCAAGTCCACGCTCGCCGCCCTGGTCAGCGGCCTGCTGCCGCCCGGCGAGGGGGAGGTGCTGGTCGGGGGCGTGCCCGCCGGCCGGCTCGACCCGGCCGCCCGCGTGCTGATCCCCCAGGAGGCGTACGTGTTCCGCGGCACGCTGCTGGAGAACCTCGCCTATTACGCCCGCGACGCCGGGCAGGCCCGGGTCGAGGCGGCCGTCGAAGCGGTCGGGGCCACCGGGCTGGTGGCCGGGCTGGGCGGGTACGCGGCGGTGGTCGAGCCCCGCGTCCTGTCGGCCGGGCAGCGGCAGCTCGTCGCCCTCGTCCGCGCCTACCTCGCCCCCGCCCCCCTCGCCATCCTGGACGAGGCCACCTGCCACCTCGACCCCGCCGCCGAGGCCAGGGCCGAGGACGCGTTCGCCAGGCGGGGCGGCACGCTCATCGTGGTCGCCCACCGCCTCACCTCCGCCCTGCGCGCCCGCCGCGTCCTGCTCATGGACGGCCCCCAGATCACCCTCGGCACCCACGACGAGCTGGTCAGGCGATCTCCCCTGTACGCCGACCTGGCCGGCCACTGGCACCCGGAGCCCGTGTCATGAAATTTCCAGACAGCTATCCGCCCGCCGAACGCCTCCCCATCACCGACCACCGCCACGGCCACCCGATCGACGACCCGTACCGCTGGCTGGAGGACCCCGCCGACCCCCGCACGCGCGCCTGGCTGGCGGCGCAGGACCGGCTGTGGCACGACAGCGCCGCCAGGCTGGCCCATCGGGAGCGGTTCCTGGCCCGGCTGACCGAGCTGGGGGAGACGGGCCTGGTGACCACGCCGGTGTGGCGCGGCCGCAGGCGCTTCCACCTGCGCCAGTCCACCTCCCAGGAGCACCCGGTGCTCTGCTGCGACGACCGCGTCGTGCTGGACCCCATGGAGCTGGACCCCACGGGGCTGACGACGCTGGACGACTGGCAGCCCGACCTGGAGGGCCGGCGCCTGGCGTACCAGATCTCGCGGAGCGGGGACGAGCGGGCGGACCTGTACGTGCGGGAGGTCGGCTCGGGGGCCGTCGTCGACGGGCCCATCGGCGGCTGCCGCTACGCGGCGGTCGCGTGGCTGCCGGGCGGCGATGCGTTCTACTACGTGCGCTTCCGCCAGGGCGTGCTGCTGCACCGGGTGGGCGTGCCGGGGGACGACATCCCGGTCTTCACCAGGGGTCCGGTCTCGTACGGCGTGCAGATCAGCCCCGACGGCCGGTGGCTGACGATCTCCGCGGGCACCGCGTCGGGCGGCTCGCTCTGGCTGGCCGACCTGTCCAAGGGGGACCCGGCGGTCCCGAGGCTCCGCCCCGTACAGGACGGGTCGCATGCCCGGACGGCCGGGGCGGTGGCCTGCGACGGCCGCCTGTACCTCCTCACGGATCGCGACGCGCCCCGGCGCCGGCTCTGCGTCGCCGATCCCGGGGAACCCGGCGTGTGGCACGAGCTCGTCCCGGAGGACCGGGAGGCGGTGCTGGGCGCGTTCACGGTGCTCGACGGGGACCGGCTGCTCGTGTCGAGGACACGGCACGCGGTGGGCGAGATCGCCGTGCACCACTCCCGTACCGGTGAGCGGCTGGGCACCGTCCCGCTGCCCGGCAGCGGCACGGTCGCCTCGCTCACCTCGCGTCCCGATGGCGGTCACGAGGCGTGGTTCGCCTACACAGACGCGGTCACCCCCGCCGAGATCTGGCGCTACGACGCCCGCACCGAGGCCGCCACGCTCTGGGCCGCCGCGCCCGGCCGCGTCACGCTGCCCGCCGTGAGCAGCCACCACATCGAGTACGCCTCCGCCGACGGCACCCCCGTCCGCATGGTCGTCGTGGCCCGCCCCTCGGACGGCGGCCCGCGCCCGACGATCCTCAGCGGGTACGGCGGCTTCGGCATCCCCCTCATGCCCGGCTACGCGGCCGACTCCCTCGCCTGGGTCGAGGCGGGCGGCGTGCTGGCCATCGCGAACCTGCGCGGCGGCGGCGAGGAGGGGGAGGCGTGGCACCGGGACGGCATGCTGGAGCGCAAGCAGAACGTGTTCGACGACTTCGTGGCCGCCGCCGAGAAGCTGATCGCCGACGGCTGGACGACGCCGGACCGGCTCGGCATCTGGGGCGAGTCGAACGGCGGCCTGCTCGTCGGCGCCGCCGTCACCCAGCGGCCCGACCTGTTCGCCGCCGCGGTGTGCTCGGCGGGGCTGCTCGACATGGCCCGCTTCCACCTCAGCGGCCTGGGCCCGTCCTGGACCGGCGAGTACGGCGACCCCGAGGATCCCGAGCACCTCGGCTGGCTGCTCGGCTACTCGCCCTATCACCACGTCGGCAAGGGCACGGACTACCCGGCGACGCTGTTCACCGTGTCGGCGGCCGACACGCGCGTGGACCCGATGCACGCCCGCAAGATGTGCGCCGCCCTGCAGTGGGCGACGGGCGGGGACCGGCCGGTCCTGCTCAGGTACGAGCCGGACGTGGGCCACGGCGCGCGGGCGGTCAGCAGGTCCGTCGGGCGGGCCGCCGACGTGCTGGCCTTCCTGGCGGCCCACACGGGCTCAGATCCAGCCTGACTCCCTGGCGATGCGGACGGCGTCGATCCGGCTGCGCGCCCCCAGCTTGGCCGCGGTCCTGGACAGGTAGTTCCGCACCGTGCCCTCAGCCAGGTAGAGCGAGGCCGCGATCTCCCCGATCGACGCCCCGTCCGCCGCGGCGCCGATCACGTCCAGCTCGCGCGGCGTCAGCGGCGCATCGGCCGGTCGCATGGCCGCGATCGCCAGCTCCGAGTCGATGACCCGCTCGCCGTCGGCGACCCTGCGGATGCCGTCCGCCAGCCGGCCGGGCGGCGCGTCCTTGGCCATGAACCCGCGTACGTGCACGTCGAGCGCCCGTTTGAGCAGCCCGGGCGTGCCGACGCCGGTCAGGATGAGCACCCCGCACCCGGGTAACTCCTTGTGCAGCTCGCCGGCGGCGGCGAGCCCGTCCTTGCCGGGGAGGGCGATGTCGATCACCGCCACGTCGGGACGGCAGGCGCTGGCCGCGGCGAGGATGCGGTCTCCCCGCTCCACCTCGGCCACGACCTCGATGTCGTCCTCATAGGCCAGCAGCGCCACGAGCGCCCCTCGTACCAGGTGCATGTCCTCTGCGAGCAACGTTCGAATCACCATGCGTCCTTGCGGTCGACCAGGCTTGCAACGTCTGCGGGCCCCCTTATCCTGCCGTATTGACCTAATTGTGAAAAGCTCTTCCAGGCGTGCGTAAATGATGTGCAGAATTCGGCCGATGTCGATGTGCCCTATCAAGCGCCCGGTTTTCTGAGGGATGCTGACGACCATGAACCCCCGCGTGCGGCCACTTCCTCCCGAAGAGTGGGACGACTTCACGAAGGCCAATCCGTACAACGTGTTCGCCACCCTCGCCCGCCATCCCGATCTGTACCGGGCATGGCTGCGCTTCGGTGGCGCGCTGCTGAACGGCACGCTGCCCGCCCGGGACCGGGAGCTGGCCATCCTGCGCACCGCATATCACAGCGACAGCGCCTACGAGTGGGCCCAGCACGCCCGCATCGCCCGCGAGGCGGGGCTCACCGGCCAGGAGATCGAGTCGGTGCGCCACCCGGACGCCCTCTGGTCGGTCGAGGACCAGCTCGTGCTCCAGGTGGCCGACGACCTCCACTACGCCGGCGACCTCACCGACGCGACGTGGGCGGCACTGTGCGACCGCTACGACGAGGTGGGCAGGATCGAGCTGGTCATGCTGGTGGCCCACTACGGCATGCTGGCGCTGGTGCTCAGAACGCTCCGGGTGCAGATCGAGGAGTGATCATCGTGACGCCCGGCACCGAGCCGATCGAGGCCAGCGCCTTGCCCGTGTCCGCGAGCCCGATCGTGCGGGTGACGAGCTGGTCGGGGTGCAGGATCCCGGCCCTGATCATCTCCAGCATCGGCGGGTAGGCGTGCGCGGCCATGCCGTGGCTGCCCAGCAGCCGCAGCTCGTGGCCGATCACCCGGTCCATCGGCACCGGCGTCGGACCGCCGGGCAGCAGCCCCACCTGGACGTGCCGGCCCCGGCGGCGCAGGCTCTCGATGGCGGCGGCGCACGTCTGCGGGCTGCCCAGCGCGTCGATCGACACGTGCGCGCCGCCCCTGGTCAGCTCCCTGACCTGGGCCGCCGCGTCGCCCGCGGACCCGTTGACGAAGTGTGTGGCCCCGGCCCGCTCGGCCAGGTGCAGGGCGTCGGTGCTGATGTCCACTGCCACGACCCGCGCCCCGGCCGCCGTCGCGATCATCACGGCGGACAGGCCCACGCCGCCGCACCCGTGCACGGCCACCCATTCCCCCGGGCGCACCTGGGCCACCTGGGCCACGGCGCGGAAGGCGGTGGCGAAGCGGCAGCCGAGACCGGCCGCGGTGGCGTAGGCCATGTCCTCGGGGACGGCGACCAGGTTGACGTCGGCGTGGTCGATGGCGACGTACTCGGCGAACGAGCCCCAGTGGGTGAAGCCCGGTTGCGTCTGCCGCTCGCAGACCTGCTGCTCGCCGGTGGCGCAGGACGGGCAGGTGCCGCAGGCGCAGATGAACGGGACGGTCACGCGCGCCCCGGGCGCCCAGCCCCGCACGTCGGGGCCGACCGCCTCCACCACGCCCGCCAGCTCGTGGCCCGGAACGTGGGGCAGGACCTTGATGTCGGGATCGTGCCCTTGCCAGCCGTGCCAGTCGGACCGGCACAATCCCGTCGCCTCGACTCTGATCACCGCTCCGTGCGGGGCGGGAGATGGGTCTGGCAGCTCGCGGACGTCGAGCTCGCCACCGAAGATGTCAAAGGCAACCGCTTTCATCTCATGAGCTTAGGGTCAACTGCCGCAGCTCGCGCAAGGCCTGGTGCGAGGGTGAGCCCGGTTCGGTGGTGTAGAGCACAAGGCGCAGGTCATCGCGGTCGGGCACCGGCATGACCTGGCAGATCGTGTCGATCGGGCCGACCACCGGGTGATTGATCCGCTTGCGCTGCTCCCTGCGCACCTCGACCTCGTGCCTGGCCCACAGCTCGGCGAACTGGGGGCTGAGCGCGAGCATCTCCGTCACCAGCGCCTGGAGGGCGCGGTCCTCGGGATAGCGGCCGGCGGCGATCCGCAGGTCGGCCACGGAGGCGCGGGCGAAGCGGCCCTTCTCGTCGTCGTCGAAGAAGTCGGCGATGTCGGGCGACATGAAGACCCAGCGGATGACGTTGCGCCGCTCGGGCGGCAGGGTGTCCAGGTCGCCCATGATGGCGGTGGCCATGGGGTTCCAGGCGCGCAGGTCGTAGCGGGCGTCCAGGACGTACGCCGGCACCTCCTCCAGGTACGCGATCAGGTGCAGCAGGCTGCCGGGCACGTCCTCCCTGATCCGCGGCGGGTCCAGCGGCTGGCCCGCGAGCTGGAACAGGTGCGTGCGCTCGTCCTGGCTCAGCATGAGGGCCCTGGCCAGCGCGTTCAGCACCTGCCGCGACGGGTGCGGGCCGCGCCCCTGCTCCAGCCGGATGTAGTAGTCGATCGACATGCCCGCGAGCTGTGCGACCTCCTGCCTGCGCAGGCCGGGCGTGCGGCGGCTCCCGCCGCCCGGCAGGCCCATGTCCGCCGGGGTGACCCGGGCGCGCCTGGCACGGAGGAATGTGGCGAGTTCGTCGCGGTTCATGCCTCCATCCTCGGCGACGGAGGCATCGCGTGGGTGGTACTACCGATCCCAGCCTCTCCAGGTCTCTCCCGAACCGCGCTGACCTCGGCGAACGTGGAGGCATGACGAAGATCGCGCTCATCACGGGCGCCAACAAGGGAATCGGCTACGAGATCGCGCGGCTGCTGGCCGAGCAGGGTGTCACCGCGATCGTCGGGGCGCGCGACGAGGAGCGCGGACGGGCCGCCGCCGAGCGGCTCGGGCAGCCGTACGTGCGGATCGACGTGACCGACGAGGCCAGCGTGGCCGCCGCCGCGAAGTGGATCGACGGCGCGTACGGCCGGCTCGACATCCTGGTCAACAACGCCGGGATCACCGGCGGCTTCGCGCCCCTGCAGCCCAGCGACACCACGGCCGCGCTGGTCAGGCAGGTCTACGAGACCAACGTGTTCGGCGTCGTCACCGTGACCAACGCCATGCTGCCGCTGCTGCGCGAGTCGGAGGCCGGCCGGATCGTGAACATGTCCAGCGAGCTCGGCTCGCTGGCCATGGCGAGCGACCCCGAGAGCCCGTTCGGGGCGTTCAACCACCTGCCGTACAACTCCTCCAAGACCGCGCTCAACATGATCACCGTCTGCTACGCCAACGAGCTGGCGGGCACCCCGATCAAGGTGAACGCGGCCAACCCCGGCTACTGCGCCACCGACCTCAACGAGCGCACCGGGTTCCGCACGGCCGAGCAGGGTGCGGCCATCGCCGTACGGCTGGCGACCCTCGGCGCCGACGGCCCCACCGGGGCCTATCTGGAGGATGCCGGCAGTATCCGCTGGTGAGGTGTCAATGCTGGCAAATCGGACAGAGGGTGGTGATGGGAAGAGATCTGGATAAAGAGCGATTTACCGAGGCGGAGTACGTCCGCTTCGGGGAACGCATCCAGGAGCAGCTCGCCGTGCTGCGCGGGCTGCTCGATACCCCCGGCTTCGGCCAGGGCCCGGCCACGATCGGGGCCGAGCTGGAGTTGTTCCTGATCGACGAGGAGGGGCGGCCGCTGCCGCACAACAGCCAGGTGCAGGAGGCGCTGGACGACCCCCGCGTGGTGCTGGAGCTGGGGCGCTACAACATCGAGGTGAACCTGACCCCCATACCCCTGGAGGGCACGCCCTTCGAGGTGATGAGCGGCGAGGTGCAGGAGACGATCACCAAGGTGGACGGGGCGGTCGAGGGCGGGGGCGCGCTGCCCATCGGCATCCTGCCCACGCTCGACACCGAGGACTTCACGCTGGGCGCGATGAGCGACCAGAACCGTTACCGGGCCATGAGCAGGGGGATCAGGCGGCTGCGGCTGGAGCCGTTCCTGGTCAAGATCGACGATCTGGAGCTCTCGGTGGAGGACGTGATCCTCGAGAGCGCCAACACCTCCTGGCAGGTGCACATCCGCACGCCGCCGGAGCGCTTCGCCCGGCTGTTCAACGCCGCCCAGCTCGCCATCGGGCCGGTGCTGGCGGCGTGCGGCAACTCGCCGTTCTTCCTGGGGCGGGAGCTGTGGGAGGAGACGCGCATCGCGCTGATGGAGGAGGCCGCCGACGACCGGGACGTGCAGCGGCGCGAGCGGCGGGACGGCCGGGTGACGTTCGGCTCGGACTGGGTGCGGGAGGGGGCGTACGAGCTGTTCGAGCGGTACGTACGCGACTACGACCCCGTGGTGCCCGATCTGACGGAGGGGGCGGAGCCGCACGAGGTGCCGGAGCTGCGCCTGCACCAGGGCACGATCTGGCAGTGGAACCGCCCCGTCTACGACCCGGTGGACGGCGGCCACCTGCGGATCGAGATGCGCGCGCTGCCCGCGGGGCCCTCGTGCGCGGACATGGCGGCGAACACCGCCTTCCTGCTCGGGCTCACGTTGTCGCAGGCCGAGCGGGACCTGACCGGCTACCGGTTCGCCACGGCGTTCCAGAACTTCTACCACGCGGCCATGCACGGGCTGGACGCCAAGCTCTCCTGGCCCGGCAGCGAGGGCGAGTTCGAGGCCGCCGAGCTGGTGCTCACCCTGCTGCCCGAGGCGCGTAAAGGGCTGCTCGGCGCGGGGGTGGCGCCCCACGACGCCGACCGCGCGCTGGGCGTGATCGCGCAGCGGACGCGGACGCGGCGCACCGGCTCGGTGTGGCAGCGGGAGGCGCTGGCGCGCTTCGGCGGGGACCGGCGCCGGCTCGTGCGGCGCTACCGCGAACTGGCGTTGTCGGGGTTGCCCGTGCATTTGTGGAAGTGATCGCCAACCTTGGCCGTCCCCGATCCGTCAAACTGGTCAAGAGACGGAAAAGGTGAGGGAGATATGGCGGCTTCGGGAATGGTTCCCACCGATAAAGCCCCTTATGCCCTGGTTCGGGCGACGGGTGGCCTGGCGGAGGGGGCGGCCAAGCTGGCGGGCGAGGTCGGCAGCACCGCCGTCGAAGCGGTGCTGGCGGGGGCCAACAGAGTCGCCAGGAGCAAGGGCGCCGCCGGGGCGATGGGCTCGATGCGCCCCAGACCGGCCGAGTGGTACGCCTTCGACGACAAAGACCAGGACACCGCCGACTGGTACCCCCAGGGCCTCACCGGCAGCGACGACTCGGGCAACATCGGCGTGCCGGCGTTCATCGTGAGCTGGTACTTCAAGCCGGAGGCCGGCGAGCGGGGGATCAGGGTGTCGTTCCTGAGCCCCACGTCGCTGAAATACCAGCACGCGCTGCTCGTGGTGGCCGCGCCGGACGGGTCGTACGCGCCGATCGACATCCACGCCGGCGGCATCGCCTGCTACGGCGACCTGCTCTACGTCGCCGACACCAAGCGCGGCCTGCGCGTCTTCGACCTGAACAACCTGCTCGACCTGCGCACCGCCCAGAACGACCTGGGCGAGGCCAAGCGGATCGGGCGCCACGGCGGCAAGCTGCACGCCTTCGGCTACCGCTACGTCATCCCGCAGACCGACTTCTGGAAGGTGGCCAAGGCCGGGCCGCACTTCTCGTTCGTGTCGATCGACCGCAGCGGCGACACGCCGCGGCTGATCACGGGCGAATACCAGGACAAGAAGACCGACGGCTGGGTCGGGCGCTGGGACCTGGACCTGGCCGGGGGCGAGCCCGTCGACGCGTTCGTCATGGGCCACGCCAAGATCCAGGGGGCGACCTCGCACGGTGGCACGTGGTATCTGAGCCAGTCCGCCGGCGCCGCCGCCAACGGCAGGCTGTTGGTCTACCAGGGCGGCGAGCCGGTGACCCGGCCGTTCCCGATCGGGCCGGAGGACCTGACCGTGCAGGGCGGCAAGCTGTGGAGCGTCACCGAGTTCAGGGGCAAGCGGGCGGTCTTCGGCGTCAGCCTCTGAGGTGCCGCTGCAGGACCTCGCGGTAGCGGCGGTCGAAGTCGTCGTAGCGGGCGCGCAACCGCGCGCCCGGCCACCCGGCCGGTAGCAGCTCCTCGGGCAGCAGCGGGTCGGCCAGCAGGTGGCGCAGCACCGCGGCCGAGACGAGGAAGCCCTCGGCCAGCCCCTCGGCCCGGTCGAGGGCCCGCTCCAGCGCGCCGGCCTCCGCGGCCCAGCCGTCCAGGTCCCACAGCAGGGGAGTGGGGTCGCGTCGCGGGCGGCCGTCGATCAGCGTGCACTGCGCGGTGACGATCTCGGGCAACGTGCGCACCAGGTTGGCCGGGCGCAGCCAGGTGCCCTCGCGCAGCTCGGCCAGGCGCAGCGCGCTCATCGTGTGCCGGAACGCGGCCCGGTCGGCGGGCGCGCGCCGCTCGGCGGTGACCACGGCCACCTCCCACGTGCCGTCCCACGGCCTCGTGTGCGGGTCGCGGCTCTCGTCCTGCCTGGCCTGGCGCTCGACGAGCCGCTCCGACAGCGTGTACTGGCCGTCCGCCGGCAGCAGGTCGCCGGCCGCCACCATGCGCGACAGCGCCACCCTGACCGTGCCCTCCGCGATCCCGAACAGCGCCCCGATGCGCACCAGGTGGCGGGCCGACAGGCGGGGCGGGTGGCTGCCGAGCAGCGCGCTCAGGACCGCCGATCGGGCGCTCAAGGTACTGTTACGCTCTTCCATCGCGTGTCGAGTATATGTAACACTCGCGGTATGGGCCGGTATCTCATCGAAGCTTTCGACCGCGGCGACCGCAGCGACCGCTACGCCACCGAGCGCTACCAGGGCGCGGCCGGGCGGAACTGGTGGCGCTGCGACCCCACGCTGCGCCTGCTCATGCGGCGGCACCTGGGGGAGGAGGGCTTCGCCTGGGCGGAGCCGTACCTGGACAGGCTGGGCGAGCTGACGGGCGGCCTCGTCGCCGAGTGCGCCGAGGAGACCGACCGCAACCCGCCGCGGCTGGAGAAGTACGACAAGTGGGGCAGGGACGTCAGCCAGGTCGTCATGCCGCCGTCGTTCCACACCGCCCGGCGGGCGCTGCTGGACAACAACTTCACCTCCCCGTCGTTCGCCGAGCAGGCCCGCGCGCACGGGGCGGACCCGTCCGCGCTGGCCGCGGCGTGGACGTACCTGCTCGATCAGGCCGACATCGGGATGGGCTGCGCGCTCGGCACGGGCGGGGACATGGTGGTCTCGCTCGCCGAGAAGCACGCGCCGCCGGACGTGCTCGAACGGGTGCGGGAGATCTTCGCCGACGGCTACTACTCGGGCGAGGCCGCTCAGATGTTCACCGAGCGGACCGGCGGCTCCGACCTGGCGGCGCTGGAGACCCAGGCCGAGCCCGACGGGGAGTCGTGGCGGGTGTCCGGGTTCAAGTGGTTCGCCTCCAACGCCAACGGGTCCGCCTTCGTGGTGCTGGCCAGGCTGCCGGACGGCGCCGTGGCCCCGTTCCTGGTGCTGTGGGAGCGGCGCGACGGCAGCCGCAACGGGGTGCGCATCCGGCGGCTCAAGGACAAGCTCGGCACCAGGTCGGTCGCGTCGGCGGAGGTCGAGTTCACCGAGGCGGAGGCGTTCCTGCTGGCGGGCGCGGGCTCCGGCTCGGGGCTCGGGACGATGATGAAGCTCACCAACGCCTCCCGGCTCGGCGTGGCGATGATGGGCGTCGGCGTGGCCAGGCGCGCGCTGGTGGAGTCGATCTGCTATGCCAGGGCGCGCGAGGCGTTCGGCCGGCCGCTCATCGAGCAGCCGCTGATGCGCCGCAAGCTGAGCGAGCTGATCGTGGAGGTCGAGGCCGCGCAGGCGATGGTGTTCGACGGGCTCGCCGGGCCCCGGCTGCGCCTCGCGCCCGCCCTGATCAAGCTGCGCGCCGCCCGGCTCGGCGTGACCGCGGCGAGCGACGCGATCGAGGTGCACGGCGGCAACGGCTACATCGAGCAGTGGCCGGTGGCCCGGCTGCTGCGCGACGCCCAGGTCAACCCGATCTGGGAGGGCGGCGACAACATCCTCTGCCTCGACGTGCGGCGGGCCATGCTCAAGGAGCAGGCCCACCTGCCCTTCCTCGACCGCCTGCGTGCCCTGGCCACCTCCGACCTGGTGCGGGCGCGGGTCGACGACCTGGCCAAGGCGATCGAGGCATGGTCCGCGCTGGAGCGCTCGGTGGCCGAGGAGCGGCTCTACCCGCTGGCGCAGTTCATGGCCGACGTGTACGCCGCCGCGCTGCTGGAGGACCAGGCCGCCTGGGGGCTCGACGACGGGCGCAAGGCCCTCGTGGCCCGCCTGTACGCCGAGGCGCACCTCGTGGACCACGGCCCGCTGCGCGGCATCGACCGTACGGCGGAGGTGCCGTTCGACGAGCTGCTGGAGGGCGCCGTCAGCTTCTAGAGAGTGTCCATCCGAGCATCACCGCGCAGCTCCGCCGATCTGCCGGGTGATCGACGGCTCGCTGATCTCCGTGTCGGCGGCCAGCAGGAACGCCTTCGACAGGACGATCGACAACATGCCGCCGTTCTCCTCGAACGGCAGGAAGACCTGGTCGCCGGCGCCGCCGGGGACGATGCACAGATAGGCGTCGTTGGGCTCCATGAGAATGTTGCCCGAGCCCAGGTGGATCTTGTACGTGCGCAGGTCGCCCCGGACCACGAGGAAACGGTCGGTGAGCGCGCACCGGCCGGCGATGGACAGGCGGGGCAGCAGCCTGGTCAGGGCGTCGCGGCGGACCCGGGCGTTCTCGGTCAGGTCGCCGAAGCCGTACGACGCCCAGTATTCGCCCTGGCCCTCCGGGTCCAGGCCGGTGGAGGTGACGCCGACGGCCAGGTCGGCGTCACGCAGCGCCTCCGACAGCACCAGCGGCGGCACCTCGGCCAGCGGCACGCGGCGCCCCTCGGCGGTGACGTGCAGGTCGCCGCTGACGCAGATGGACACGGTGCCGAAGTCGTCGCGCTCGCCGGACTCCTCGTCGAGGTGGAAGTCCCAGTGCGCGGCCAGGCCGCCGGGCAGCTCCTTCGTGGCCGCGGCCGCGTCGGAGCCGTATTCCCACCCCCAGTGGCCCAGTGACATGCCGGTCCAGCCGCGGCCGGTCAGCAGGGCCTTGGCCTGGCCGTAGCGGAGCAGGTGGCCGGTGAAGCGGCGGGAGTGGTCGCGCGTCTCCTCCTCGGCCGGGGTGAGCAGGTAGACCTCCCTGAACGCCTGCTTGAACGGCTGGCGCAGGCCGATCTCCACCAGGTGGTCCCGCCACGCGCGGACCTCCTCCATGGCGTGCGAGATGGGATGCCAGAGGCGGACGGCGGCGCCGGGATCGGGCCGGTGGCGGCGACAGTCCGGGCCGGCCAGCTCCCACACGTCGCCGGCCGGGACCGGAAGCCCGGCCGGGCCCTCGACGACCTCCCAGATCAGGTTGCGGGCGAAGGAGCCGGTGACCGGGTGGCCGAGGTAGTGCTCGCACACCTCCTCCCAGCGCCAGACCCGCTCGGTGGCCAGCGCGCGCTCGATGCGGAAACGCTCGGCGGGCAGCGCCTTCTTCAGCTCCTTGGCGGTGGCCCTGAGCTCGGCCAGCAGCTCCTTGTGCGACTCGCGGACGGCCTTCGGGATGGTCTTGCGGGAGCCGTAGGTGACGGTGCCGTCCAGGGACAGGCGCAGCCCCTGCTCGGTGCGGGTGCCGTCGGGACCGAGGCCGAACGTGGGCACCGTACGCTCCAGCACCTGCTCGGTCGAGAGGCCCGCCTGCGCCGCGACCGCCTCCAGCGTGCGGTTCACCCCGACGAGGACGGTCTTCTTGCGCGCCTTCGCCTGCACCCGGGCCAGCTGCGCGACCACCTCCAGGCCGCCGCGCCGAGCCAGCACCCCGATCGCCGCGTTGGCCAGCATCTCGCTGCGCGCGTTGGCGCCCGAGCCCCCGATCCCCGTGCCCGCCGTCACGGCCACGTCGCCGAGCAGCGCGGTCACCCACGGCTCGTCGATGAGCTCGCAGGTCCACACCATGCCGCGCAGCGGCACGGCCGTGCGCTCGCGCAGGAAGACGGTCTCGGGCCACTCCTCGTCCCGGTATCGGTGACGGTAGGTCGTCTCACGGTGCTCGGCCAGCCGGCGGAGCACGTCCGCGACCACCCCGGCCGCCTGCTCGTCCAGCAGGGCCGCGCACCGCTTGAGCCACTTGCCGCTGGGCTTGGACGCCGTGGCGGTGGCCCAGTGCCGCAGCAGCGGCAGCCGTGCCGGCCCGGCGAGCCGGTCGGCGAGCTCGCCGGAGGCCAGCAGGGCGGCGAACTCGTCGTCCTCCCACATGACGTTGCGCACGTTCATGGCCGGATCGTCGGAGTCGGGCTCGGTCAGCAACTCCGTGAGCGGCTCGCGCAGCACCCTCCACGCCTGCGGGCGGTATTGGCGGAAGCCGTCGGGCACCCAGTAGAGCGCGGCCCGCCGGTCGTGGTAGGGCAGCGCGGCGGTGGCGGCCAGCGGCACCAGGTAGACGTCGGGGTCGTCATAGTGGCCCTGGAGGGTCACGTCGTAGGTCATGCGCCACAGCCCGCCGACCCCGTTCCTGGACCAGGCGGGCGCGTTGTCCAGCACCTGCCGGAGCATCCGGCGGCGCCGCTCGTCCGCCGGGGCCATGCAGAACCTCTCGTGCGCCCATAAACCGAACACCTCGTCGTGCTCGTCGCTCATGGGCTTGCCGGCCTCGTAGGCCGCGTCGAGCCGGGCGAACTCCCGCCGGTCCGCGTTGCTGAAGTAACCCCAAGCGTCCACCGGAACACCATCCTGGTCCGTGAGATCTGAGACGACGGCGCAATCTATAGCAGGAGTGAACGACAAGACCGGCTGCTGGCCGCGGCCCGACCGGGAGCGTACGCTCGGCACGTCCCCGAGGAGAAACCCGCACTTCCCCCCGAGGAGGGTCGCATGACCGTACGCGTGGAGCGCCAGGGTCCCGTCACCACCGTGGTGATCAGCAGGCCGGAGGCGCGCAACGCCGTAGATCGCAAGACAGCCGACGCGCTGGCGGACGCGTTCCGCGACTTCGACGACTCCGACGCCGACGTGGCGGTGCTGTGGGGCGAGGGTGGCACGTTCTGCGCCGGCGCCGACCTCAAGGCGCTCGACAACCACGTCGGCGAGGAGGGCGACGGCCCGATGGGGCCCACCCGGCTGCGCCTGGGCAAGCCGGTCATCGCCGCCGTGGCCGGGCACGCCGTCGCGGGCGGGCTGGAGCTGGCCCTCTGGTGCGATCTGCGGGTGGCCGAGGAGGACGCGGTGTTCGGGGTGTTCTGCCGGCGGTGGGGGGTGCCGCTGATCGACGGCGGCACCGTACGGCTGCCGCGGCTCATCGGCTCGTCCCGGGCGATGGACCTGATCCTCACGGGGCGGCCCGTCGCGGGGCCGGAGGCGCACGAGATGGGGCTGGCCAACCGGCTCGTCCCCACCGGGACCGCCCGGCAGCGCGCCGAGGAGCTGGCCCGGGAGATCGCGCGGTTCCCGCAGGCGTGCCTGCGCGGCGACCGGCTGTCGGTGCTGGAGCAGGACGGGCTGGGGGAGGAGGAGGCGATGCGGAACGAGCTGCGGCACGGCCTGGTCTCCCTGCCGGACGCCTCCGAGGGCGCCGCCCGCTTCGCCGCGGGCGCCGGCCGCCACGGCACCTTCGGCGACCGCTAACCGCACCCGGCCGCGGCCCGCGGGGTCCGGTCGCGCGGGGCCGTTCCGCCTCCCGGAGGTTGTCGGTCGGCGCGCGTATCGTGACCTTATGCCTGACATCGAGGTCGCCGGGCGCGAGGTCCGCATCACCAGCCCCGACAAGGTGATCTTCCCGCAGTCCGGTCACACCAAGCTCGACCTGATCCGGTTCTACCAGAGCGTGGGGGAGGCGGCGCTGCGCGGCGTGCACGGGCGGCCGATGGTGCTCAAGCGGTTCGTGCACGGCATCGAGCAGGAGGCGTTCTTCCAGAAGCGCGCCCCGGCCAAGCGGCCCGACTGGATCGAGGTGGCCGAGCTGAAATACCGCTCGGGGCTCAGCGCCGAAGAGGTGGTGTGCACCGACCTGGCGCAGCTGCTGTGGGTGGTCAACCTGGGCTGCGTCGACCTCAACCCCCACCCGGTGCGCTCCGACGACCTGGCCAGGCCCGACGAGTTGCGCATCGACCTCGACCCGGTGCCGGGCGTGGAGTGGGCCGACGTGCTGCGCACCGCGCAGGTGGCGCGGGAGGTGCTGGCCGACCACGGGCTCGTCGCGTGGCCCAAGACGTCCGGGTCGCGCGGTTTCCATGTCTACGCCCGGATCGAGCGGCGCTGGCCGTTCGCGAAGGTGCGCAAGGCGGCCGAGACGGTGGCGCGCGAGGTCGAGCGGCGCGCGCCCGACCTGGCCACCAGCCGCTGGTGGAAGGAGGAGCGGCACGGCGTGTTCGTGGACTTCAACCAGAATGCCTATGACCGCACGGTGGCCTCGGCCTACTCCGTGCGCGCGGTGCAGGACGCCCGCGTGTCCACCCCGCTCACCTGGGACGAGGTGCCCGGCTGCCGGCCCGAGACGTTCACCGTCGACACCGTGCCGAAGCGGCTGGCCGAGCTCGGCGACCCGTGGGAGGACATGGACCTGCACCCGGGCTCGCTCGACGGGCTGCTGGAGCTGGCCGAGGAGCTCGGGCCCGCGCCCAAGCCGCCCAAGGGCAGCGGGCGCAGGCAGCAGACGATGCCGGTGATCGAGATCGCCAGGGCCGAGCACAAGGACGAGGCGATGGCGGGGTTCGAGCGCTGGAAGGCCCGCCACCCCGATGCCGCGGCCCGCCTGGAGCCCGCCGACGTGCTGGTCGACGGCATGCGGGGGCGCAGCAGCGTGTGGTATCGCATCCGGGTCAACCTGCAGCACGTCCCGGAGGCGGAGCGGCCCCCGCAGGAGCCGCTCGAGGTCGACTACGACCCGTGGCGCGGCGCGGGCCCCGGCTAGGGGGTCAGCGGCCCGAGATCAGGTTCCCCAGGCGGGCATAGGCCGAGGTGGCGGTGCCGCGCTCGTTCTCGTGCCGGTCGGCGGCCCTGAACAGCGCGTAGATGAGCTGCACCCCGGCCCACCGCAGCGGCTCCGGCTCCCACTGCCGCACCTGTCGGCCCACCCACGGCAGCCTCGTCAGCGGGGTCTCCCGGCGCAGCACCAGGTCGCGCAGCGTGCGGCCGGCCAGGTTCGTGGTGGTGACGCCGCTGCCGACATAGCCGCCCGCCCAGCCCAGGCCGCCGGCGTGGTCCAGGTGCACGGTCGAGCACCAGTCGCGCGGCACCCCCAGCACCCCGCACCAGGCGTGCTCGACGCGGACGTCGGCCGCGGCGGGGAACAGCTTGACCAGCATCCGCCACAGCAGCTCGACCGTCTGCGGCTGGGTGACCCCCCGGCGGTCGGTACGCGACCCGAACCGGTAGGGCACCCCCCGCCCGCCGATCGCGATCCGGTCGTCGGCCGTCCGCTGCGCGTAGACATAGGCGTGCGCCTCGTCCTCCAGCAGCTCGTTGCCCTGCCAGCCGATGTGCTGCCACACCTCGGAGGGCAGCGGCTCAGTGATGATCATGGAGCTGTTCATCGGCAGCCACTGCCGGTGCTGCCCGGCCAGGCTCGCGGTGAAGCCCTCGGTGGCGCGGATGACGTAGTCGGCCGAGACGACGCCCCGCGTGGTCACCGCCGACGCCTTCCCGCCGTCCTGCCGGGGCCGGATCTCGGTCACGGTGGTGTCCTCGAAGATGTCCACGCCCATCCGGGCCACCACCCCGGCCAGCCCGACGGCCAGCTTGGCGGGCTGGATGCGGGCGCAGTGCGGCGAGTACGACGCCTCCAGCGCCCCCGCCACCTGCACCCGCTCGCGCTGCTCGTCGCGCTCCAGCAGCCGCACGTCGTCCGCGCCGTATCCCCAGGCCCGCAGGTCGGCCACGCCGGCGCGCAGCCGCCGCCGCTGGGCCGGGTTGGTGGCGACGTGGATCAGCCCGCCCTTGTGCAGGTCGGCGTCGATGCCCTCGGCGCGGGCCACCTCGATGACCTCGTCGACCGACCGGAACATCGCGTGCTGCAGATCGATCATGGCCTGCCGCCCGCGCGCCTTCGCGTGCCGCTTGCGCGAGCCGGCGAACTCGGCCGACAGCCACCCGCCGTTGCGCCCCGACGCGCCGAACCCGGCGAACTCCCGCTCCAGGATCGCGACCCGCAGGCCGGGGTCGGCCTGCTTCAGGTAGTAAGCGGTCCACAGGCCGGTGTAGCCGCCGCCGACGATGGCGACGTCGTAGTCACGCGGCCCGGGCAGCGCCGGCCGCCGCGCGGGCAGGCCGATCTGCCGGTACCAGAAGGAGACGCCGCCGTTGGCGAAGTCCTTGGTCAGCGGGATGCCTCTGTTCACCGAACACATTGTCTAGTAACAGGTCAGGACCAACAAGTCGGCGAAGTGTAATGAAACGGGATGCCGGGCTAGCTTCGTGTCGGGCGTTCGTAGCCCTCGTCGCCCCCGTATACGCGCAGGTCAGGATCCTGTTCGGGCTGCGTGGCCGGGCTCGTGGGCGAGGCGGTGTGCTCGGAGGCGAAGTCGTCCGACAGGATCGGCGGCGGCGGGAGGAGATAGTCGTGCCAGCTGATCTCTCCCTTGGGCACGGCGTCCGTGGTCAGGTCGCCCGCGCGCTGGGCCGCGTACAGGCGGCCGGGATAGCGTACGGACAGGCAGGGGCGGCGCAGCCCGGAGGCGCGCAGCCAGGTCCTGACCAGCTCGCCGGTGTCGATCACCTCGGGCCCGCCGAACTCGATCTCCCGCCCGGCCGGGCCCGCGCTCAGCAGCGCGGCGGCCCGCGTGGCGACCTCGCCCGTGTGCACCGGCTGCCAGGGCAGCGAGCGGTCCACGGGCAGCACGGGCAGCGCCGCGAAGTCGCGCAAGCGGCGGTGCAGCCACTGGTGGAACGGGGTGGCGCGGAGGATCGTCCAGTCCAGGCCACTCTCGGTGACCAGGCGCTCGGCCTCCAGCTTGTCCTTGAGGTAGCCGTGGACGGCGCGGTCGGCGCCGACCATCGAGGTCAACAGCACGTGCCGAACCCCGGCCGCGCGGGCGAGGATGAGCAGCGTACGGGTGCCGGGCACGTCCACGGCGCCGCGCCCCCGCCGGCCGCTGGTGGCCAGGTGGGCGATCGCGTCCACGCCGTCCACGGCCTCCTTGACGCCGGCGCCCGAGATGAGGTCGCCCCACATCCACTCGACGTTCCCGCGGTCCTCCCGCTTGGTACGGCTCAATGCCCGCACCTCGTGGCCCGCCTTGAGCAGGGCGGGCACCAGTGCCCCGCCCAGCGTGCCGGTGGCTCCCGTGACCAGAATGCGCATGTGGGGTCCCCTACCCCTCAATTTCGAGAAATGTCAATGAATCTCATCCCGGCGTCTGCGGGCGGCCGAGCGGGGTAGGGCCGCTCACATGGCTCGAATCGCATCCGAATCCCTGATCGAACGGCTCGCGGCATGGGGCGTCGACACCGTCTTCGGCCTGCCGGGCGACGGCATCAACGGCATCATGGAGGGCCTGCGGCGGCACCGTGACCGGGTTCGCTTCGTCCTCGTCCACCACGAGGAGGCCGCGGCCTTCATGGCCACCGGCTACGCCAAGGCCACCGGACGGATCGGCGTGTGCCTGGCCACCTCGGGTCCCGGCGGCATCCACCTGCTCAACGGCCTGTACGACGCCAAGCTCGACCACGTGCCCGTGCTGGCCATCACCGGCATGCAGGAGACGTCCGTGCTGGGCACCGGCTACCAGCAGGAGGTGCACCTGGACAAGCTGTTCGCCGACGTGGCCGAGTACAACATGATGATCACCAACCCGGCCCAGCTCCCCTCGCTGGTGGACCTGGCGATCAGGACGGCCTACGCGCGGCGCGGGGTCTCCCACCTCACGCTGCCCAACGACGTCCAGGTGGCCGAGGCGGGGGCGGACCCGTACAAGCACGTGGCCCCAGCGCGCGCGCCCCAGACCGCGCCCGTCTACCTCCAGCCGCCCGGCATCCCGCGGCAGGAGGACGTCGAATGGGCGGCCGAGGTGCTCAACCGGGCCGAACGTCCCGCCATGCTGGTCGGGCAGGGGGCGCTGCACGCCAGGCAGGAGGTGCTGGCCGTGGCCGAGGCGCTCGGGGCGCCCGTGGTCAAGACGCTGCCGGGCAAGGCCGTGGTCCCCGACGACTCCCCGTACACGACGGGCGGGCTCGGGCTGCTCGGCACCCGGCCGAGCGAGGAGCTGATGGACGAGGCCGACGTGCTGTTCATGGTCGGCACGAACTTCCCGTACTCCAAGTTCCTGCCGGAGGTGCGCGACACGCGGGTGGTGCAGTTCGAGGCGGATCCGACCAGGGCGGGGGCGCGGATCGCGACCGACGTACCGGTGGTGTGCGACGCGAAGGAGGGGCTGCAGGCGCTGCTGCCGCTGCTGTCTCCCCGGGACGGGAACGCCCATCTGGCGAAATATCAGAAGATGATGGCGAAGTGGCGCGCCGACATGGAGGCGCTGGAGAACCCCGACAGGCACCCCATCGCCCCGCAGTACGTCATGTCCATCATCGACGAGCTCGCGACCGACGACGCCATCATGACCTGCGACAGCGGCACCATCGCCACCTGGGCCGCCCGGCACTGGACGATCCGCGGCGGGCGCGAGTTCTACCTGTCGGGCACGCTGGCCACGATGGCGCCGGGCCTGCCGTACGCGATCGCCATGCAGCACGCCTTCCCCGGCCGCCAGGTCATCGCGTACGTCGGCGACGGCGGCTTCTCGATGCTGATGGCCGAGTTCCTCACCGCGGTGCAGCACCGGCTGCCGATCAAGGTGGTCATCAACAACAACAACTCCCTCGGCCAGATCCTGTGGGAGCAGATGGTGCTCGGTTACCCGGAGCACGGCGTGCGCTACGCCTCGCCCGAGGCCGACTTCTCGGCCTGGGCCAGGTCGTGCGGCGGGTTCGGGGCCAAGGTCACCAAGTCGGAGGACGTGGCCCACGCGATCGGGCAGGCGCTGTCGCACGACGGGCCCGCGCTGGTGGACGTGGACGTCAACCCGAACGAGCCGCCCATGCCCGGCAAGGTCTCCTACGACCAGGCCAAGAGCTTCGCGCAGGCGTTCCTCAAGGGGCAGCCGCACAAGGCGGCCATCGCCACCACGCTGTTCAAGGACCGCATCCAGAAGATGGGCGACTGATCACGCGGCGCAGGCCCGGGCGATGCCGGCGGCCGCCGCGCGCAGCGGCTCCACCAGCCGGGGCAGCTCGCGGGCGCGCCGGGAGGACAGCACGATGCCCAGCGCCGCCACGGGCCGCCCGTCCACCAGGATCGGCGCCGCCGCCGAGCATGAGCCCGGCGTCATCTCCTCATACGTCAGCGCGTGCCCCTGCGCCCGCACCAAGGCCAGCTCCCTGGCCAGCCGGCCCGGCTCGATGATCGTGTGCGGGGTCGGGCGTTCGAGCTTGCGCGCCAGGTAGGACTTGACGAACCAGTCCGGCTCGTACGCCAGCAGCGCCTTGCCCACGCCCGTCGGATGCATCGGCAGCCGGGCCCCGATCCTGGACACGATGGGCACCGCCCGCCGGCCGTACACCTTGTCCACGTACAGCACCTCGAGCCCGTCCCGGACCGCCAGGTGCACGTTCTCGCCCGTGGAGCCGAACAGCTCCTGCAGCCACGGGTGCGCCAGCTCCTGCAGCCGGTTGGGCGCCAGCTGGCCCAGCTCCCACAGCCGCAGCCCCACCCGCAGCCGACCGTCGGGGGCGCGGCTCAGCGCCTGCCACTCCTCCAGCTCGCCGACCAGCCGGTGCGCCGTGCTCAGCGGCACCCCGCTGCGCCGGGCCAGCTCGGTCAGCGTGAGCTGCGGGTGCGCCGCGTCGAACGCGCTCAGGAGGGCCAGCACCTTGGACGTCACCGAGCGCCCGGGCTCGCGGGATCCACCTGACATGGGCCAATCCTGCATCAATCTTCCGTCCAGTGGAAGCCGCCCCTCGGCGGAATCCCGGTCGAGGCTGGATGCTTCGCTCATGCGAACTCAAGTCGGGATCATCGGGGCGGGCCCCGCTGGTCTGCTCCTGTCCCACCTGCTCCACCTGCGCGGCATCTCCTCCGTGGTGCTGGAGAAGCGCAGCAGGGAGTACGTCGAGCGCCGGGTGCGGGCCGGGGTGCTGGAGCAGGGCACGGTGGACACGCTGGTCGAGGCCGGCGTCGGCGAGCGGATGTCGCGCGAGGGGCTGCCGCACCACGGCATCGAGCTCAGGTACGGGGGAGCGGGCCACCGCATCCCGTTCGAGAAGCTGGTGCCGGGCCGGGCCATCACCGTGTACGGGCAGCAGGAGGTGGTCAAGGACCTGATCGCGGCCCGGCTCGCGGCGGGCGGGGACGTGCGCTTCGAGGTCGAGGACGTGGCGGTGCACTCGCTGGAGTCCGAGCCGTACGTGACGTTCGGCGGCGAGCGGCTCGACTGCGACGTGATCGCCGGCTGCGACGGCTTCCACGGCGTGTCCCGGCCGTCCGTCCCCGAGGGGGTCCTGAGCGTCTTCGAGCGGGAATATCCCTTCGCCTGGCTCGGCATCCTGGCTCGGGTGGCGCCGTCCTCGGAGGAGCTGATCTACGCCAGGACCGAGCGCGGCTTCGCCCTGCACAGCATGCGCTCGCCCACCGTCAGCCGCTTCTACCTGCAAGTTCCCGCCGACGCCCGGCTGGAGGACTGGCCGGACGAGCGCATCTGGGCGGAGCTGAAGGAGCGGCTGGAGACCGTGCCCGGCTTCGAGCTGGCCACCGGCGAGATCACGGAGCGGGGCATCACGCCGATGCGGGCGTTCGTGACCGAGCCGATGCAGTACGGCCATCTCTACCTGGCCGGGGACGCCGCCCACATCGTGCCGCCCACCGGCGCCAAGGGCCTCAACCTGGCCGTGGCCGACGTGCGCGTGCTCACCGAGGCGCTGGCCGCGTACTTCCGGGACGGCTCGGCCGAGCTGCTCGACGGCTACTCGGAGGCGTGCCTGAAGCGGGTGTGGCGGGCGCAGCACTTCTCGTGGTGGATGACGACGCTGCTGCACACGTTCGAGGAGGACGACCCGTACGCGCGGCGGCTGCAGCTGTCGTACCTGGACTACGTGACCTCGTCCGAGGCGGCGGCCACGACGCTGGCGGAGAACTACGTGGGCCTGCCGTGAAAAGGGCCGCTGACCTTGGGAGATGCTTTAGAGTTAGTTGGTGGTTTTCGAGGAGGGTTGGGCGGTTTCGCCCCTGCGCTGGTTGATGAACGCCCTGGGCGACGCCCAGCTCGCCCGGATGGGCGCCGACCCGGGACTGGTCGCGGCGGTCGACCAGCACGCGGCTGTGCTGCGTGACGCGATCCCGATGGACCGGGAGACGCTGGGCGACTACCTGCTGGGCTTCCTGGACGAGCTCCGGCACCGGGGCTGGGTCTTCAGCGGCGAGCCGGACGCGCCGTCGCTGCGGCTGACGGCGGTGTGCTGGCTGACCCGCGAGCTGGGCCTCCTGGAAGACGGCCACCCGGCCTGACCCGTCCGAGACCCGGCGTCCCGCTCATCCGGCCTGCCCGCCCGGCCTTGACCCCCGCCCGCCGTCCGGCCTGATGCGGAACGCCGGGTGCCCCGGGCCGGGCCCGGGGCACCCGGAGGCGCGGTTTTCGGCGGGGTCAGCCGGGAGGCAGGTCGGAGCGGTGCGCTCCACCCTGGGTCGTCCGGATCGGCGCCGTCTCCTCCGTCATCGAGCGGGCGTCCTCACGCCCCCTCTGGTACGCCTCCGCATGCGCCCTGGCCTGCGGGGCCTCCTGCTCGATCCGGCCCAGCCAGCGCTCCCAGCGCTGCTGCATCGGCCGGATGAGCCCGCCACCGAAGCCGATCGCGGCGATCGCCCCGATGGTGGCGAGCACCGTGATCAGCACCGGCGTGGTGACGGTCGTGGCCACGCCGATCTGGTTGAGCGCGGCGATGATGCCCAGCGCCCAGATGAACACCGCCGCCGCGGTCGCCAGCCAGCGGCCGTACGACAGCCCGCCGAGCATCCCGGCCACGATGTCCTTGACACCCTTGGCCACGGCACCGGCCACCACGATGATCACGATGGCCACGAGGGCCTTGGGCAGCCAGGCCACCACGCCGGCCAGCAACGCCGAGACCGGGTTGGGCCCGAAGACGTTGAAGGCTATCTGCAGGGTGATCAGCAGAATCGCGTAGAAGACGATCTTGGCGATCAGGCTGCTGGCGTCGTACTTGCTGCGTTCCAGCCAGTGCCGCACGCCGCTGCGCTCCACCGCCCGGTCGAAGCCGACGCGTTCGAGCACCTTGTCGACGATCTTCTCCAGCACCTTGGCCACGATCCACCCGATGACGAGAATCACCAGGAAGCCGACCAGCTTCGGAACGAACGTCGCGATATTCCGCCAGGCGTCAGAAATGCCTTGGCCTATGTCGATGTCCACGGTTTCCTCCTCCGAGGAGCCAATGCATCGGCGCTACCCGGAGTGAAACGGGATATACACGCAGCGCCACCAAAAGTTCGCAGATGGCTACATATCCCCTGCATGATGTGGGTGATCGACTCACCCCGCCGTGCGCCGGGCGGGGACATCGGGCGGTGGCTGGGGCGGGCTCAGCGGGCGGTGCGACCGGTGCTGGTAGGCCAGGCGGGTGGGGGCCGGGGTGGTGGCGTAGAGGACCTCGCGGACGAGGGCGTTCGCGAACTCGTACGCGCTGCCGCGCACCACCAGCAGCCCCCGTCCGAGCGCCCGCTCGCAGTGGCCCGCCACCTCGTGCGGCGGCAGCCCGAGCAGCTCGCCGAGCAGCACGGGATCGAACGCCCCGCCCAGCACGCTGGCCGCCCGCAACACCCGCCGCACC
This sequence comes from Nonomuraea sp. NPDC049709, assembly GCF_040674815.1. Taxonomy (NCBI): domain Bacteria; kingdom Bacillati; phylum Actinomycetota; class Actinomycetes; order Streptosporangiales; family Streptosporangiaceae; genus Nonomuraea; species Nonomuraea sp. NPDC049709. The sequence goes on from NZ_JBFANM010000025.1 coordinate 26,779, forward strand.
GGCTCGCGCAGCCCGCGCAGGCGGCCCAGCACGATCGCCCGCACCGCCGACGGCACCTCCTCACCCGGCGGCGATCCGTCCAGCAGGGCGGTCACGAGCTGCGGCTCCCCCCGGGTCCGCCGGAACACCTCCTCCGCCAGCCGCGCGTCCCCCGCCAGCTCCCGCACCGCCTCGAGCGGCAGCGGCCCCGGCCGCACCACCTCCGCCACCCCGGCCAGGGCGTCGACGGCCCCGTCCTCGCCGGTGAGCGCCGTGGCGACGACCAGCAGCCGGACCCCCGACAAGCGCCTGGCCAGGTAGTGCACGAGCTCCACTGTGGCCGACCCGGCGGCGTGCAGGTCCTCCAGCACCAGGAGCACCGGCTCGCGGGCGGCCAGCGCGCGCAGGAACGCCGACACCGCCTCGTACGCGTACCTGCGCTCCAGGGCCCGCCCCCGCACCAGCGACTCCAGGGCCGTGGCCCAGCCGCCCACCAGATCCTTCAGCACGTTCCCCGCCAGGTGGACGATGCGCGGGCGCAGCGCGTCAACGACGGGCTGCAGGAACAACGCCCGCTCGATCTCGTGGCAGCGGGCCCGCAGCACGATCCCGCCCGCCGCCCCCGCCATCCGCTCCGCCTCGACGGCCAGCCGCGACTTCCCGACGCCCGCCTCCCCGGCGATCAGCAGCACCCCGGTGCACCCCGACACCGCCCGCGACCACGCCCCCGAGATCCGCGCCAGCTCCTCGTCCCGCCCGGCGAGCACCGGCCCCGGCCCGGCCACCCGTAGGGGCGCTTCCCACGGGCCGGCCCGGCCACGCGCCACCTCCGGATGGGGAATGATCTCGGCCGTCGCCTCCGTCCGGGGGACGGGCCCCGTGGCCGACTGCCGGCGCAGGGGAACCGCCCCCGTGACCGGGGCCAGGCTCGGGGCGGTCCCGGCCGGCGGCTCCTCGCGCAGGATGGCCAGGTGCACGGCCCGGGTCTCGGCCGCCGGGTCCGTGCCCAGCTCCGTCGCCAGCCGGTGCCGCAGCCGCTCGTACGCCAGCAGCGCCTTCGCCGGCTCGCCCGCCGCCACATGCGCCCGCATCAGCAGCCGGTACGCCACCTCGTCGAACGGATCCGCCCGCACCGCCGCCTCGGCCACCCGCCGAACCTTCGCGAACATGGCACCGTTCACCCCGGCCCCATGCAGTCCGGCGCCGGCGGCCGCGTGCCGGGCCCGCCGTACGAGCCCCGCCGCCTCCTCCCTGATCGCCGCCACCCACCGCGCGTCCGGCTCGCAGGCCAGCACCACGCCGTCGTGCAGCAGCTCCAGCGCCCGCCCGGCCGCGGAGCCCGCCAGCACCGGCTCCCCGGCGGCCAGGCACCCCTCGGCCTCGCCGACGAGCCCGGCCGCCAGGTCCAGATCGACCCGCACGCCGGGCGGCCGGCCCAGCCGGTACCCGGTGCGACCGCCGGTCACGATGTCGCTCCCCAGCGCCCCGCGCAACCGGCTGACCAGCGTCGCGACGTTCTGTACCGGCCGCTTCGGCCCGCCCCCGGGCCACAGCTCCTCCGCGACGCGATCCGCGGCCAGCGTCCCGTTCCGCTCGGCCGCGAGCAGTTTCAACAGCCTCCTCGCCTTGCCGCCCACCGCTCCCCGCGGGTACGGCACCCCGTTGCGCTCGACCGAGAAGCACCCGGCCAGCCTGATCAACACCCCGTTCTCGTCGGTCATCTCTCCCCCGGCGTCACGCCCCCTCGACTGGTTGGCGTGACACCGCGTTCCACCGCCGTTCCATGGCCGTGGAACGGCGGTGGCAGGGGAAGATCAGGACTCGCCTCGCGCCGCCTTCAGATGTGCCGCGGCGGCCTGCTCCAGATGGACGAGGTCGGAGGCCACGGTGGCGAACGTGAACCCTTCGGCCAGCCGCCGGGCGGCCTGCTCACCGGTGGCGTTGTGGATGCCGGCCGCGATGCTCGCGTTCGCGGCGGCCGTACGGATCCTCTCCAGCGCCGCCTCGAAGACGCCGGCCACCTCGGGGTCGTTCGGGAACCGGCCGCCCACGGCCAGGCACAGGTCGGAGGGGCCGACGTACACGCCGTCCAGCCCGGGGACGGCGCAGATCTCCTCGATGGCGGCCAGGCCGCCGGGCGTCTCGATCATGGCCAGGACCAGCACGCTCTCGTCCGCCTCCGCCGGGGTGGGGCCGATGCGCAGCATGGAGCGCATGGGCCCGTACGAGCGGCGGCCCCCGGCGGGGTAGCGGGCCGCGGAGACGGCACGGGCGGCGTCCTCGGGCGAGTCGACCAGCGGCACGATCACGCCGCCCGCGCCGAAGTCCAGTGCCCGGCCGATGACCGCCGGGTCGCCGGACGCCACGCGTACGATGCCGACCGAGCGGCCGCCGGCGTCGACGGCGATGAGGTTGCTCAGCAGCCCCGCGTCGCCGATCAGCCCGTGCTGGCCGTCGATGGCGACGTAGTCGTACCCCAGCCGGGCCAGCCGCTCGGTGGCGACGGGGGCGTCCAGCATCACCCAGTAGCCGAGGCACCGTTCCCGGGCGCGGATCTTCCTGGCGAGCTCTGCTGCGGTCATGGGCTGTCGATCTCCTCTGCGGTGGTGTACGTGCGTGGCTCAACGGTTGTCCGCCGGCATCGGGCCGCGCAACGTCGCGCCCACGACGTCACAGGCGGCGCCCCGGCCTCCAGCGCGATTCCGGCCGGATGGCCTGGGACACGCCGCGCCTTGCGCGCGGCTCCTCGTCGGTCGGCTGCGCGGGCGCCTCCGGCGGCCAGGACCGCACCTGCCGCCACTGTGGCATGATCTGCGCGTTTCGTGCAATGCTTGTCGCGTGATTCACGCATCGCGATAGCCGGGACGGAGGTGCGGACGTGGCCGAGGGATCCGTGTTCGCCCTGGCCGACGACCTGTCCGGGGCGGCCGAGACGGCGGCGCTGCTCATGCCCTCCGGCGGTGCCGCGCGAATCGCGCTGTCCGGTCCGCCGTACCCGGTGGGACCGCCCGTGCTGGTGGCCGACCTCGACAGCCGGCACCATCCAAGGGCCGGTGACCTGGTACGGGAGGCGCTCCGGCACGCCGCCGGCCGCCGCGTCTTCGTCAAGATCGACTCGCTGCTGCGCGGGAACGTCGCCGCCACCGCCGCCGCCTGCCTGGACGCCCCCGCCGTGCTCGTGCCCGCCCTGCCCGCCGCCGGCCGCACGGTCGTGGGCGGCGTCCCGTACGTACACGGCGTTCCCCTGCGCGAAACGCGCGCCTGGCACGCCGAACGCCGCCCCGCCCCAGCCTCCGTCGCCGAGGCCCTCGGCGCGACCCCGTCGACCCTCGTGCCCCTCGCCACCGTCCGCGCCGGCCACGCCGCCTTGACCAGAGCACTCGGCAAGGCGGCCGGCCGGGTGGCGGTATGCGACGCGCAAACCGACGACGACCTGGACGCGATCGTGGCCGCCGCGCTGGAGGCCGGCCCGGGGACCCGCCTGATCGGCGCCGGCGGCCTCGCGGCAGCCCTCGGCCGCACCTCGCCCATCGGCACGCCCGCACCCCTCGACCCGCCGCCGTCCTCCCGCCGCCCGCCCGGCGGCATGCCCCTGCTCGTCGTCGTGGGCACCGCCGACCCCGGTGCCGCCACCCAGGCGAGACTCCTCACCGAGCACGGCGCCGCCACCCCCGTGCCCCTCTCCACCAGCGACCTGAGCACCCCGCGAGCCGCGGCCCGACGCGTACGAGCCGCACTCGCCACCGCCCCCACCGTCCTCACCGTGACGGTGACGGGACCGCCCCCGCCCGCCCTCACGTCCTCCCTCGGCCGCATCGTCGCGGACGCCCTCGCCGGCCGGCCCGCGAACCTCGTCCTGACCGGCGGCGAGACCGCGAGGAGGGTCCTGGACGCGCTCACCGTCCAGGAGTTGCGCCCGATGGCCCAGATCCACCACGGCGCTGTCCTCAGCCACACCGCCCAAGGCCACACGGTGGTCACCAGGCCCGGCAGCTTCGGCGATCGCGACAGCCTTCTCCGCATAGTCACCCACCTGTCCGACCCAGAACCCGAAAGGCTGACATGAGCACACCTCTCATCGCCCTCACCATGGGGGACGCCGTCGGCGTGGGACCCGAGGTCGTCGTGGGTGCCCTGCTGGCCCCCGCGACAACAGAGCTCTGCCGCCCGGTCGTCATCGGCGACGCCGGCCGCCTGCGGAAGGCCGCCGCCGTCCTGGGCGTCCGGGCCGAGGTGGCGACCGTGGAGGGCGTCGCCGAGGCCGGGTTCGAGCCCGGCCGGATCAACGTCATCGACCCCGGCGTGCTCCCCGACGACCTGCCGTGGGGCCGGGTGTCGGCGGTCGCGGGGAACGCGGCGTACGAGTACGTACGCCTGGCGAGCGAGCTGGCGATGTCCGGTCAGGTCGAGGCGATCTGCACCGCGCCGCTGAACAAGGAGGCCCTGCACGCCGCCGGCCACCTCTACCCCGGCCACACCGAGCTCCTGGCCCACCTCACCGGCACGGAGGAGGTGTCGATGATGCTCTCGACCCCCAAGGTCAAGGTCATCCACGTCACCACCCACGTCGGCCTCATCGACGCCGTCGCCCGCATCGAACCCGGCCTGGTCGAACGTACGATCCGCAGGGGAGAGGCGGCCATGCGCGGCTCCGGCCTCGACCGCCCCAAGATCGGCGTCTGCGGCATCAACCCGCACGCGGGCGAGAACGGCCTCTTCGGGTACGGCGAGGAGGAGGAGAAGATCGTCCCTGCGGTCGAGCGCCTGCGCGCCGAGGGCATGGACGTCCACGGCCCGCTCCCGGCCGACACGGCGTTCTTCCTGGCCGGCCGCGGCGACTACGACCTCATCGTCGCCATGTACCACGACCAGGGCCACGGCCCCGTCAAGATCCTGGGCCTGGAGGCGGGCGTGAACATCACCGTCGGACTGCCCGTGATCAGGACCTCGGTGGACCACGGGACCGCGTTCGACATCGCCGGGAAGGGCGTCGCGGACGCGGGTAGCATGATCGAGGCCCTCCGCCAGGCGGCCGAGCTGTCATCCGCGCAGGGCCTGCGACGGGAGGGCGTGCAGGAGCTGTGACGGGAGAGGACCGGACACCCATGGGCCGCGCAGCGCAGATTCGCCGTGACGAGATCGTCCGCCTGGCCACCAGCACCGGCCTGGCCAGCGTCGAGGAGCTGTCGGACCAGCTCGGCGTGACGCCCTCCACCATCCGCCGCGACCTCGCGCACCTGAAGGCGGCCGGCCTGCTGGCCCGCACGTACGGCGGCGCGATGGCCGTGGTCACCCACCCGGAGGCGTCGCTGCGGCAGCGCATCGGGGAGGCGTTCGAGGCCAAGCGCGCCATCGCCGCGTGGGCCGCCGCCCAGATCCGCCCCGGCGAGACGGTCCTGCTGGACTCCGGCTCCACCACGGGCGCGCTGGCCCACGAGCTGCGCCACGCGTCGGATCTGACGGTGGCGACCACGGGCCTGAACGCGCTGCAGGAGCTGGTGGGCGCGACGGGCGTGCACGTCGAGTGCCTGGGGGGCACCCTGCGCCACGTGAGCCACGGCTTCGTGGGCCCGCTGGCCGAGGCGGCGCTGAGCCGGATGACGTTCGACCGCGTGTTCCTGGGCGCCGACGGGGTCACGGCGGAGGACGGCATCTGCGAGGCGAGCCTGCAGCAGACCAGGTTCAAGGAGCTGATGATGGACCGCTCCCGCCACGTCTACCTGCTCGTCCACGCCGCCAAGCTGGGCCGCCGCCCGTTCCACGCCTGGGCCCGCATGCCCGGCACCTGGACCCTGGTCACGGACGCGTCCGCCACCGACGACGACCTCGAACCCTTCACCGCTAAAGGCGTCACGACCATAGTCGCGGCCTCCTAGCCGGCGGCCCCGTCACGCCCCGCTCCGGCGGGACGCTGGGCGATCATGACGGCTCGACGGCTCGACGGTCCGACGGCCGGCCGCCACAGACCAGACCACCCCTCATCCGGGTCATCACCACGCGCCCAGATCGCGGGCACCGACCAAAGACCGCCGCCCCAGCACGGCGAGCTCCAGGTCCGGCGACCCCGGCCATGGCACCAACGGGTTTCATGATCTCGCGACGCACCCCGACCGGCACCTGCCAGCCGAATCGCGTTGACCCCCGCCTCCGGAATCGGCAAGGATGCGCCGGTGACCTTCGAACTCGACGGGCCCGTGCTGGAGGGCACGCTCGTGCGCCTGGAGCCGCTGGACCACCGCCACGCGGCCGACCTGGCCCGGGCGGCCGAGGAGGATCGCGGCTCGTACACGTTCACCTGGGTGCCGACGGCGGCCGAGGTCGGAGCGTACGTCGACGCCCAGCTGGCCCGCGCCGCCACGGGCAGGCTCGCTCCGTACGCGCAGGTGGCGACGTCGACGGGCCGGGCGGTCGGGGCGACGGCCTACTGGGATCCGCGCCTGTGGCCGGACGGGGAACGACTGTGCGCGGTCGAGGTCGGGTTCACCTGGCTGGCGGGCCCGGCGCAGGGCACCGGCCTGAACACGGAGGCGAAATACCTGCTCTTCCGGCACGCCTTCGAGCAGTGGGACGTCGCGCGGGTCGACCTGAAGACGGACGCGCGCAACACCCGCTCCCGCGCCGCGATCGAGGCGGTGGGCGCCCGCTTCGAGGGCGTCCTGCGGAGCTGGTCACAGTCGTGGGCGCCGGGTGAGAACGGCCGCCTCCGCGATTCGGCGGTGTTCTCGGTGATCGCGGAGGAGTGGCCGGAATGCCGGTCACACCTGGAGAAGCGGCTCGCCCGGATCCTCGAACGCCGGGGCATCGGCCCGGCGCAGCGGTGACCGTGGCCTGCCCGTGACCGGCCTCCGGCATGATCACCTCCCATGAAGAAGACGATCACCGCAACCTTGCTGACCTGCGGCGCCCTCCTGGCAACCGCCCCAGCTCATGCCGCCCCCGCGCAGGCCGCCCCGAAGGACCCGGTCCGCGCCCTGAAGAGCAAGCTGACCACCGGCCACGGCGTGCGCTTCACCGAGACCACCACCATCTCCGGCAGCGGCAAGGCCAAGATCCAGGACCGCAAGGGCACCTTCCAGTTCAACGCCAAGGGCATCGCCGCCTCCGACATCGTGGCCGGCTCGCCCGGCACCGGACGCGGCGGGGCGTGTGAGTAAGGGTAGGCGTCTTGCCGTTCTAGTGGTCGTTCTCCTCCTCGGTCGCCTCGGTGGCGTCGGCCTCGGTCTCCTCCGGAGACGTCAGGATTTCGGGCATGGGCACTCTCCTTCCTTCTGCTGGGGAAGTTGGTGGAGCCCTGGCCGCACCGCCGCTTCTCGACGTGACGGCCAGGAACCCCGGCCCCGGTGGGGAAGCCTCCGGAGCCTCTACACCCCGGCTGAGGGAGAACCAGCGGGACATCTCAGCGGGGGCTGTCTAGGGGCGTTCCGCGCCCTTCCACGGGCGCCAGCCGTCGCGCCAGTCGTCGATGAACGACTGCACGATGAGTGCGGCCAGGAACACCAGAGGGCACATGGCCAGCAAGACGCCGGTCCGTTGAAGAATCTGTACGGTCATCTCGGCTCCCACGGCTCTGCACCTTCCGTTACGGCCGGCTGCACTCCACGTAGTTGCATCGGCAGCTCTCGCGCCAGCGACACTGAACTAACTAAGAGACAGAAACCCCCGGCCAGAGGGCGGGCCATCGCGCGGGATACGCGATCCATCAGGCAGGAAACACGGCAGGGTTCGTTTGCCTGTCTGGCCGGGGGCTCTGGCACCCCGGCTGCGGGGGTGGCGATCAGACCGTCTCCGCAGCCGGGGGCGTCTATGACGCCCGGCTGAACTGCCCTGTGTAGGGCGTTTGCAGCGCGTCTATCCATTCCTTGCGCAGCACTTCCGCCCACGCCTTCGCATCCGCTGGTTCCCGGAACTCTCGGGAAGACTGGGGCATGCCCTTCTGATCGGGCAGGCGGGGGTCAAGACGCCAGTAGCCGCCCTGGTTGTGCATGGAGAATGCCTTGATGCTGCCCAGCATCCCGTACTCGGTCTTGTCAACGGATCGGACCACCCACACGATCGGGGGAAGTGCCGCAACCACCTTCTGGGCGCTCACGCGGCCACCCCCGCGTTGTCCGCGACCAGGATGGCCACTCGGTTGGGCATCGTCGCCGGAACGACCTCGATCCGCTTCGGCCCCGGCCGGTTGTTGGGGCCAACCGTGGGCAGCTCGACGAGATAGCTACCCGAGCGTTCCCCGATGGTCACGACAGCGAGCGTCCATCCCGCGTCCGCGAAGATGGTCAGTTCCGGGGATGCCATAGGCGCTCGCCGGTCGCGTAGAGCGTGACTGTGCACCGAGTAGAAGCTTGCCGCTTGATCAGTTGCGCGTGGACGCCTGTGGCCGTCAGATGCGACAGAACGAGGTCAAGACGTTCGTTCTGCTCCATCGCCTTCAATTCGGTGATGGGTCGACAGAGCAGAACGCCACCTGATCCTGTTGGTTGGGTGATCGCCATGGGTTGACCGTAGAAGTCGGCCTCTTGGAGGCTCAACGAACTTGTACGAACTTGCGCCATCAACCAAGGGACGCGAGTGCGGCCGTGATCAAGGCGCGGGCCTTGTTGCCGTACACCGCGTGGGACGCCAGTTCCGTGAAGCCCTTGATGTACAACGCGATCTCTCTTGGCTGAGTGACTGTCACCCCCGCTGAGAGGAGTTCCACGAAGACGCGCTTGTCGTCATAGATGGAGAAGGTCTCCATGGTCCAAAGGGTGCGACGCACATCGGACGGAATGATCCCGAGGGAAATGGAGGGAAGAGACATGCCCTCTAGGAGCTGGCCGAGTTGCCCGGCCATGACGTCATCGTCCGCGATCCGATCATGTAGGACGGACTCTTCCATGACGATCGCGAAGCGGTGGTCACCCTCGTAGAGCAGTTTGCTACGAGCAGCGCGGGCCGCGATGGCCTCGTCGATGTCGCGTGGAGCTTCATGGAAGTCGGCGAAGGCCGACAGAACGGCGCGCATGTAGCCGGGCGTTTGCAGAGGCCAAGGCATGAACTGGGAGCAGTAGAAGCGGAACAGCCGAGTTTGTTCGTACAGGGAGACTCGCGTTTCTTGCAGCCGCTTCATGCCACTGCGCTGCAGGCGTCGCCACTCCATGTACATGCCGTCGGCGTCGCGACTTGCCGCGATCAGGTCGGGGATCTCTTCCTCGGCGCCGCAGATCTGGCACCAGGTCCGTATGTCGTCGTCAGACGGCAGAGTACGACCGTTGATGAGGCGGGAGCATTTGGACTCGTCCCAACCGGCTGCTTGAGCCAGCGCTCTGGCCTTGATGCCGGAGTCCCGGAGTATCTCTCGTAGACGCTTCCCGATGGCCAGGCGGGCTTCGTGGGCGCTGGATGAAGGTGATGTGGACACGCGCAGAAATCAGGCCGGCTTGTAGTCCACATGGTCGATGCCGCGTCCCCAGACGGCCTCGAAGGCAGAGGAGCACAGATTGACCACGGCTGGATCGTCCCAGTCCTCATGCCCAGTAGCCTCACCCTCTCCTGAGTGCAGGCCGAAGCGCACAAGTCGTTCGTCGAAGAGCCAGAAGTCATTGCCCGGCAAGGCCAAGTCGGATGTCCTGGCTCGGGGAAGCCAGCGGACGAACTCGCCGCCTGCCAAGTTGGCGTACGGCGTAGCGGCGTGTTCGTAGCGGATGTAGTCGCTGACGGGCTCAGAGATGATGCGGGCGCGACGTACAACAACGCCTCGGCCGACCGTTTCTTTGATCAGGTTGACCCATGGTGCGTCGAAGTCGGTCCGGTCGAAGGGAACCTTCTCCCTCCAAGCGCGATAGCCGGGGCTTGAGTAGCCGTAGCTGTCGCGCATCTCTAGATGCACCGCTGAGCGCGTACAGCGCCTAAGCAGCTCATTCAACGTCGGGGTCGCGTTCACCACACGCCTCCAGGAGGTAGCCACGCATGTGCGCTGGAAGCCTAACGATCATTTCGCCCGGGGCGAGAGGGCTGCGTGCTACAACCTGCGCCACCTCGGCCGGGTCTGTGACCGTGATCCCCTGGATCACGAAGCTTCCGTCTTCGTCGTCGACCCAGACCGAGGGGCAGCCGCCGTGCTCGCTGGTGCCGTCGATGCCGATGAACCGTAGCGCCATGATGGCCTCCACTGCTCCGAATGTGCGCAGACTTGCACACAGGCGAGCTTGAAGGGTGGCTGAGGGGTCGTCAAGAGGGACTGCGGGATTGCCGTCATCACGGGGTCAGCACAAGGTCAGCACGGGTACTCACAACAAGCGTGATCAACCCGGAACAACAAGAAGCCCCAGACTCCCGACATAGGCCGTGAGCTGGGGCTATGACTCCTGTTTGACCAGGTCAGACCTGGTCTGCTATGGAGACTGGTGGACGATACTGGGATTGAACCAGTGACCTCTTCCGTGTCAGGGAAGCGCTCTCCCGCTGAGCTAATCGTCCGTATTGAGTTGGGACTCAGAGCGGAAGACGGGATTCGAACCCGCGACCCTCACCTTGGCAAGGTGATGCTCTACCACTGAGCCACTTCCGCATGGTGTTGCACTTACTTTAGCGGATCCCGGGGGCTCCGCAGATCTGCCGAGGTGGAGACGGGATTTGAACCCGTGTAGACGGCTTTGCAGGCCGCTGCCTCGCCTCTCGGCCACTCCACCAGGAGTCTTGCTCCGAGCGGAAGACGGGATTCGAACCCGCGACCCTCACCTTGGCAAGGTGATGCTCTACCACTGAGCCACTTCCGCGTGAAGCCCTGGGCGTGCGCCCGGGCCACGGGAAAACCATATCGTCTTCGCGGAGTGCCCGTGCGCACCGAGCGGGCGGGCGGGCCAAATTCAGTCGATCAGCCGTACGTCCTTCGCCATCACGAACATCACCCGGTGGCCGAGCTGGATCTGGTGGTAGCGGGTCCGGCCGGTGGTGGTGACGTGCTTGGACGGGCTGAAGGCGTTGGCGGCGTAGTAGGAGCCGGTGATCGTGTCACCCACCGTGTACGTCTGCCCGGGCGCGATCTTGTACTTGAGCGGGGTCAGCGGCTGGAACCCCCCGTTCCGGTAGGCGGACTTCTCCGGGTACGCGCGCCCGTATACCTTCACCTGACCCGACAGCGGCGTCACCATCGGGCCCTTGGCCGGAACGGCGGTCGGGTTCGAGGCGGGGTTGTGGAACCAGGCCTTCTGCCCGAGGTACCAGATCGCCGTCCAGTCCCCCTGCCTGCCCGCGACGGCATAGCGCTGGCCGGTCGAGGCGCGGGCGCTGTGGTCGTACACGCTGTACGTGCTCGGCTTGCCCGGGTGCTTGCCCAGGTCGGTGACCAGGGGAGCGCTCTCGCTGGGCGACTTGTGCAGCCAGACGGTCGCGGCCCCGTGCGCGGGGCAGGGCTGGGCGGGCTTGGTGGACACGCAACCGGTGAAGCGCGGGCGGTTGGTGGCGTACGCCGGGCGGATGATGATGGAATCTCCCTCCTTGGCGGCCTTGAACGGCTTGTTCATGAGCTCGAAGTAGTGGGCCCAGTCCCAGTACGGCCCCGGGTCCTCGTGCATGCCGGCCACCGTCTGCGGGGTCGTGCCCGGCACGTTGTCGTGGCCCAGGATGTGGGCCCGGTTGAGCGGGATGTCGTGCTTGGTGGCCAGGTACTTCACCAGCCTGGCCGACGACCGGTACATCGCCTCCGTGTACCAGGCGCCCCCCTTGGCCAGGTAGCCCTCGTGCTCGATGCCGATCGAACGGGTGTTGACATCCCAGTTGCCCGCGTGCCAGGCGATGTCGTTCGTCGGCACGTGCTGGGCGACATGTCCGTCGCGCGAGCGGATCGTGTAGTGCCAGCTCACGTACTTCGGGTTCCGGATCATGGAGGGGATGCCCTCGTAGGTGCCCTCGGTGTCGTGGATGACGATGTAGTCGATCGAGCGGGTGCGGGACAGGTGGTCGTGGTTGCCGTAGTCGCGGTCCTTCTTCTTGCCGAAGCGTTTGTAGGCGGCGGGCATCCATTCGCAGGTGAGGGAGGAGGGGCACTCCGCCCGGCCCTGCGCCTTGGGGCCCGTGCTCCACGCCAGTTCCGGTTCTTGTGCGGTGCTGATGTCGGCGGAGTCCCAGGTGGGCTCACCGATGGTCTCGCCGGGGGTCTCGCCGGTGGTCTCGTCCGGGGTCTCGATCTGCGGCGGCTGTTGCTGTTGCGGCCTCTGGCCGGCGGTTTCGGGGGCCGGGTCGGTGTCGGTCTGCTCGTTCGGGGCGGCCTGGGCGGTGGACCCGGTCTGCTCGGCGGCGCCGGGCGCCAGGTCCGGTACGGGGTCCAGCCGCACCAGGTGACCGTCGTCGGTACGCCGCTGCGCACCTTGCCGCATCACCGAGAACACCTCGTCCGCGAACGCCTTGGCGGCCACTGGGTCCTCCGTTCCCGCGTACCGCGCGACGGCCCCGTGCCAGTCGGCCGGGTCGGAGCTCGGCCGGTCCTGGTAGGAGGCGAGCAGGGCGGCGCCGGCGCGGATGTTCGCAGACGCGTCGTCCCGCAGCCGGGCGGGCTCCACGCCGATCAGGCGGCCCGCCTCCGGGAGCGTCGTACGGGGCTGGGCGGCCGACGTGCGCAGGGCCGAGCGGGAAAGGGCCTCGGCGAGCGTGCGGCCCATCGGGCGGCGATCGTCCCCGCGCGGGTCCCCGATGAGGCCGCTGTGGGGGTCGCCGTGGGAGTCACGGGAGCCGCCGCCCGCGGCGCCGCCGTGCAGGGTGTCCAGCGAACCGGCGTGCGCGGGGCCGGCGGCGTGGCCGTGGCCGCGGGCGTCGGCGGGGAACGCGTCCACCAGGTGCATCGGGCCGTAGCCGCCCGCCGTGCTCGGCCGCCCGCCGTTCGCGTCCCACCGGGACTCCAGGTACGCCACACCGAGCAGCACGCTCTCCGGCACCCCGTACTCGCGCGCGGCCGCGGCGAAGTCGGCCTGCCGCCCCGAAGCCTGCCGCCCCGAAGCCTGCTGCCCCGAAGCCTCCCGCCCCGACGCCTGCCCGGTGCCGAGACCCTGCGATGCGGTGAGCGGCGGTCCGGTGGAAGCGGCGGACAGGACGTCGGCGGGTGCGGTGAGGACGCCGGCGGCCAGGACGGCGGCGAGCCAGAGCTGCATGAACATCTCCCCAGGAACGTCACGATACGACTACTCACCGTAACCATTCCCAGAAAGGGATGTGTCAGACGGGTCGGATGATACGCATGAGATCAGCCAGATCCGCGGCGAACTCGGCATCCCAGTCATCGGGAGTCAGGTGCCCGGCCAGCCGCCGATGCGCCGGAGCGTCGCCCCCGCGCCGCGCCCGCGTCTCGTTCGAGGCCCCGGAGAACCGCCCGTTCACCTCCGAGACCGCGAAGCCCAGCACGAACGTGCTCACCAGCCGCTCGATCCGCGGAACGTCGGCATCCGGCACCCCCGCGTCGAGGAGCGCCTGGTAGATCAGGTCCACCACGCGCACCCCGTCCGGCGTCACCGAGGCGCGGAACAGCAGCAGCGGGAAGACCGAAGGGTGCTCCCGGGCCACCCGCCGGGTCGCCCACGCGATCGCGCCCAGCCGCTCCTCCCACGTCCGCCCGGGGTCCGAGGGGGCCAGCTCGGTGAGCAGGCGCCCCACCAGGCCGTCGAGCAGCTCATCCTTGTTCCGGAAATATCCGTACAGGGCCATCGGCGTCACCCCGACCCGCTCCGCCACGGCCCGCATGGACAGGGCGTCGAGCCCGCGCTCGTCGGCGATCGCGAGCGCCGCGTCGAGGATTTCCGGCTGCCGGGAGGTCTTGAGCTTTCGCACGACCGCAGTCTACAGTGTAGAGCAGTCTACATCGTAGACTAGGGAGGTCGATCATCATGCTGATCGCGAGCGGGCTGGTCAAGCGGTACGGTGCCGTCACCGCGCTGGACGGCTTCGACCTGCGGGTGGAGCCAGGGGAGATCGCGGGGCTGGTCGGGCACAACGGGGCGGGCAAGACCACGTTCTTCGAGATCGCCGGGGGGCTGACGGCGCCGGATGCCGGTCACGTGCACGTCAAGGGCGATGTGGGGGTGGCGCCGCAGCAGCTCGCGCTCTACCCCACGATCACCGTACGGGAGACGTTACGGCTCTTCGGCGGCCTCGCCGGGCTGCGCGGACCGCCCCTGGCGGCGGCCGTCGGGGGCACGGCCGAGGAGCTTGCGCTCACCGATGTCCTCGACCGGAGGGTGAGCGTGTTGTCCGGCGGTCAGCAGCGCCGCGTCCAGGCCGCCACCGCCCTCCTGCCCGGCCCCGACGTGCTGCTCCTCGACGAGCCCACCGCGGGCGCCGACCCCGGGACGCGCGCCGCGCTGCTCGCGGCGGTGCGGCGCCGGGCCGACGGCGGCGCGACTGTCGTCTACTGCACCCACTACCTGCCGGAGCTGACCGAGCTGGCGGCCACGATCGCGGTGGCCAGGAACGGCCGGGTGATCGCCAGGGGCACCGGCGCCGAGCTGCTCAAGGACCTGCCGGGCGAGGTCAGGGTCACCGTGGAGGGCGGCGAGGAGATCACCGTGGCCACCACCGACCCGACCGCCACCCTGGCCGCCCTCCTGCGCGACCTCGACCGCCCGGTACGCGGCATCGACATCCGCCAGCCGTCCCTCGACGACCTCTACCGGGAGCTGTCCCATGCGTCGTGAACCGAGCCGGGAAATCGAGGGCGCGCGCGGCGTCGCCGTGCGGGCGTCGCTGCGGCGCGTCGCCGTGCTGGCCCGGCACAACGCGCTGCTGCGCAGGCGGGACCCCGCCCACTTCGTCAGCTACCTGGTCATGCCGATGGTGCTCATGCTGATCTTCAAGGGCATGCTCGGCGAGGCCACCCAGGCGGTCACGGGCCTGCTGGTGATGTTCTCGGTGCTGTCCATGGCCGACGTCGCCAACGCCTCGCTCACCGAACGCTCCTGGCACACCTGGGAGCGCCTGCGGTCGACCAGGGCCGCGGTTCCCGAGATCCTGATCGGCAAGGCCCTGCCCGTCTTCGCCGTGCTCGTCGTCCAGCAGGCCGCGCTGCTGGTCTACGGCGTGCTCGCGGTCGGCATGCGCCCGGCCGGGCCGCTGTGGCCGCTCGCCCTGGCCGTGGTGGTCTGGTGCTTCGTCCTGCTCTGCGCGGGCACGGCGGTCGCCGGCGTCGTACGCAGCCAGGGCGAGCTGAGCACCCTGTGCAACATCGCGGCCCTGTCGGTCAGCGCGCTGGGCGGGGCGCTGGTGCCGTTCGCGCTGATGCCGTCCTGGGCGCAGGCCGTCGCGCCGATCTCGCCCGGCTACTGGGCCACGATCATGTTGCAGGCCGCCGTGCGGGGCGACGTCGCCGGTACGGCCGGGCCCGCGGCGGTGCTCGCCGGGCTCGGAACGGCCGCCGGAGCCTTCGCCTGCTGGCGGTTCGCCAGGGGTTGGGGCCGTTCGAGCGCGCTATAGAGTTAATTCCTGCCCGATATCGGGCAGGATGTTGGCGTGTCTCGTTCCAGAGTCGTAGTGTCCTCGTCTGTGTCCACGGCACGGCATCCGTACGAAGATCTCATCACCCACCTCACGAGGACGAGCCCGCTCGACCCCGGCGAGGCCGCCCGCGTGGTCGCCGACGTGCTGTCGTACTTCTCCGAGTCCGTCGAGGAGTTCGTCCGGCGCCGTCACGGCGAGCTGAAGACGCGCGGATATACCAACGACGAGATCTTCCCCCGGATCGCCGGCGAATTACGGGGCCGCCGGGTGGCGGCGCCGGAGCTGTCCCTGCGGCAGCTACGCAGGATTGTCTACGGATAAGAGGAGACCTCGATGTGCGGAATCGTGGCCTACGTCGGCCCCAAGGACGCGGCGCCCATCTTGCTGGAGGGCCTGCAGCGGCTTGAATACCGGGGCTACGACTCGGCCGGGGTCGTGGTGTCCAACAAGGGGCTGAAGGTTCGCAAGGTCAAGGGGCGGGTGGCCGACCTGGCCAAGGTCGTGCCCGTGCGGTTCAAGGGCAACCTCGGCATCGGGCACACCAGGTGGGCCACGCACGGCGTGCCGAGCGACGTCAACGCCCACCCCCACCTGTCCGCCGACGAGCGCATCGCGGTCGTGCACAACGGCATCATCGAGAACGCCGGCGAGCTGCGCGCCAAGCTCGAGGCCGACGGCGTGGTGTTCGCCTCCGAGACCGACACCGAGGTGCTCGCGCACCTGATCGCCCACGCGGCCGACGAGAACGACTCGCTGGAGGAGGCCGTCAGGAAGACGCTCAAGAGCGTCGTCGGCACGTACGGCATCGCCGTGATCGACGCCGAGCGGCCCGGCGAGGTGGTCGTGGCGCGCAACGGCAGCCCGATCGTGCTGGGCATCGGCGAGAAGGAGATGTTCGCCGCCTCCGACGTCTCCGCGCTGGTCCGCTACACGCGCCAGGTCGTGCACCTGGAGGACGGCGAGCTGGCCGTGCTCAAGGCCGACGGCTTCCACACCTTCGCCAGCGACGCCCGCGAGACGGCCAAGGAGCCGCTGACCGTCGACTGGGACGCCGGCCACTACGACACCGGCGGCTACGAGCACTACCTGCTCAAGGAGATCTCCGAGCAGCCCGAGACGATGACCCGCACCATGAGCGGCCGCCTGGACGAGCGCTTCCACGTGGCCCACCTCGGCGGGCTCAACATGGACGCCCGCGAGACGCGGGGCTTCCGGCGGGTGAAGATCATCGGCTGCGGGTCGGCGTACTACTCGGGCCAGATCGGGGCGCAGCTCATCGAGGAGCTGGCGCGCATCCCGTCCGACGCCGAGCCGGCCAGCGAGTTCCGCTACCGCAACCCCGTCGTCGATCCCGACACGCTCTACGTCGCGATCAGCCAGTCGGGGGAGACCTACGACACCCTCGCTGCCGTGCAGGAGCTCAAGCGCAAGGGCGGCCGGGTCATCGGCATCGTCAACGCCGTGGGCAGCGCCATCGCCCGCGAGGTCGACGGCGGCATCTACCTGCACGCCGGCCCCGAGGTCTCGGTCGCCTCGACCAAGGCGTTCACCTCGACCTCGGTGGCGTTCGCGCTGCTGGCGCTGCACCTGGGGCGGGTGCGCGACCTGTCGCCGGCCGACGGGCGGCGCATCGTGGAGGGCCTGCGCCGGCTGCCCGGGCAGATCGAGCAGATCCTCGCGCAGGGCGACAAGATCGCCGAGCTGGCCGACAAGTACGCCAAGCACGCGAGCATGATGTTCGTCGGCCGGGTGCGCGGCTACCCGGTGGCCCGCGAGGGCGCGCAGAAGCTCAAGGAGATCTCGTACGTCCACGCCGAGGCCTACCCTGCCAGCGAGCTCAAGCACGGCCCGCTCGCGCTGATCGGCCCCGACATGCCGACGGTCGCCATCGTCCCCGACGACGAGCTGCTCGACAAGAACCTCACCACGCTCGGCGAGATCCGCGCCCGCGGCGGTCAGGTGCTCATGGTGGGCCACCGCCAGCCGGACGCCAAGCTGGCCGACGACGTGATCGTGATCCCCAAGAACGAGATCGAGCTCGACCCCATCCTGCTCACGATTCCCCTCCAGCTCCTGGCGTACTACGCGGCGGTCGCGCTGGGCCGCGACGTGGACAAGCCACGCAACCTCGCCAAGAGCGTAACGGTTGAGTAACTGAGTCCAATTCAGCGCAAACTATCGTTATCTGGCTTGCGACGACATAAATTCGATACTGTGCGGAAGTTCGACCAACAGAGGCCCAATCCCGCACGCATGTACGACTACATGCTCGGTGGGAAGGACAACTTCGCGGTCGACCGTCTGGCCCTTGACCAGCTCGCCGAGCTGATCCCGGAGGCGGTCGCGCTGGCCCGCGCGAACCGGGCCTTCCTCCAGCGCGCCGTGCGCTACGTGGCGCGTGCCGGGATCCGCCAGTTCCTCGACCTCGGCAGCGGGCTGCCCACCCAGGGCAGCGCGCACGAGGTGGCCCCGGAGGCCCGGGTCGTCTACGTCGACCACGACCCCGTCGTCGCCGCCCACGCCACGGCCCTGCTCCGGCACGCACCGGGCAGGGCCCGTTTCGTCCAGGCCGACCTGCTGGATCCCGCGGAAGTGCTGGCCGGGGCCGGTGAGTTCCTGGACCTCGACCAGCCGATCGCCGTGCTGCTGGTGTCGATCCTGCACTTCCTGCCGGACTCCGCCCACCCCCAGCAGGCGGTGGGCGTGCTCCGCGAGCGGATGGCGCCGGGCGGCTATCTGGTGATCTCGCACGCCACGACCATGGCGCACCTGGAGGACGAGGAGCGCGGCGGCTCCTCCGCCCGGGACGGGACCGACCGGACCCCGGCCCGGATCCGCGCGTTCTTCGGCGGGTTCCCGCTGGAGCCGCCGGGGCTCGTGCAGGCCACCGACTGGCGTCCGGACCGGCCCAAGCTGGTGGGCGACTGGTCGTTGCCGTCGTCACTCATGGCCGGGGTCGGCAAGAAAACCCAATAAGTTTAAAAATCACGAAAAAGCGCGAAGAAAAGCGATTTGTTGTGTTCGTCGCGACCCGGGTGTATAGCGGCGTGTAATGGGTTATTAACCTAGAGTAATGGGGGATTCCGGGGAGAAGCAGATGCGCCGGCGGCGGTTCCTGGTCTGGGGGCTGGGAGTCACGGCCTGCGCCGCCGGGTGCGGTACGGAGCGCACCGGCGGGGGCGTGCCGCGTACCGGCTTCTCGATCAATCCGAGCGGACCGCGCTGGGCCCCCGTGGGGCGGGCGTTCGCCGGGGCGGCCCGGACCGCCGGGTTCGAGTCGGGCGCCGGCACGCCGATCACGGTGACCGGCCTGCCCGCGCTGGCCGCGGCCGAGCTGAACAACGGCCAGAGCCTGCTCGACACCGGCACCCCACTGGCCAGGCTCAGCGGTGAGGTCGAGGTCGTGGTCGTGCCCGACGCCTCGCCGGTCAAGGACTTCGACGACTTCGGTGCCCGGCTGGTCGCCTCGCCCGGCCGGACGCCGCTGGTGGGCGGGCCGCAGGGCGAGCCCGACCACCTGCTGTTCGGCCTGATCGCCAAGGCCCTCGGCGCGGACACCAGGCAGGTCGAGTACACCGGCTACCCCAGCGGCGGCGAGGCGGCCACCGCGCTGCTGGCCGGCAAGGGGGCCGCCGCCGCGGGCCCGCTGACCGGCTGGCGCGCCGGCATCGGCCGCGGCCGGGTCAGGGCGCTGGCGGTGTCCTCGGCCACCCGCGTGCCCGACCTCGACGTGCCGACACTGCTGGAGTGCGGCGTGCGGGTGGACTTCACGGACTGGGTGGCCGCCTTCGGATCCGAGGACATGGCCGACGAGAGCCGCGAGGCCGCCCTGCGCATGTGCGAAGCGGTGATCGGCTCGACCGGCTGGGAGGCGGCCTGCCGGGCCGCCGGCTGGTTGTCGATCCCCCTCGTCGGCGACGACTTCGCCCGCTGGGTCGGCACCGAGATCGCCCGCACCCGCGCGGTCCTGCGGGACCTCGGACTGCTCGACACCACCAAAGCCACAACATGCTGGGGTAGTTGCGGGAACGGCCACTAGATGTAGGATCCTGGTCGTCGCTGGTTCGCCTCTCCGGAGGCGGAGCAAAAGGGAACCCGGTGAGATTCCGGGGCTGCCCCGCAGCGGTGAGCGGGAACGACCGCCGTCATTGTGCACTGGAGAGATCCGGGAAGCGACGGTCAGTAGGAGCCATGGAGCGCGCCCGCGAGCCCGAAGACCTGCCAGCGTCGTGCCGGGCCGTGTGTCCCGGCATGAAGTGTTCAGGGCCTCGAGGGCGGGCCGGAGCGCGACGCGGCCGGTGATCCGGTTCGCCGTGCTCTCGCGTGCCCTCACGGGGATGAGCTCGCGAGGAGAGAGAGCACGTGACTCAGATCGTTGAGGTTGACCGCCGCCTGGCCATCGAGGAGGCCGCCGCCCGGGTGATCACCGACCCGGCCAACTCGCGGGTCGCCGCCCGGCTGCTGGCCGAGGAGATCGCCGACGAGGCGGCCGCGCACGGGGTACGGACGTTCTCGGAGTCCATCGCCGCCACCCACGCGGCCGGGCTCGTGCAGGACGGCCTGGCGGAGTTCGTCGCCGCGCACGCCGCCGAGCTGGACGCGCTGGTCTCCGCCGAGGCGGACGACCGGTTCGAGTATTTCGGGCTGCGCACGGTGTACGACCGCTACCTGCTGCGCCACCCCGAGACGCGGGGGGTGCTGGAGCGGCCGCAGCACTTCTTCCTGCGCGTGGCCTGCGGGTTGTCGGAGTCGGTGGCCGAGGCGGCGGAGCTGTACGCGCTCATGTCCACGCTGTCGTACCTGCCCAGCTCGCCCACCCTGTTCAACTCCGGCTCGCGCCGTCCGCAGCTGTCGTCCTGCTTCCTGCTCGACTCGCCGCGCGACGAGCTGGAGGGCATCTACGACAGGTACGGGCAGGTGGCCCGGCTGTCCAAGTACGCCGGGGGCATCGGCATCTCCTGGACCCGGGTGCGCTCGCGCGGCTCCCTGATCAGGGGCACGAACGGCCACTCCAACGGCATCGTGCCCTGGCTGCGCACGCTGGACTCCTCGGTGGCGGCGGTCAACCAGGGCGGCCGGCGCAAGGGGGCGGCCTGCGTCTACCTGGAGACCTGGCACGCCGACATCGAGGAGTTCCTGGAGCTGCGCGACAACACCGGCGAGGACGCCCGCCGCACCCACAACCTGAACCTGGCCAACTGGGTCCCCGACGAGTTCATGCGCCGGGTCGAGGCGGACGGGACGTGGTCGCTGTTCGACCCGAAGGAGGTGTCCGACCTCACGGACCTGTACGGGGAGGCGTTCACGGCCGCGTACCGCGCGTACGAGGAGGCCGGGCGGTACGTCCGGCAGATCCCCGCCAGGACCCTGTACGGCCGGATGATGCGCACCCTCGCCCAGACCGGCAACGGCTGGATGACGTTCAAGGACGCCGCCAACCGCACCTCCAACCAGACCGCCCGCCCCGAGAACGTCATCCACCTGTCGAACCTCTGCACCGAGATCCTCGAGGTCACCAGCGACGCCGAGACGGCCGTCTGCAATCTCGGCTCGGTCAACCTGGCCGCCCACCTGACCGGGGACGGCGCCGGGAAGGACATGGACTGGGAGCGGCTGCGCCGCACCGTGCGCACCGCCGTACGCTTCCTCGACCGCACCATCGACCTGGGCTTCTACCCGACATCCGAGGCCGAGGCGGCCAACAAGCGGTGGCGGCCCATCGGGCTGGGCGTGATGGGGCTGGCCGACGTGTTCTTCACGCTGCGGCTGCCGTTCGACTCGCCGCGGGCGCTGGAGCTGTCCACCAGGATCGCCGAGGAGATCGCGCTGGCCGCGTACGACACCTCGGCCGACCTGGCGGCCGAGCGCGGGAGGCACCCGTCGTACGCCGACACGCGGGCCGCCGGGGGAGTGCTGCACCCCGACCACTACGGCGTGGCCGGCTCGCCGCGCTGGAACGCGCTCCGCGAGAAGATCGCGGAGACCGGCCTGCGGAACTCGCTCATGGTCGCCATCGCCCCGACCGCGACGATCGCCTCCATCGCCGGCTGCTACGAGTGCATCGAGCCGCAGGTGTCCAACGTGTTCAAGCGGGAGACCCTGTCGGGCGAGTTCCTTCAGGTCAACCGGTATCTGGTAGCCGATCTGCAGGCGCGCGGGCTGTGGACCCAGCAGGTGCGCGACGACCTCAAGCGCGCCGACGGCTCGGTGCAGACCGTGCCCGGCGTGCCCGACGACCTCAAGGTTCTCTACCGCACGGCGTGGGAGCTGCCGCAGAAGGCGCTGATCGACCTGGCCGCCGCGCGCCAGCCGTACATCGACCAGTCGCAGTCGCTCAACCTCTTCATGGCCAGCCCGACCATCGGCAAGCTCTCGTCGATGTACGCCTACGCCTGGAAGCAGGGCCTGAAGACGACGTACTACCTGCGCTCGCGCCCCGCCACCCGCATCGCCCAGACGACGGTCGCGGCCCCTTCCGCCGAGGCGATCGCCTGCTCCCTCGAGAACCCCGAAACCTGCGAAGCCTGCCAGTAAGGAGACCTTTTCGTGCTGCTCGACCCCGGTATGGACCTCACCCTGCGGCCCATGCGCTACCCCGACTTCTACGAGCGCTACCGCGCGGCCATCCGCAACACGTGGACCGTCGAGGAGGTGGACCTGCACAACGACCTCGCCGACCTGGCCAGGATGACCCCGCAGGAGCGGCACCTGATCAACCGGCTGGTCGCGTTCTTCGCCACCGGCGACTCGATCGTGGCCAACAACCTCGTGCTCAACCTCTACCAGCACGTCAACGCCCCCGAGGCGCGCCTGTACCTGAGCAGGCAGCTCTTCGAGGAGGCCGTGCACGTGCAGTTCTACCTGACGCTCCTCGACACCTACCTGCCCGACCCGGACGAGCGGGTGAAGGCGTTCGCCGCGATCGAGCACATCCCGTCGATCCGCGACAAGGCGGAGTTCTGCTTCAGGTGGATCGACTCGATCGAAGGGCTACGGCGGCTGGAGACGGCCGCGGAGCGCCGCCAGTTCCTGCTGAACCTCATCTGCTTCGCCGCCTGCATCGAGGGTCTGTTCTTCTACGGCGCGTTCGCGTACGTCTACTGGTTCCGCTCCCGCGGTCTCCTCGGCGGCCTGGCCACCGGGACGAACTGGGTGTTCCGCGACGAGTCCATGCACATGGAGTTCGCGTTCAGCGTGGTGGACACGGTGCGGGCCGAGGAGCCGTCGCTGTTCGACGACGAGCTGGGCAAGCAGGTCACCCTCATGATCGAGGAGGCCGTCGCGGCGGAGCTGGCGTTCGCCGCGGACCTGTGCGGGGAGGGCATGCCCGGCATGGGGGTGGACCAGATGCGCCAGTACCTGGAGTACGTCGCCGACCAGCGGCTGGCCCGGCTCGGCCTGCCCGGCCGGTACGGCTCGGTGAACCCCTTCGCGTTCATGGAGTTGCAGGACGTGCAGGAGTTGGCCAACTTCTTCGAACGGCGTGTTTCTGCTTACCAAGTGGCGGTTGAGGGCAATGTGAGCTTTGACGAGACGTTCTAACACATAGGGGGCATGAGCGTGCAGTCTCCAGCGGACTGGCCGATCCTCGTAATCGCCGTGGTCGGCTCGATCCTCCTGGTGGAAGTGGCCCGGCGAGTGCTGAGCAGGATGGGGCGCAAATTCGCGCTCGCCCGGCACCTGGTGGAGCACTGCACGTGGCCGGCGTTCTCGGTGGCCGCCGTGGTGGCGTTCAACGTGGTGTTCGGGCCGGGGATGTTCGGCGACACGCCGTCCGAGCGGGCCGTGGCGGGGTCGGTGGAGCGGGTGCTCGGCCTCGTCACGATCGCCGCGGTCACCTGGCTGATCGTGCAGGCCACGTACGCGTTCACGGACATCGTCCTCGACCGGCTGGTGCTGGTCGAGGGGGAGCGCAACCGTCGGGCGCGGCGGATCATGACGCAGATCGCGCTCGTCCGCCGCATCGCCGCCGCGGTCATCGTCGTCATCGCGGTCGGCGCGATGCTCTTCTCCTTCCCGCAGGTGCGGGCGCTCGGGGCCGGGCTGCTCGCCTCGGCCGGCATCGCGGGCGCGGTCGTCGGCATCGCCGCCCAGCCGACCATCGGCAACGTGCTGGCCGGGCTGCAACTCGCCTTCAGCGACGCGCTGCGGCTGGACGACGTGGTCGTGGTCGAGGAGGAGTGGGGGCGGATCGAGGAGCTGACGCTCACGTACGTGGTGGTGCGGCTGTGGGACGAGCGCCGGCTCGTGCTGCCGGTGTCGTACTTCACCCAGACCCCGTTCGAGAACTGGACCCGCCACGGCAGCCGCGTGCTCGCCGTCGTGTACCTGCGGGTGGACTGGGCGGTGCCGGTCCCGAAACTGCGCGACGCCCTGTACGAGTTCCTCCAGGGCAACCCGCTGTGGGACCAGAAGGACTGGACGCTGCAGGTCACCGACGTGCTGCCGAACGGCCTGGTGGAGCTGCGGGGCCTGATGAGCGCCGCGGACTCGCCGTCCTCGTGGGACCTCAAGTGCGACGTACGCGAGTTCCTGGTCAACTACGTCCGCGACAACTACCCGGACGCCCTGCCCCGCTTCCGCGTCGAGACCCCGGAGACCCGGGTGGGCGTGAGCTGGACCAAGGACCGCTGAGCCGGCCGGAATTAAATATGTGGCACGCGCCCGATCATCGGTTTACCGTGGACATTGTTCAGCAACACCCCGCAACCGACAGGAAGGGCGGCGAAGTGCGCTACCTGAGCCTCCCCCGGCCGCTCCCGGCCCTGCCCGAGCTGCGGCGACGGTTTACCGGATAATCCAACCGCGGATTACCGGAAAAGCCGTCTCGAAGAAATTCGAGGCGGCTTGTTTCATTCGAGGAAACCGAGTGTGGGGCAGTTTGGTCAGCCCGCCTGCCTTGGGAGCAGGAGCACCGCAGGTTCGAATCCTGCCACTCGGACACGGCCCTGAAAGGAAAGGGCCGCGGGCCACGGCCTGGCCGGTGGGAATGGCGCCCCCCGGCCGGACCCCGCCCTCGCCCCGGGCCGGCCCACGCCAGCCAAGCCCGGGGCCCAGCCGCTCTGGCCCAACTGGCAGAGGCGCCGTCTTCAGGAGGCGGAGGTTCAGGGTTCGAATCCCTGGAGCGGCACACAGAAGACCCTGAACTCTCGCGAGCGCCCTCTGCGAAGGGCCCGGAAGAAGGAACACGCCGAGACGGCTCCTGATCAGGATGTCCTGCCGATGTAGACAAGTACCGGAGCCGACAGGCGAAGGTCGAGGCTGTGAGGCCACCCCCGCGGCGTCAGGCGAGGTCAGCAGCTCCGGCAGGCGGGCGATGACCTTGATAGACGGTCCAGCCGAGGAAGTGGGCGTTGCAGAAGCGCGGCAGCGATCTGCCGAGCCCCCGGCGGCGGGAACCGGGGAGCAGATCGCGGAAGTGACGTCGTCCCATCGGTGGATTCGGTAGACGACCACGGCGGCTGTGCTGGTGTTGGCCGAGATCGCTGCTGTGGTGTCGTTCCGGCATATGCGTGAGCTGGCCAGCGCATGGGGAGGATGAGCCGGCTGCGGCTCTCATTTCCGTTGGCGGTGGATGGCACGATCGTGTCGGCGTCGATGGCGTTGCTGCGGGCCACCAGCTGCCGCCCGCAGGCGAACAGTGCGCCCAGGCCTAAAGCCCAGCGGGTGCGGTCTGTAGGCCGGACCCTGTAATAGCCGATCTCCGCCCACGCGGGCAGCACCGCGAGAACGGTCAGTGCCCCTCGCCCTTCTTGAGTGCGTCGCGGGTGGGCATTCGCACACAGAACGCACGGCGTTGATCCGGGACCTGCGGATCTTCATCAGCTCGACCGGGAGCGGGGCGAGAGCTGCCACCGCGACGCTCTCCCCCCACCGACGACAACGCGATGAGGGCCCTGTGAGTGGTCGGTGCTGCTCGTCGATGTTGACGCGTCGCCGCTCAGCCAAACCGTCGGGCCAGGTCCGCGAGACGGTCGCGGACCTGGTTCGACGGCGAAGATCGCCCGGCCGTTTCGGGGCCGGTTCGGTGGTGACGAGTGTGCCGCCGGGCGTACCAGCGCGGCCGAGCGGTCCAGGATGTCGCCGCCGCGCACGTCGGTCTGGCCGGCGTTTTTCCGGGGATCGGCCTGCAGGTCGAGGAAAGCGTCAACGCCCTCCGCCGGGCGAGCTCATCGGGCGCCGCCCGGTCTGGACGGTGGAACGGCCCAGCAGGCGCAACGCCAGCAAGGGGAACACGACCACCGACAGGAGGCCCGCCGCCACCAGCGCGGCGGCGTTCTCCGGACGGATGGCGTCCAGCTTCAGGCCGATCGTCGCCGCGGCCACGATCACCGGCAGCGATGTGGCCTGCAGGAGCCCGCTGGCCATGACCTCCGCGCGCGACAGACCGGCAGAGCGGTAGGCCAGCGCGGGAAGTCCGCGAACCAGGAGCAGCGCGGCCAGGAACATCGGCACCCGCAACACCGTCTCGGCGTCGGAGAACAGGGCGCCGAGATCGAACTGGATACCGCTTGTCACGAAGAACACCGGGACGAGAAATCCGTAGCCCAGACCTTCGAGTTTGAGATGAAACTGCGGGTGGGTCTGTTCCGCGTCGGGGTCGATCAACCGGAGCACGGCTCCCGCGATGAAGGCACCGAGGATTGCCTCGAACCCGAGATGCAAGGCCATCGCGGACAGTCCGACCACGAGGAGCATCGTCAAGCGGACCCGGACCTGCGCACTTGTGTCCGCCAGCATCTCCACGGCCCGGGACAGCCACATCGAGCGCCCCGCCCGCATCGACGCCAGCACGATGAGCATCGCCAGTCCGGCAAGGCTGAGGAGCAGCAGCAGCTTGGCGCCCGGGCCCGACGAATGCTCGGAGAAGAACAGCGACAGCAGCACCACAGCGCTGATCTCACCGGCCGAGGCGCCGCCGATGGTCAGCTGGCCGACCGGCCGGTCGATCGCGCCGACGTCCTTCAAGATGGGCACCAGCAAGCCGAGTGACGTGGCCACCAAAGCAGTGCCGACCAGCAGTGGACTCTCGGCCAGCCCCGCTACGCGCAGCAACAGGCCGACGATGGCGGCCAGCGCGAGCGTCCCGACGAGGCCGAGGCCGACCAGTCGCGCCCGCGGCCCGCGCAGTTGCCGGATGTCGATCTCAAGTCCGGCCAGGAACAGGAGGAAGCCCAAGCCGATGATCGACAATGATTGGACGGCGGCGTCCACCGTCACCACGTTCAACACCGCCGGGCCGAGGACGACACCTGCCACGATCTCGAGGACGGCACCGGGTACGGGCAAGCGCGGCACCATGGCGAGGAGGAACGGGACGCCGGCGGCCACCGCCAGGACGATCAGCAGGTTGTCGTACGACATCAGATACTCCGGTGGTCACTCGGCGGGCCGCACACGCCGACCGGTGCCGCACCCTTCATGGCATCGTGGCCTGCCTCAGTGTTCGGCAGACCTCATCCGGCGCCCACTCCTGTGGGGCATGGGAACGTCACGTGGACGGCGCGTGCCCAGCGTGCCGCCCGGCGGGGCTGAGCCCGGAGGCCTCGGGCACTATCGGCGCTGGGCGGCTTGCAAGGACTCGGCGAGTGTTACCAGGGAGGCCCCCAGAAGCACGCTGTCTTTGACCAGGAACTGTCCCACCATGGAGAGCTTCGGAGCCCCATGATTTTCCTGCCAGACCCCCGGCGTCGTGGCCAGGAAGCTGAGGGTGCCGGCGAACATGCCGACCGCTCCGAGGCTGCCGAGCACCGAGGCCCTGGGGTTGAGCGGCTGCACCGCGATCAACGAGCCCATCGCAATCTCGGTCACGCCGATGAGTCTCGCCAGCTGCTTTTCGCCCAGCTTGTCGACGAGCAGCGAGAACAGCGGACTGGATGCGACCAGCGGGCGGATGTTTTCGACCTCGTAGTCTTCGAACTTGAGCCGCCCGATCCAGACAAGGTTGAGTGCCAATGCTGAGCGGATCACTGAACGTCCCACGGTGTGAATGTTCTTGGCGGAGATGAATTGCATCCTCATGCTGTTATCCCTTCAGCCGGCGTCCCGTGGGCCACTTGGGAGCCCGGTACTTGTCTGGCTGGTCTCCTGCGTGAGCACACGCTCTTGCCCCTTGGACCCTTGAGACGGACGGGGCGATCGCGAGGCCTCTCAGCTTCCGCCCTAAGGGCTCGCTGCTCGGATTCGCCGCGACCCAACCGAAGCGCTTACCTCGGCGTGGGCTCCCGGTTGGGCAAAGTGGAGTTGCTTGAGTATGGTGCCCAGGCACCTCGTCGCCTACCGAGGGCGAAGTCAAGCCTTGGTGATGGTCTGTTCAGGCACCGGCCGAGCCGCCCGAGGACCGAACCCGGACGAAGTGTGCGCGGGTCGGTCGCCGGACGGCAGGGACGGCAGTTGGCCGGCGGGGTCGTACATGCTGGGAACGGGTCCAGCGAGCATCTTCAGTACGCGGGACACGAATACCCGCGCGCCACTGTGTCGCGGTGTGGCCTCCGATCTTCACCCCGGCCTTCGCCCAGGCGTATTCGGCCAGCCCCGAACAGTCGAACGCCGGCAGAGGTGGAAGCACTCCGCGCAAGAGGCTCGGTCAGACTTCGGGACGGATGTTGTGGTTGAGCCGGAACAGATTGAACGGATCAACGCGCTGCTTCAGCGAGGCCAATCGGCGGTAGACCTCTGGCGTGTAGCCCCGCTCCGTCGTGTCGGCGTCGGACATGAAACTGAGAAGCGTGTAGCCGGTGCACCATGGCCGTAGCCGTTCGATTGCCATTGTCTGGGCGGCGTCGATCGCGTCGGCGTCGATCGCCCCTCCGATGTTGGCGATGAAGAGCGTGAACGCGGCGTCCCTGTACGAGATCGCGTTCGGCACGCCAGGCTGACGGGCGAATGCTCCGCCCAGATGCCGGATCTCCAGCAGGTCCGGAGGAGCCGTCGTTTCTTCGGCGACCGCAACCAGCGCGTCGACGGTCTCCGGGGTGAGTTCGCGCAGGAGCCCGGCGCGCTCGAGGACGGCGGTCGGATCTACCGGGTCGGAGTGGATGGAGGCGCAGTCGGCGTACGGCATCTCCCGCACCGTGTCCATGAGCGGTGCCGTGACGGTGCGCAGCGGCTCGACCAATGCGGCGGCGTTCTCCGAGGGTTCTGTGCAAGAGATACGGATGCTGACCACCTGCCTGCCGCGTAGCGGCTCCGGCAGGATCGGAGCGTCCGGCATCCGCACCAGCGCGGCGGAGGACGACATGCTGTCCGGGACGGTCTGCACCCATTCACGGTAGGCGTCGAGCACGGCAGTGGCGCTCCTGGCCGGGAAGAAGATGGAGCCTCCGTACAGGGTGGTGACCGGGAAGAGTTCGATCTCGACAGCGGTGACGATACCGAAGTTGCCCTTCCCGCCACGCAGGCCGAAGAACAACTCAGCGTCGCTGACCGCGGTGACGGTGCGTAGCCTGCCGTCGGCAGTGACCACCTCGATGCTGTTGACGTGGTCGGCGGCGTATCCGTAGGCCCTGCCGAGCATGGGGCTGTGCCCGCCGGCCAGCACGAAGCCGACGACTCCCACGCTGGGGCTGGCCCCGTTCAACGGCGCGAGCCCGAACTTGGTCATCTCGGCCACGGCCTCGCCCCAGCGCACTCCAGCCTCGATCCGGGCCGTCCGTGCCTCGGCGTCGACCGTGATGTCGCGCATGGCCCGGGTGCTGACCAGCACCGCGTCCGGCCCGATCGGCACCGGCTGCATCGCGTGCCCGGTGGCCATGGCGGCGATCGGCGCGCCCTTGGCCGCTGCCAAGCGCACCGCGGCCTGCACATCCCGTGCCGACGCCGCGGCGATGACCACACCCGGCCGGACGTCGTTCCTCAGATTGTAGGTACGGGTCTCGTCCGAATAGCCGTCATCCTCCGGCAGCAGAGCCCGGCCCTGAAGATTGACGGGCAGTTCTCCCCGCTCGAAATGCGGGGGCCCGGCCGGCGGCTGCCCCCATCCTGATTCGCCGCGTTTCTGGCTGGATTCCTCTCGTACCTCATGACGGGAGCTTTCGATATACATAGAACTGGCTCCAAATTTGTTGCGCCAAGGCGCTGAGCGTGCAATTCATGGCTTTCGCGACTGTTCCCGCCGCCGCGGCGGCCCGCCCTCGTTCCCTGGCCGAGAGCAGGTGGGGCCGATCAGTGCAGGCTGACCTTGATCTGCGGCGGGGTGGCCTCGTCGTGCCATCCCGCCGAGCGGATCGCCTCCACCCCGCGCCTCTGGGCATCCACCCGGTCGAGGAAGAGCACCCCATCCAGGTGGTCGGTCTCGTGCTGCACGTAGCGGGTGGAGGGGCTGAATGGTCACAGGGAATCTCCATGCCGGGAAGCCTCAACGGGAAAAAACGCTAGCCAGCGAACACACGGGAGTTGCATACAAGTTGATGTCGCAGCGCGATCCTCATATGCGGGCCAGAGCCGCGATCTCCGTACGACCGGTGGTGCTGCTCGTCCTGCCGTCACCGGCGTTGGCAAGGGCATCGCCATCGCACCCGGCGCGGCGGCCGCGACCGTGGACGTCATATGACGGTCGCGGTCGCCCGCCTGCAGGTTCATCGTTCTCGGCCCGCCCGGCCTCGATTGCGCCGGCGCGCGGATGGATCACGGCACGCCGCAACAGCAGGGCGTCCTGATGGTGTTGCTCGCCAGTACCAGCAGCTTCGTGCGGATCAGCGAGCCGGTCTACGGTCTCTGGACGGGTACGGCGCTGGCGGGGTCTCGGGCGAGGCCGCCGAACGTGAGCGGTTCCGGCTGGAACGGCTGAAGCTGATCGCCAACGCCGGGATCTCCTCTTCATCGGTGGATCCGCAGGTGTCGGCGAGTCGACGCTGTCACACAAGCTCACGGGAGACGCCCCTGCCGCGCAATGGCGGGTATGGCACCTCCACGGGCCGGCGATCACCAGAGCGCGCGGACTCCGTCCATGAGGCGTATGCGCAGCGTATAACGCCTCCCGGCAAGCTACTGGGGTCTACGAAAAGGACACGCTTGATCGGCTCCCCTCTTGATGCCTGCGGGAGCCGGAGCAGTTATGGGGGGTCAATGTCCACGGTTCAGCCTGTAAGCGTCAGCCCGTTCACCGCCATCCTCGACGGCGAGCGTGACGCGATCTACGCAGAGCTGATGAGCAGGGGGCCCGCGCACCGGGTGGCCACGCTTTCAGGGGTGCGCGGGTGGCTGATCACCGGACACGAGAAGGCCCGCACGCTGATGTCCGACCCGCGGTTGGTCAAGGGCGGCTGGCGGAGCGGCGCGTACGCGGACAGGCTGCCCGAGGAGCTGGCCCGCGGGCTCTACTCGCACATGCTGAACCTCAACGGGGCCGACCACGCCCGGCTGCGCAAGCTGGTGACCACGGTGTTCACCCGGCGCAGGGTCGAGTGGCTCAGCCCGCGGATCCAGGAGATGACCGACGAGCTGCTGTCGGCGTTCGACGGCGCTGAGTCGGTCGACCTCATGTCCGCGCTGGCCTATCCTCTGCCGATCGGCGTCATCAGCGAGCTCCTCGGCGTTCCCGAGGCGTCCCGGGAGAACTTCCGGCGGTGGACGGCTCGGATCATCGCGCCCGGGACCTGCACCTTCGCGGAGTACGAGGACGCCCTCCGCACCATGCTCGCCTTCGCCCGCGACCTGGTCGCGAGCAAGCGGAGCGCGCCGCAGGACGACCTGCTCTCCGACCTGATCGCGGCCCGGGACGGGGAGGAGCGCCTCAGCGAGGACGAACTCACTTCGATGATCTTCCTGCTGGTCATCGCCGGGCATGAGACGACGGTCAACCTCATCGGCAACGCCGTGTACGCACTGCTGCGCAACCCCGACCAACTGGCCCTGCTCCGCGACGACCCGGCCCTGCTCGAACCCGCGATCGAGGAGCTGCTGCGCTACGACGCCCCGGCGCAAACCACGCTGTCGTACGTGGCAGCCGAGCCGATCGAGGTGGGCGACGTGACCATCAAAGCGGGAGAGAGCGTCGTCGTCGCCGTGCAGGCCGCCAACCGCGACCCGGTCCACTTCCCCGAGCCCGACCAGCTCGACCTCACCCGTCTGGGCGCCGTCCACACGGCCTTCGGCCACGGTGTGCACTACTGCGTGGGCGCGCCGCTCGCCCGCGTCGAGGCCCGCATCGCCATCGGCACGCTCCTCGACCGGTTCCCCGGCCTGCGGCTCGACGCCGATCCCGCCACTCTGACCCGGAACGCCTCCATGATCATGAACGGGCTCTCCGCGCTGCCCGTACGCCTGCGCTGAATCCTCACAGACCACTCCGGACGGTCCCGGCGGGACCGACTACCAGCCACACAAGAACCTCACGGCAGAACAGTGACGCCAAAGATCAAGGAAAGGTAAGAGACGTGCGTACGTTGCTTCTTCGGGGGTTGACCGCAGGCGTGATCGCCGGTGGTTCTCTCATCGCAAGCCCCGCCTCCGCGACCCCGGGCGGCTCGGGAGTCACCGGCGTGGTGATCTCGCAAAGCACTCTGAACGGCATGGACTACATCGTCCGGCGGATCACTCTGCCCCCGGGGCAGAGTACTGGCTGGCACTACCACCAGCACACCATCTTCGGAGTCGTTCAGAACGGCACGCTGAGCCACTTCGACTCCTCGTGCAAGTCGGATGGTGTCTACAAGAAGGGCAGCACCATCACCGAGCCGGGCGGCTCGAAATACGTGCACATCGGTCGCAACCTCGGCAAGAAGCCCGTCGTTCTCGATGTCGTCTACATCATGCCCCACGGCACGTCCCTTTCCACCGATGCCCCCAACCCTGGATGTGACTTCCAGTAGGGCCGGCTCGGCTGTCGTCAGCCGCGTCCATTGATGACCGGCCCTCAGGAGTGCTGGACCGTACCGCCTGAAAGGTTTGAGCAAGTGACCGAGATCTACTACGACGACCAGGCCGACCTGTCGATCATCCAGGGACGCCACGTGGCCGTGCTGGGGTACGGCAGCCAGGGCCACGCCCATGCGCTCTCCCTTCGTGACTCCGGTGTGGACGTGCGCGTCGGCCTGCCCGAGGGCTCCTAGAGCCGCGGGAAGGCGGAGAACGACGGCCTGCGCGTGGTCACCCCGGCCGAGGCGGTCGAGGAGGCCAACCTCACGATGATCCTGGCGCCGGACCACATCCAGCGTCACCTGTACGCCGAGGCCGTCGCCTCCAACCTGGTCGAGGGCGACGCGCTGTTCCCCCAGTTCGAGGCCGGCCGCGGCGTGCCGTGTCTCGCGGCCGTGTAGGACGCCTCGGGCAAGGCGCTCGACAGGTCGACTGCCCGCTTGCACCCCCGCCGAACTCATCAGGCCGGGGGCTGGTGCGTCATCGCGCTGACATCGCGTCAATGCCGTGTAGGCGGCGCGTATACGCGGCCCTGCCATCCTGGCCGGGTGTCATGCGAAAACGGGGGGAGAACGTGGTGAACAAGGAGACGCTGGTGCTCGTGCACGGCGCCTGGCACGGACCGTCGTGCTGGGATCGGCTCGTACCCGAGCTGGAAGAACGCGGCTGGCGCACGTCCACGGTGGACCTGCCGAGCACGTCGGGGGATCCACACGCGGGGATGTACGACGACGCGCGGGCCGTACGGGAACATCTGCGCGCCATCGAGGGACCGGTCACCGTGCTCGCGCACTCCTACGGCGGCGTCCCCGTCACCGAGGTGGCCGAAACCGTGCCGAACGTGCGGCGGCTCGTCTACCTCGCGGCCCACATGCTGGAGGCGGGGGAGGCGGTGGTCACGCCGCTCGGCGGGCCGTGGTTCCCCCAGGACACCGAGCTGCTGCCGGCTCCTGAGCCGCCGGTCGAGGCGCTCTACCACGACGTACCCGCGCAGTGGGCGGAGGCGGCCGTCGCCCGGCTCAGGCCACAGAGCGCGCGTGCCTTCACCGAGCGGCAGACGCGGGCCTCGTGGCGAGCGGTGCCTTCCGCGCTCATCGTCTGCGACGATGACCGGAGCATGCCCGAGCTGTTCATCAAGCGGCAGCTCACGATGGCCGGGGTGGTCAGGCACCTGCCGGGGAGCCATTCTCCGTTCCTGTCGCGGCCGGGCGAGCTGGCCGGCCTCATCGACGAGGTGACGGACGCCCTGCCCGCCCGAGGCTAGCGGAGATCGTACGGCGGTCTCGGCGGGCGCCCGCCGAGCTGGAGAGAGGCGAACATTGCGGTACAGCGAATCGGTCACGGACCCGGCACTCAACCTCGACCGGGCCTTCTTCCAGGATCCGCATCCGGTCTACCGGCGCGCCCGCGAGGCGGGGCCGGTACGGCCCGCGACCGCGCACCGGCGGCTCAGGGTCTGGCTGGTCATCAGGTACGCCGAAGCCAGGGAGCTGCTCAACGACCCCAGGCTGGCCAAGGACAGCGCCAGGGCGGTGAAGCTGTTCCCACCGGGGACGGCGGGGCCGTACGCCTCGTCGTTGTCGGCCCACATGCTCAACTCCGACCCGCCCGACCACACGCGCCTGCGCAAACTGGTGAACAAGGCGTTCACCGCCAGGACGGTGTCGCGGCTGCGCCCGCGCATCGAGCAGATCACCGACGGCCTGCTCGACGGCATGGCGGAGGCGGGCGAGTTCGACCTCATGGAGTCGTTCGCCTTCCCCCTGCCGATCGCCGTCATCTGCGAGCTGCTCGGCATCCCGGCCGCGGACCACGACGAGTTCAGGACCTGGACCGCCCCCTTCGTGGCGGCCTCGTCGGCCGAGGAGATGCGCGCGGCCCACGCGTGGATGCTGGCCTACCTGACGGGCCTCGTCGCCGCCAAGCGGGCCGCGCCCGGCGAGGACCTGCTGTCGGAGCTCGTGCACATCTCCGACGAAGGCGATCGGCTGACCGCGGACGAAGTGGTGTCCATGGCGTTCCTGCTGCTCGTGGCGGGCCACGAGACCACGGTCAACCTGATCGCCAACAGCGTGCTCGCCCTGATCGGCAACCCGGACCAGCTGGCCGCGCTGCGGGCCGACCCCTCACTGCTGCCGGGCGCGGTGGAGGAGTTCCTGCGCTTCGACGGCCCGATCAACATCGCGACCCTGCGCTTCACCACTGAGCCGATCCGCGTCGGCGACGTCGAGATCCCCGAGGGCGAGTTCGTCTTCATCTCCCTGCTGGCCGCCAACCGCGACCCGGACCGCTACCCTGATCCTGACCGGCTCGACCTCACCAGGCCAGGCGGCGGCCATCTGGCCTTCGGTCATGGCATCCACTACTGCGTGGGCGCGCCGCTGGCCCGGCTGGAGGCGCAGATCGCCATCGGAAGGCTGCTCGGCCGCTTCTCCAGCATCGAACTGGGCTCGCCCGTCCTGCAATGGCGCGACAGCACCCTCATCCGTGGGCTGCACACCCTGCCCGTCCGGGTCCGCTGACGCGCCGAAGCGTCCTGGGCTTCTCGATCGTGTCCGATGTTGGAGCCGTGATCAGGATTCCGCCGCGTACGGCTACCGACGCCTATTTCGCCACGATGGGCGGGTCGAGGCGTCTCGACCTTGTTGTCGACATCGATCTGGTGGAGCTGGTGGAAGGCCACCGTGTCGTCGCTCGCGGAATGGAGACGGTGGATGACCACGGCGCCATTTGTGCGACGTGCGCAGGGACCGCTGCCGGCTGGCTGGCCGGCAGCGGCGACGGCAACGTGACCGTGCCACCGGACCGATCAACGGTCAAGATCTGTGACGGGAAGACGCGCGCGACAACCTGGCGAGACCTCAGCGCTGGCCTCATTCGATGGTGAGACCTCCCACAAGCGCGTCATTTCGCAACGCGGCGGCGGTGGCGCCGGGGTCCAGCACTTCGGCCGCCAGGTGGACGCCGGCCGGCATAGAGCCGGACAACACCGCGCGGGTGGCCAGCGCCATCACCACCCCGCTCAGCGCGTAGGAGTCCACGGCCGTGAGCAGCACTCTCGTGGGTCCGGGGGAGCTGCCCGGACGAGGTCGCGCGGTGAACAGCATGACGTAGAAGGCGCCGAAGTCGGCGTTGTCCTGCAGCGAGGCCCGCACCACGGCCTCCGCGTGTGGTGCGAGTGTCTCGGGGCGGGCGTCCGGCACCTCGGCCCAGGTCGCGGCGAGGGCTTCGGGGAGGCGGTTGGAGACGAAGACGTTATAGGAGCGCACTTCGTCGGCCTCGGTGTCGGTGGCCAGAGTCTGTGCCTCGGTGGTGAGGTACGGCCAGGCGTGCACGGGTACCGGGAAGCCCGGCAGCCGCACCTGGTGCAGCGGGGCCAGCGTGCCGGGGGCCACCCGGCCGTCCCGCCAGGCCGCCATGGGTTCGCCGAACCTCGGCCCCCTGGTCAGCAGCGCGTCCACGGCGGACAACGGGGTGAAGACGGCAGCTCCACCCACGTACACGTCGAGGCGGCGCAACGGGCGTCCCTTGGCCAGCAGCCGGGGCAGCAGGCCGGAAAGGCCAGGCATGACCCCCGCGGAGAACACCGCGATCCGGTCATCGGCGACGCCTTCGCCGGTGAGCGCATCCTTGGCGGCCAGCTCGCCGCCGATGTCGACGTGGTGGGCGCCGGCGGCGAAGGCGGCGCGGGCAACCGTGTCCAGCACCTGGTACGTGGGCCCTGCGCAGTTGACCACGATCCGGCAGCCGTCGCAGAAGGCGGCCAGCTCGGCGGGGTCGTTCAGGTCCACCCGGACCGCATGCGCGGGAGCGGCAAGTGTGGCCGCGAGGTCCGCGGCCCCCGTCAGGTTTCTGCCGCCGACGCGGAGCGGTCCCAGGCCGTAGGCGGCGATGCGCTGCGCGGCCGTGCGGCCGACCGCGCCGGTGGCGCCCAGGATCCCGATCACCGCTGGTCACCGAGGCGGGAGCGGACGGCGGTGGCCACCCCTGCCACTGTGGAGTCGGCCAGGAACTCCCGCACGGGCACGGACACGCCGGCCTCCTTGGCGAGCCGCACGACCGCCCGTACCGCGAGCAGGGAGTCCCCGCCGAGGCCGAAGAAGTCGGCGGCCCGGTCGAGCACCGGCACCTCCAAGAGCTCTTCGAACACGTCGGCGACGGCCTGCTCCAGATCGTCGGCCGGTGGCCCTTCCCGGTGTCGGACGGCCATCTCGGGCAACAGGCCGAGCCGCAAACCAGATGCTGAGCCGGGCTCCGTTTCCTCGGGCAACCCGGGCACCCGATCCCAGCCGCTCCCCTCGGCGAGGGCGTCGACCAACGCCACGAACTCCGCGAACGCAACCGTCACCTGATCGGTGTCGAACAGCTCCTCGACCAGGGAGAAGACCGCCACCATCTCCGGGCCCAGCTCGAAGCAGCGGACCTCGATCGCCACCTGCGGCGTGCGCAGCTGGTGGAAGTAGTCGGAGGCGACTACTCGGCCCAGCGGCCCCGCCTCCTCCGGCGGTCCGCCGCCCATGGCCGCGTCCACCCCGAGCACGCTCTGGAACACGACCGGCCCCACCGGCCGCCAGCTCCCCCGGCGGCGGGCCACCTCGCGCCCGACCTCAACACCGGTGATCAGGTTGTGGGCGGCGTGCTCGCCGGACGTCGCCTGCACGCTGGTGGCGAGCTCGGCGAACGTGGCCTTGGAGTCCAGGTCGAGGGGAAGCAGCATGGTCGCGGCGAAGGCACCCACCACGCGCTGCACCTCGGGGTGGATGGGCAGGCGGTTGAGCTGGAGCGAGTTCAGCAACATCCGGTGGTGCCCGGCCCAGCGCGCCAGCACCACGCCGAACGCCGTCAGCATGGCCGTGGACGGGGTCACGGCCCGATCGGTGCACCGCCGCCGCAGCGCCGCCCAGTCTTCGGCGCTCCAACGGTGTTCGCGGTTGCCCATGGTGACCGGCCGCACCTCCTGCGGGTCGGCGGCCAGAGGCAGTGCCGGAGGTCCCGGCAGCGTGCCGAGCCGGGACCACCACCAGTCCCGGTCGGCCTGCCAGGCCTTGGTGGCCGGCAAGTCGGCGAGCGAGGTGACGTAGTCGCCGAAGTGGATGTCCAGGGCCGGCAGGGCGGCGTTCCAGTCGGCGACGAAGGTGAGCAGGTCGCGGCTGAGCACGCTGGACGACCAGCCGTCGAAGATCAGCAGGCTCAGCCCGAGGTGGAGCCGGCCTTCGTCCCCGGGCAGCAGCGTGAGCCGGACGTCGATGCCGGGGCCGCTGGTGGGGTCCGGCCCGCTGGTGCTCATCTCCTGCCGTACGTCGCGCAGCGCGGTGGCGATCTCGTCCGGGCCAGCCTCGCGCAGGTCGTATACGCGGACCCGGGGTACCGCGCCGGGTGCGTCGGCGGGTAGGACGTGCTGGCGGCCGTCGGAGGTGACCCGGGCCCGCAGCGTGGGCTGGTGCGCGGCGAGCCGTTCGACCGCGTCCGCCAGCGCGTCGGCGGCCTCGTCGCCGTCCATGCCGGTCAGCGCGTAGTCCAGGTAGTAGTGGGCCGAGTCGTAGGACAGCTCCCAGCCGTCCTGCTGGCCGACGAAGTAGCCCTGTTGGAGGGGGAGCAGGGGGAATTCGGCATGCGGGTCCGGCCGCGGCGTGACGGTGAGCGGCAGGGCCCGGGTCGTGGAGCCGCCGCCGGAGGTGTGCCGCCGTACGAGCTCGGCCAGGTCGCCGAGCGTGGTCTCGACCCGTACGTCCGACAGGGCGAGCGCGACGCCGAGCCGCTTGCGGACCAGCGCCGACATGCGGACCGCCAGCACCGAGTCCCCGCCCAGGCGCAGGAACCCGACATCGTGCGGGATCTCCTCGGGCGGCAGGCCGAGCAGCTCCGACCAGATCTCGGCCAGCTCCTTCATACGTGCACTCCCATCGTCGGGTGAACAGTCGGGTGAACAGTCGGGTGAACAGTCGGGTGATCAGCGGATGGCGACGAGCAGGCGCTGCGACAGCGCGGTCAGCGGATCCCCGGGACGGGGCAGGTCCACCTCGATCCGCAGCCCGCTGCCTGCCAGCGCGCTCAGCCACTCCTCGCGACGCAGGTAGGTGCGGGTGGTGCCGGCCCGGCAGTCGAGCCGCCGCGGCGGGCCGTCGTCGGTGGACAGCGCGAACGGCATCGAGGTGAGTGACTGGGGATGCTCGCGGACAGTCTCGACGAGCAGCACCCGCCCGCCGGGGGCGAGCAACGCGGCGACCTGGCCGAGCAGGCGGTCGACATGCGGGGCGTTGTGCGCCATGGTCGCCGCGACGACCAGGTCCAGCCCGCCCGGCTGCTGCGGCAGGTCATGGGCGATGTCGAGCAGGGCGTACCGCAGGAAGCCGGCGTCGAAGCGGCGGCGCGCGGTGTCGAGGAAGAACGGTGACAGATCGGTGAACAGGTAGAACTCGACCGGCCGGCCGGTCAGCGCCGGCAGCAGGTCGGCGGTGGTGGCGCCGATGCCGGCGCCCAGTTCCAGGATCCGCAGCGGGCGGGTGACACGCTCGGCCAGGTCCCGGACCACCTCGGCCGCGGCGGCGTTGAGGTAGCGGCTGATGACGTTGCCGCGGTAGACGGCTTCGGCGGTGGCCGGCTCCCCGTCGGGGTAGAGCAGCGCCTGCACGCCGATCTCGTCGCGCAGCAGGGACGGCAGCAGCCGCAGCGAGCGCAGCATCAGCTCGGCCAGCTCGGTGGGGTAGCCGAGCGCCAGCCGCGCGGCCTCCATGCGGGTGCGGGCGGCGGCCAGCTCCGCCCGCCGCGGGCCGTGCAGGTCGTGGTATCGGCCGGTGGCGTCCCGGCCGACCAGGCCGGCGTCGTGGAGGGCGCTCAGCCAGTGCCCGGCGATCCAGCGGTGCCGGGGCGCGGCGCCCAGGTCGTCCGCGACCGCGCCGGGCCCGTGTGCCAGCCCCGAGCGCAGCCGGGTGCGCCGGTGCAGGTCGGCCG
Organism: Nonomuraea sp. NPDC049709; assembly: GCF_040674815.1. Taxonomy (NCBI): domain Bacteria; kingdom Bacillati; phylum Actinomycetota; class Actinomycetes; order Streptosporangiales; family Streptosporangiaceae; genus Nonomuraea; species Nonomuraea sp. NPDC049709. Next base: position 66,025 of record NZ_JBFANM010000025.1, read on the forward strand.
CGATGCCGAGCAGGATCAGCCGGTCCAGGTCATGGACGGCTCCGGCCGCGTCACCGATGCCGGTTCCGGCGATGGCGGCGTGCGCGGCACTGTCAGCGCGGTCGTTCAGCAGCGACATAGGGCGAGATCGTACGAAATAACGGTAATCATTTTCAAGATCTGGACAAATGTGAGAAGTTGTGTAGCAATGAAAACCGTTTCCATTGCTATCTCTGTGGAAGGGGTCACCCCTTGGGTTCCGCCACCGTCGAAGAAGTGCTCGCCTGCCTGGCCGACGTACTGGAACTCCGGCCCTCGGATCTGGACCCCGACGCCCCGCTCACCGCCTTGGGGCTGGAGTCCTTCACTGCCGTACGCCTGCGCCGGCGCCTGCTGGAGGAGTCCGGACTCGAACTCCCGCTGACGGCCTTCCTCGGGGCGGCGACCGCGCGCACGGTCGCCGCCGGGATCGTCCCGGACGACCCCGCCGAGGCAGGGGAGTCTTTTCCGCTGACTCCCATCCAAACCGCCTACCTGGTCGGCCGGGACCCGGCCTTCCCCTTGGGCGGAGTGGCGACCTTCTACTACTTCGAGTACGACCGCGTGCCGCAGGACGCCCAGGACGCGGACCTCGACCGGTTGGAGAGCGCGTGGAATCGGCTGGTCCGGCGGCATCCGATGCTGCGCATGGTCGTGGACGCCGACGCCAGGCAGAGAGTGCTCGCGGAGGTGCCCGACTACGTCATCGCCCGTACGGACCTGCGTGGTGAGGGTCCGGAACGGGCGGAGCAGGCGTTGGAGGCGTTGCGTGCGAGATGCTCGCACCAGGTGCTGCCCGCCGACCGGTGGCCGCTGTTCGACCTGCGTGCGGCGCTGCTGCCGGACGGCCGGACCCGGCTGTTCATCGGTGTGGACGTGCTGGCCCTGGACCTCATGAGCTGGATGCGGCTGATGAGGGAGTGGGGCCAGTACGCCGCCGACCCTGACCTGGAGCTGCCTGCACCGCCGCTCGGCTTCGCCGACCTCGTACGGCGTCGGCTGGAGGCCCCGGCCGACCTGCGGCGGCGCGAGATCGACGCGGCCTACTGGGCGCGCCGGGCGGCCGGCCTGCCGGACGGCCCAGGATTGCCCTGGACCCGTGGCCCGGCCGACTTCAGCGGCCACCGCATCATCCGGCATGCCGCCGAGCTGTCCGCGGAGGACTGGACGCAGCTGCGCAAGCAGGGTGCGGCGCACGGGCTGAGCCCCACCGGCCTGCTGCTGGCCGCCTTCGGCCTGGTGCTGCAGCGCTGGGGCGCCCGCGATCCCTTCTGCCTCAACACCACCCTCTTCGACCGCGACGACCTGGCTCTCGCAGATGACACCCCGGGCCTGGACAGTGTCGTCGGCGACTTCACCAGCACCGTCCTGGTGGAGATCCCCGTCGCCGACCCCGGCCGCTGGTACGGCTTCACCGGCTACGCCGCGGCCGTCAACCGGCAGTTCTGGACCGACCTCGACCACCGGGCGGTTTCGGGGATGGAGGCACTGCGTACGGCGATCGAGTCGGGGGAGCGTCCCCGGGTGACCGACCCCGCCACCGGGCTGCCCGTACCCACCCACACCGTGGTCTTCACCAGCGGCGTCGGCCTGGCGGGACCCGGCGAGGCGCCCACCGCCTGGCTCGGCGCCGAGGTCTTCGGCGTCTCGCAGACGCCGCAGGTGATGCTGGACCACATCGTCTGGGACGAGGACGGCAGGCTCCGCATCGCGTGGGACGTCGTGGACGGCGCGTTGCCGGCCGGGTTCGTCGACGGCATGCTGGCCGCGCACGTCCGCCTCCTGCGGCGGCTGGCCACGGAGCCGGAGCTGTGGACCGACTCCGCGCTCGGCTGGGACCCCTCGTTCCTCCCCGACGAGGACGTGGCGGGCGGGGCGTTCGGTGGGACCGGTCCGCTCCTGGACGACCCGCTGCGCGCCGCCGCCGAACGCGACCCGTCCGCGCCCGCCCTGCTCGACCTGACCGGCGAGGTGACAGCGCAGGAGCTGAGCGAGCAGGCCATGCGCACGGGCCGGGCGCTGGCCGCGCTCGGGATCGGGCCCGGCGATCTCGTGGCGGTCGTGGCGGACAAGGGCGTCGCGCAGGTCACCGCCCTGCTGGGAGTGCTGGCCGGCGGAGCCGGGTACGTGCCCGTCGAACCGTCCTGGCCCGCAGGCCGGGTGGCTTCGCTGTGCGAGCAGGCTTCGATCCGGACGGCGCTGCTCACGGCGGAGGCCGACGACACCGCGTGGCCGGGCCACGTCAGCGTGCATCGGCTCGACGCCGACGGCGTTCTCCGGCTTCCGGACGAGTCCGAGCCGCGCCGGCCCGCCCCGGACGACCTCGCCTACGCGATCTTCACGTCGGGTTCGACCGGGCGGCCCAAGGGGGTGGCCATCGAGCACCGTGCGGCGCGTACCACCCTGGACGATCTCGCCGACCGGTTCCCCCTCGCCCCGGACGACCGGGTGCTGGCCCTGTCGGCGTTCAGCTTCGACCTGTCGGTCTACGACATCTTCTCGGTGCTCGGGTCCGGGGGCGCCGTGGTCCTGCCCGACGCCCACCGCCAGCGCGACCCCGGCCACTGGCTGGAGCTGATGGCCCGCCACCGCGTCACCGTGTGGAACACCGCTCCTGCCCTGCTGGAGATGCTGGTGGAGTACGCGGAGCTGGAGCCGCAGGCGGTGCGCGAGGCGTTGGCCACGCTGCGTCTGGTGTTCCTGTCGGCCGACTGGATCCCGGTGACGCTGCCCGACAGGCTGCGGGCGCTGGCCCCGGACGCCAGAGTGGTCAGCCTGGGCGGGGCGACCGAGGCGTCGATCTGGTCGATCTGCCATCCCATCGGGGAGGTGGACCCGTCGTGGCCGAGCATCCCGTACGGCCGGGCGCTACGCGGCCAGTCCTTCCACATCCTCGACGAACACGGCCGGCCCTGCCCGGTGGGCGAGCCGGGCGAGCTGCACATCGGCGGCGACGGGCTGGCCCGCGGCTACGTCGGGGACCCCGGGCAGACGGCCGAGCGGTTCATCACGCACCCCATCCTGCGCCGCCGTCTCTACCGGACCGGCGACCTCGGACGCTGGCGGTACGACGGGACGATCGAGTTCCTCGGCCGGCTGGACCGGCAGGTCAAGATCCGCGGCCACCGGATCGAGCTCGGCGAGATCGAGGCCACTCTCGACCGGCTCCCCGCCGTGCGGCAGGCGGTGGCCCGCGCGGTGCCCGGGCCCGACGACCGGCCGAGACTGGTCTGCTACGTGGTGCCCGCCGATCCCGCGACGCCTCCGGCGGACGACGAGCTGATCGAGGCATTGCGGGCGAGCCTGCCCGGGTTCATGGTGCCCAACCGCTTCCTGATCATGGACACCCTGCCGATCACGGACAACGGCAAGATCGACTACAAGGCGCTCGCCAACCCGTACCAGCCAACCGGGGCTCCGGCCCGGGACGAGGCTCCCAGCCCAGCGGTCCTGAACACGCCTCCGGCCGTCACCGGAGCGACCGCCCCCAGCGCGCGGGCGTTCCTTCCTGCGGTGACCGCACGGCCTGCGCAGGCGATCAGCGCCACGGTCACGCGCGGGCTACGTCTCACTCTCACTGTGTCGCCCGACGGGGTGATGGAGCTCGTCGTCGAGGGTGGCGCCGACGGCCTTCCCACGCCTGACGTCGCCACATCGCCGCGTCTCGCCACGCCCACCGTCGAGCCACAACCCGACACGTTCGCGGGTCAGCAGGAGCCGCCCCACCCTGTCCCCGCCAGGCCGGACGCGGTGCCGGATCCGCAGGTGGAGCGGGCCGTGGCCAGGGTTTTCAGCGAGCTGCTCAAGACGCCGGTCGATGTGACCACGCCCTTCTTCCGGCTGGGAGCGTCATCCCTGACCGTCGTGCTGGCCCATCGCGCCCTAAGAGCCGAGCTGGACGAAGGACTGACAGTGGTGGACATGTTCGCCCGGCCCACGGTCCGGGACCTGGCCGCCTTCATCACCGCCCGCAGAGAGGCGTCCGGCAGCACCGGCCTGGCCACCCCGTCACCTCGAGAAGATCCGCCCTCGGCAGCCGAGCCCGATCTCGTTTCTGATCAAGCCGCCGCTCGCAGGGCTGCCCGAGCGCGTGCGGCGGAGCTCGCCGGATGAGCGCCGCACAGAATCCGATCGCCGTCGTCGGCCTGGCCTGCCGCTTTCCCGGGGCGCCTGACGCCGAAGCGTACTGGGCGCTGTTGCGGGACGGTCGCGAAGGGCTGACCAGGTTCACCGACGACGAGTTGACCGCCCGAGGCGTGCCGGGCAGATTGCGGGCGCACCCAGGGTTTGTCCCCGTCGGCGGGCTCATTGAGGGCCAGGCCGACTTCGACCCCGAGCCGTTCGGGCTCAGCGACGCCGAGGCGGCCCTGCTGGACCCTCAGCAGCGGTTGTTCCTCGAATGTGCCTGGCACGCGCTGGAACACGCCGGTCATGGCGGCGGACGCGGGGCCGGCGCGGTCGGGGTCTTCGCGGGCGCCATGCAGAGCGCCTACCTGGCGAGCAACCTCGCCGAGCGGTGGAACCCGACCGGCGCGGGACGGGACCCGCTCGGCAGCCTGCAGACGGCGATCTCGACCCAGGCCGACTACCTGCCGCTGCAGACGGCCTACCGGCTGAACCTGACGGGCCCGGCGGTGGCGGTGGCGTCCAGCTGCTCGACCTCGCTGGTCGCCGTGCATCTGGCCGCGCAGTCGCTGCTGTCCGGCGAGTGCGACACCGCGCTCGCAGGTGGGGTGTCGCTGATCGTGCCGCAGGGGCAGGGGTACGTGCACGTCGCCGGCGGCGTGTACGCGTCGGACGGGACGATCAGGCCGTTCAGCGCGGACGGCACCGGCATCGTCTACACCCAGGGCGTGGGCGTGGTGGTGCTGCGCCGCCTGGACGACGCGCTGGCCGACGGCGACCCGGTGCTCGCCGTGCTGCACGGCTCGGCGGTGAACAACGACGGAGCCGACAAGGCTGGGTTCACCGCGCCGTCCATGCGGGGCCAGGCCCGGGCGGTGGCCGAGGCGCTCGCGGTGGCCGGCGCGGTGCCGCGCGAGATCGGTCTCGTCGAGGCGCACGGCACCGCCACCACGCTCGGTGATCCCATCGAGGTGGCCGCGTTGCGGCGGGTGTTCGGTGACACCGGACCGGCGTGGTGCGGGCTGGGCTCGGTGAAGGGCAACATCGGCCACGCCAACTCCGCCGCCGGCATCGCCTCGTTCATCAAGGCCGTCCTGGCCGTACAGCACCGGATGCTGCCCGCGTCGCTGCACGCCCACCCGCTCAACCCGCTGCTCGGCCTGGATGGGTCGCCGTTCGAGGTGATCGCCGAGACCCGGGACTGGGACGCCCCTTCGCTGGCAGGAGTGAGCTCGTTCGGCATCGGCGGCACCAACTGCCACGCCGTGCTCGGGCCGGCCCCGCACCGCCCGCCCGTCCCCGCCGATCGGCGGCCCCAGGTGCTGGCGGTCTCGGCCGCCACCGCTGAGGCGGCGGTCGCCACCGCCCGCGCTCTGGCGTCCCGGCCCGAACCCGACGAGGCCGACCTCGCCTACACGCTGGCCACGGGACGTGCCGAGCTGGCCTACCGGATGGTGGGCGTGGGCCGCGCCGGATTGGCCGCGGCGACGCCGGTCAAGGCGGCCGGCCCGCGCCTGGTGTTCGCCTTCCCCGGCGCGGGGAGCGCCTATCCCGGGATGGGCAACGCGCTCTACTGTGACGAGCCGGTCTTCGCCCAGGCCGTGGACGAGTGCGCGGAGCGGTTGCGCCCGCTGCTTGGCGCCGACGTCCGCGAAGCCCTGGACCCGGGAATCAGCGAGGCACGCGTCCGCGACGCCGGCTTCGGATTGCCGGCCGTCTTCGCCGTGTCGTACGGACTGGCGCGGCTGCTCGCATCATGGGGCGTCGTGCCCGACGCCCTCGTCGGACACAGCCTGGGTGAGTGCACAGCCGCGGTGGTGAGCGGCGCGCTGCCGCTCGCCGAGGCCGCCAAGCTGGTCGCCGCCCGGTGCGCCGCCGCGGCCAGAGCCGCCGGTGGCGGCTCGATGCTCGCCGTCCCGCTCGGCGAGGAAGAGGCACGCGAACTGCTGTCGCGCCATCCCGGCCTCGATCTCGCCGCCGTCAACGCCCCGGCCGCCTGCGTGGTGTCCGGGCCCGCGGCGGCCGTCGACCGGCTGGCGCACGAGCTGCGCGGACGTCGCATCACGGGCACGAGGTTGCGGGTGGACGCCGCGATGCACTCCCGCCTGATGGAGCCGGAGCTGCCCGGCCTGGGCGCGGCACTGGCCGGACTGACGGGCGGCACCCCCGCCGTGCCCGTGTTCAGCACGGTCACCGGCGCCTCGATCGGCGCCGAACTGGCGCACGCCGGTCACTGGACGCGGCAACTGCGCGACCCCGTACGGTTCGCGCAGGCATTGGAGGCAGCACTCGGCACCGGGGAAGACACCGTGCTCGTGGAGGTCGGTCCGGGAACCACGCTGTCCGCCCTCGCGCGCAGGAACACCCTGCCAGGCCTGCGGTCGGTCCTGGCGACGCTGGTGCCGGACGAGCCGGAGCCGGCGAGCGTGCGGCAGGCAGTCGCCACACTGTGGGCCCACGGCCGGCCCGTGGACCTCGCCGCGCTGTCCGCAGCCGGTCGGCGGCGGGTGCACGCGCCGGGGTACGCCTTCCAGCGCCGCCGCTTGTGGATCGACCCTCCTGCTTCGGACACGTCGTTGGAGGTCGATGCGGAGGAGCCGCTGCAGGTTCCGGTGTGGAGTCAGGTCCTCCCCGCCGAGTCGGAGCCGGTCCCGGCCGGCCGCTGGGCCGTGATCGGGACCGGCACATTGGCGGATGAGCTGCGCGCCCGGCTGGAGGCGGCCGATCTCACGGCTTCCGACGAGCCCTTGACCGGACTGGTCGTGGTGGCGACGGGGGACGGCGCTGAGCGGGCCGCCACGCCGGGCGCCGACGACGTCGTCGCTGCCGTGCTCGCGTTCGGCGAGGTCGCATCCGTGGCGGCCGAGCAGGCCGGGCGGGCGGAGCAGCCGTGTCTGCTCCTGGTCACCCGGCACGGCGAGCAGGTCGGTGGCGATCCACCACCCGACCCGGCGCAGGCGGCCGTCCGCGTGCTCCCGCGAGTGCTCGGTCAGGAACAGCCCGGGTTGCGATGGGCCACATTCGACCTGGGCACGCAGGCCGAGCCCGCCACCGAGGCGAGTGCCGTGCTCCGTGAACTCAGCGCCCTCGCGAGCGGAGAAGGGACCGGAACGGAAACCGCAATGCGTGGCGTGACCAGGTGGCGGCGCCGCTTGGCGCCTTGGAGCCCGGCCCGCACCGGAGGGAGCGCCACGGCGACCGGCAGCGTGCTGATCACCGGTGGGTTGGGGGCGGTCGGGCAACTGTTCGCCCGGCATCTGGCCGCGCGCGGGCATCGGGTGGTCGTCACATCGCGTACGGCTGGTCACCGGGGAACCGCGCTCGCCGAGGCCGGTGTGGACGTGCGGGCTTGTGACGCCGCCGACCCTGCCGCGACCTCGGCCCTGATCGAGGAGCTGTCCGCCGGCGAGCCCATCGAGCTCGTCGTCCATGCGGCAGGCGTGGTGGCGGGGGCGCGGCTGGACCCGCTGCGGTCGCTCGACCCCGGCCAGGCGGCCGCGCATGTGCGGGCCAAGGCCGGGGGAGCGCTCGCGCTCAGGGACGCGATCGCCGCGCTGCCGCCGGAGCGCCGTCCCCGGACAGTGCTGCTCATGTCCTCGGTGACCACGCTGGTCGGCGGTGTCGGAATGGGCCCCTACGCGGCGGCCAACGCCGCGATGGACGCGCTCGGTCTCGCGGCGCCCGGCGCCACCCAGTGGGTCAGCGCGGTCTGGGACGGCTGGCGGGTGGCCGAGGACGGTGCCGAGGCCACCGTCGTCCTCGCCGACGCGCTCGACGCGGTCACCGGTACCAGGGCGTTGGACCGCCTGCTGGCCGCGCGCGAGTCGGGCACGGTGCCCGCGATCGTGTCGGTCGCCGGGACCGATCTCAACCCGCGCGTCATCGCGGCGGGGAAACCGAGGCCGATCGTGGCCACCGGCGGCGACGTGGCGCGCCTGTCTCCGGCCGAGCGAGCGGTGAGCGAGTTGTGGTCGGAGCTGTTCGGCATCCCGGTGAACGATCCCGCCGCCGACTTCTTCGCGCTCGGCGGCCACTCCCTGCTGGGCGTGCGAATGCTGGCCGCGCTGGGCGAACGCTTCGGCGTCCGGCCGGGCATGCGGGACCTGCTGGCCTCGCCCACCGTGGCGGGCATCGCCAAGCTGGTCGAATCGGCGGGCTCGCAGCCGTACCCGGCCCAGGAGAGCACGCCGGAGGAGGACGCCGTCGACGGCGACGGCACCTTCGCCATGACACGGGTCCAGCACGCCTACTGGATCGGGCGGGACGGCGGCTACCAGTGGGGGGAGCTGCCCTGCCACTTCTTCCTCGAGTACGACTGCCACAACCTGGACCTCAACCGCTTCGAGGAGGCCTGGAACCAGGTCGTGGCCCGCCATCCCATGCTCCGCGCCGTGGCCACGCCCGAGGGACGGCTTCGCGTGCTGGACAACCTGCCGCGCTACCGGATCCGGGCGCACGACCTGACCGCGACGACAGAGGGCCGCCGGGCCGAACGGCTGGCCGTGCTGCGGGAGAAGCTGTCCACCAAGCCCGGCCCGCCCGACCGCTGGCCACTGGCGCAGATCCAGGCGGCCCGGCTGCCCGGAAACATGATCAGGCTGTTCATCGGAGTCGACGTGCTCATCTGCGACGCCGCCAGCTGGTGGATCATCGAGTCCGAACTGCACGCCCTTTACGAGAACCCTGGTGCCCCGCTGCCGCCGTTGGATCTGCACCCGGCGGCCTGCGCGGCCGCGCTGGAGCGACGGCGTGACGACCGCGCCGCGCGTTACTGGCGCCGGCGCCTCGACACGCTCCCCGGCCCGCCCCGCCTGCCGGTCCACGACCCGGGAGGGTCACCCCCGAAATTCGTACGGCGCTCCGCACGGCTGGACCGCGAGGAATGGGCAGCGCTTCGGGAAGCCGCCGCCCGGCACCGGGTCACCCCGGCGGCGGCGCTGCTGACCGTCTACGCTGACGTACTGGCCCGTTGGTCCGGGGCAGCCGGGTTCTGCGTGACACTGACCCTCTTCGACCGTCCGGCCATCCATCCGCACGTCAACCGGGTTGTCGGCGACTTCACCTCCCTGCTGCTGCACGAGGTCCCCGCCGAGCCCGCCGCCGTCTTCGCCGACCGGGCCGCCGCCACCCAGGCGAGGATGTTCGACGACCTCGACCACCGCGGCTTCTCCGCACTGGACGTGCTCACCGAGCAAGCTGCCAGGACGGGAGAGGTACGGCCGGTGCCCGTGGTGTTCACCAGCGCGCTCGGCATCACGGACATGGTGGACGACGGCGGCCACCTGGAATGGGCCGGCGAGCAGGTATACGCGGTCTCACAGACGCCGCAGACCTGGCTCGACCACCAGGTGCTCGAACACGACGGCGAACTGCGGCTGCAATGGGACGTCCTGGAGGGCGTCCTGCCCGGCGACGAGCTGGAGGCGGCGATCGCCGAGCACGTGACACGGGTGCGCGAGCTGGCCCGATCGTCCGACGCCTGGATCCGGCCCGAGCTCTGGCACACCGTTCCGGCGCCCTCGGGAGAAGCCGCTCTTTCCTCGGGCAGTGCCGCACCACCCTCGCCTCAAGAGCCGATCTCGCGAGCGGTGGTGAACCAGGCCGGCTCCGTGCGGGACATCGTGCTGCCGCTGCGGGCCGAGCCGGGCGGAACGGCCCGCCCCACGCTGTACCTCGCCCACCCCTCGGGCGGTGACGTGCTGTGCTACGCCGAGCTGTCCCGGCTGCTGGACACCCGCGTGGACGTCGTGGCACTCGCCGATCCCGAACTGTCGGGCGCGTACGGGCCGGGACCGGAGACCGTCGAAGGCATCGCCGAGCAGTACGTGCGGGCGATCGACGCCTCCGGCGGCCCGGGAACGGCACCCTGGCTGCTGGGCGGCTGGTCGATGGGCGGCACCGTGGCCCAGGAGATGGCCCGGCTGCTGCACGCCGGTGGCCGGCACACCGCGCTGCTGGCGATGCTCGACTCCAACGATCCCGCGCTCATCCGCGACGTTCCCGGCCGTGATGCCGCCGAGATCGAATGGGAGGTGACGGTACGGCACCTGCACGCTCTGGAGGCCTACCTCGGTATCGACCTGAGTGTCGGTGATGTACCCGAGGAAGGGCGCATGAGCGCGGTCGCCGACCGGCTACGCGAGCACCGGCTGCTGGGCCGCGGCGAGGACCTGGCGGGGCGCGTGGCCGTGTTCGCCAGACACCTGCGGGCGCTGGCCGCCCACACCCCACGGCGGCTGGCCGACCCGGACACAGCCACGTTGCTGATCCGGGCAGAGCGGCCCTCACCTCGCAACTCTGCCATCGGGATGGGCGTCGACGACACCCCGCCGGGCCGGCCCGACCTCGGCTGGGGACGCTACCTGGCCGGGCCGGTCGAGGCCACCGGGGTCGACGCCCACCACTACGGCCTGCTGCACCCTCCCGTGCTGCCCGCCGTGGCCCGGTTGATCAACGCCGCGCTCGACAGAGCGCTGGCGCGACTTTGAGAAAGGTTCCCATGCATTCCCAACTCCGCCGCCGATCGGCGGCGGTCGTCACCGCGGTGGCCCTGCTGGCGGGCTGTTCCGGCACCGCGCCCGGCACCGCGCCGGCCAGCACCGCTGCCCAGCCGACCGGCACCGGCTCCGGCATGGGCACTGTGCGCTACGCCGCGCCCGGCTCGCCGTCCAACGCCGTCACCGACCCGCACGGTCTGCTGCCCGGCGAGAGCGATGTGGTCAGGATGGCCCTGACCTACGACGTTCTCACCCTTCCCGGCGCCGACGGCTCGACCCAACCGCGCCTGGCCACCGCATGGCGGCCCGACGCCACCCTGACCAAGTGGCGGGTCACCATCCGCGGCGACGCCACCTTCTCCGACGGTCGCCAGGTCAAGGCGGCCGACGCGCTGTTCTCGCTGCGCCGGATGGGCAAGAAGGCGGCGGAGAACTTCGGCCGCATGGCCATGTTCGACCTCGACGCCTCCGAGGTGATCGACGACACCACCTTCGAGCTGGTGACCAGGAAGCCCTACGCCGAGGTCGGCAAGGCGCTGGAGGGCGCGACGTTCGTCGTGCCGGAGGGGAGCGACGACTTCGGCAAGCCGGTGCCGGGCTCCGGCCCCTTCCGCCCGACGAACAAGGGCGGGGCACAAGCGGTGGTGTACGAGCGGAACGACGACTGGTGGGGCCCCAAACCGCCGGCCAGGACCATCGAGGTACGCGCCGTGCCCGACCCGCAGGCCCGCGCCCAGGCGCTGCTGTCCGGCCAGGTCGACCTGGCCGGGGGAGTGCCCGCCACGCTGGCCAAGCAGCAGGAGGACAACAGCGCCGTACGGCTGCTCCGCCGGCCGGGCGCCACCCTGTACCCGCTGGTCATGCGCATGGACACCAAACCCTTCGACGACCTGCGGGTACGCGAGGCCGTACGGCTCGCCCTCGACCGGCAACAGCTCTTGGACACCGCCTTCCTCGGCTACGGCGAAATCGGCAACGACCTCATCACCCCCAAAGACCCGACCAGCCCGGCGAACCTGGCGCAGACCACCCGCGACCTCGCCCGCGCCAAGAAGCTGATGGCGGATGCCGGTCTCGCCGACGGTGTCGAGCTCACGCTGCACACCACCACGGCCTACCCGGGGATGGACAGCGCCGCCACGCTGATCTCCCAGCAACTGGCCGAGATCGGGATGCGGGTGAAGGTGGCCGTGGAGCCGGCCGACACCTACTTCTCCGCCGTCTACGCCCGCAAGCCCTTCTACCTCAGCTATCTGGGCGGCATCCCCTTCCTCGACGTGGTGCGGGTGGCACTCACGCCTGACTCCCCCACCAACGAGACGGCGTGGCAGGACCGTACCTGGTCAGCAGACCTCGACAAAGCCCTGGCCGAGCCGGACGACGCCAAGCGGCGCGGGCTCCTGGGCGAGCTGCAGGCCAGGCTCCGGGACCAGGGCGGTTACGCGATCTGGGCGCTGAGCGATCGGCTCGACCTGGCCAAGGCAGGGCTGAGCGGCGTTCCCGAGGGGATCGGATTCGCCTCGGCGTTCATCGACCAGGTGAGCTCGGACGGCTGAGATGCGCCGGGTGCCGTGGCCGGGCCGTGCACTGGCCAGGAGCGTACTGCTGATGGCGGCCGCCTCAGCGGTGATCTTCCTGTGCACGGCGGCGCTGCCGGGGGACGCGGCGGACCTCGTCAGTGGCGGTCGTGCCACTCCTGACGAGCTCGCTCGGCTGAGGGCGGAGCAGGGGCTGGACCGTCCCCTGCACGTCCGCTACCTGGGCTGGCTGTCAGGGGTGCTGACCGGCGATCCGGGAGCCTCTCTCATCACCGGGCGGCCGATCGGCGAGCTGGTGGCGGAGCGGGCCGGCGTGACGCTCACCCTGACCGTGGCGGCGCTGGCGGTCAGCGTCCCCCTTACGGCGGCCCTGGCCTGGACCGCCGTGCGCGGCCCCAGGTGGTTGCGGCCCGCGGCGAACGCGTTGATCGTGGCGGGCGCCGCGCTCCCGCAGGCCGTGGTGGCCGCCGCGCTGGTGGCCTGGCTGTCCGCGGCCTGGGGGTTGTTCCCTCCGGTGTCGATGTTGCCCGCCGGAGAGCCTCCCTGGAGCCGGCCCGATCTGCTGGTGCTTCCCGTGCTCACGCTCGCGCTGCCGATCGCCGCGTACGGCGCCGCCCTGCTCCGCGGGGCGATCGCGGACGTGGTGGCCCGGCCCTATGTGCGTGATGCCGAACTGCGCGGCCTGTCACCGGCCACCATCGCACTCCGGTACGTGCTGCCGATGATCGCGGCGCCCGCCACCCGCCTTCTCGCCGTGACTCTCGGTGGGCTGGTAGCGGGCGCGGCCGTCGCGGAGACCCTGTTCGGGCTGGCGGGGCTGGGGGAGCTGCTGGTCACCGCCGTCTCCACACGGGACGTGCCGGTCGTCCAGAGCGTTGCCCTGCTGGCTGCGGCTGTTGTGGTGGCCGGTCTCCTCGCCGCCGATGCTGTCGCCCCACGCGCCAGGGCAGCCCGCCGATGAAGCGTGCGAACGGCTCTCTCCTGAAGCGCTCAGGGGATGCGGCGGACAGGTCGGTTCCGGCGCGCAGCGCCGAACCGGACGGATCCCCGTCGGCCAGGCGCCGCTCTCCCGCCATGCTCGTTTTCGGGGGCTTGTCCGGCGTCGTGCTCCTGGTGGCGCTCGGTGGTGAAGTGGTGGCCGGGCACGACCCGGCCGCGATAGTGGCGGCCCCATGGGCGGAGGTCGCATCGGGGCTGCCCTTCGGCGCCGACGCGCTGGGCAGGGACGTGCTCGCCAGGGTCCTGGCCGGCGGCCGGGACCTGACCCTGACCTCGCTGGCCGCCGCGTTGACGGCATCGGCTCTGGGAGTGGCGGGCGGGCTCTGGGTGGGCTGGAGCCGCGGACGGCTCGGGCGCGCCGTCGCCGGGGCCTCCGACCTGCTGCTGGCCCTGCCCTTGCTGCTGCTCGCGCTGCTCGCGGTGGTGGCGTTGCCGGGTCCCGCGGCGGTGATCGCCGGCACCGTTCTGGGCGGCACGCCGCTGACCCTGCGGGTGGTCGCCGACGCCACGGCCGCGGCGAGGCAGGCGGGCTATGTCGAGGCGGCGCTGTCCCGAGGGGAGACGGGTGGCGCCGTACTGCTGCGCGAAGTCCTTCCCGCACACGCTGGGCTCGTCTGCGCGGACCTCGGCCAGCGCATGGTGCTGGCCGTGCAACTCGCCGCCGCGCTCAACGTCCTCGGCTTCGGACCCGCGCCGCCCGCGCCGGATTGGGCCGCCATGCTCCGCGAGAACCTCCAGGGCCTGGGGCTCAACCCCGCGGCGACGATCGCCCCGGCGGTGGCCCTGGCGGTCCTGGCCGGCAGCGTGGCGGCACTCTCCCACTGCCTCGTCGCCCGGGACGGCCTCTCGTGAGCCGGCGCGGCCTGACCGTACGCGGGCTCACCGTCACTGACCGGACCGGGACGGTGATCGTCGACCGGCTGGACCTGCGGATCGCACCCGGCGAGGTGCTCGCCCTGGTAGGGCCGTCCGGAGCGGGCAAGACCACCGTGCTGCGGGCCGTGCTCGGTGCGCTGCCCTTCGGCCTGACGCACGGGGGCGGGCGGATCGAGTGGCACGGCGCCTCCGTACGAGCTCCGCGTCGCTGGCGCCGGCGCACTGTCGGCTTCCTCGGCCAGGACCCGGCATCCGCGCTGCATCCCCTGCTGGACGCGCGGGCGGCCGTGCGCGAGGCTCTGCCCAGATCCGCGCGCGCCGGTGGCGCCGAAGAACAGGCGCTCGCCGAGGTAGGCCTCGATCCCGCCGATATCGGTCAACGCCGCCCCCACCAGCTCTCGGGTGGGCAGGCGCAGCGAGTGGCACTCGCCCGCGCCCTGGCGGCCGACCCCGAACTGCTCGTGCTGGACGAACCGACCAGCGCACTGGACCCGGCCGCGCTCGCACTGGCCCTGGAGCGGGTGCGGCGGCGTCGCGGCGACGGCCGCTCGGTGACGCTCATCGTCTCGCACGACATGGGAGTGGTGAGCGAACTGGCGGACCACGTCGTACGGCTCGACCCGGATGTGCGGAACGACGTCGCACCACGGACGCCGGTCCGTCTTGAGAAGACCCGGAAACCGGGAGCGGGCGGCGAGCCGGTGCTGGAGGTGCGTGGGGTGACCATCGCGCAACCGCCCGGTGGGCTACCGCTGTTGTCGGATGTCGATCTTGCGATCTCGTCAGGCGAGACCGTGGCCGTGCTCGGGCCGTCCGGCTCGGGGAAGAGCACGTTGTTGCGGGTGCTCGCCGGGCTGCACCCCGCCGAACACGGACGCGCCACCGTGGCCGGGGAACGGCTGCCTTGGGTCGTGACCGAGCGGAGCCCGGCCGCGGTACGGGCTCTTGCCCTGGTGGGCCAGAACCCCCTCGACGTGCTCAACCCGGCCCGCACCGTCGGGGCGGCACTTGCCCGGCCCTTGCGCACACTGCGCGGGCTCTCCCGCAGGGTCGCCCGCGCGGAGGCTCTCCAACTGCTGGCCACCGTCGGGTTGCCGGTGGAGCTGGCGTACCGCTATCCGGCCGCGTTGTCGGGCGGTCAGCGCCAGCGGGTCGCCCTCGCCAGAGCGCTCGCCGGGGGTCCGGCCGTGCTGCTGGCCGACGAGATCACCGCCGCCCTGGACGCTCGCACCGCCGGTCTGGTCCTCGACCTGATCGACACGCTGCGCCATGACACCGGCCTCGCCGTCCTCGCGGTCACCCATGATCCGGCCGTGGCCGCCCGCGCCGACCGCGTGCTCCAGGTCGAAGGAGGCCGGTTGCACCCCGATCCCTGTTCCCATCACGACGACCGGAGGCCTTCTCTTGACGCCCTATGAACCCCTGCTCGCCCATCCATGGATCGCCCGTGTGGACCGTACCGGCACAGATGGGCTCGTCGTCACGGCCGACCCCGCGGCGCTGGCGGTGCGACATGAGCCGGGACGGCCACCCGTGCTCGGCGACCTGGTGGCGGAGCACCTCGAACACTGGGGAGAGGTCTACGACTGGACCTACCGCTCCGGCCAGGGCGCACACCGCCCTGACCTCGATCTGTCCGGCTGGCGCGCCAGCGACACGGGCCGGCCCTTCCCCGCCGGGCACATGGCCGAGTGGGCCGACCGCACCGCCGAACTGGTCCTGCGACACCGGCCTGCCCATCTGCTCGAGCTCGGCTGCGGAACCGGCATGCTGCTGCACCGCCTCCACCCCCACCTCAAGGGCTACGTGGGGACCGACATCGCCGAGCACGTCGTGACCCGGCTGAACGGGCTCGGCCTGGACGGCGTCACGGTCGTACGCGCCGCCGCCCACGAGATCAACGGCAGCACGGTGCGCTCCGCCGTGGCCCGGTTCGGCGAACGGCCCGACTGCGTTCTGCTCAACTCCGTCACCCAGTGTTTCCCCAGCGTGGAGTACCTGGCGGCGGTACTTCACGACGCCATCGACCTCGTGGCGCCGGGAGGAACCGTGGTCGTCGGGGACGTACGCCACTCGGGACTGCTCGACGAGCACTGCCGCCTGCTCGAACCCGGATCAGCTGACCGGGCCGCGCAGCGTGCCGCCGCCGACACCGAGCTGCTGCTCGACCCCGCGACGCTCGCCGCCGTGGCCGCGAGCGCGGGCCGGCGGGTCACCATCAGCCTGTTCGCCAAGACCCTCACGGCCGACACCGAGCTGACCCGATACCGGTTCGACGCCGTGCTGCACGTCGAGCCGCCGCAGAGCCCGCCCGCCACCACGCACCTGTGGGACGCTCTCGGGCCCGACCCGGTGGCCGCACTGGCAGGGCTGGCGCGCCGAGGCGAACCCGTTCGGCTGGCCGGCATCCCCAACGGCCTGTTCAACCCCGGCACATCGGCTCCGACAGGGGCGAGCCTGCGGGCCACACTGGAGGGAACGGAAGGGGTGGTGCTGCTCGACCCGGACGAACCCATGGGGCTGCAGGTCGCGATTCCGGCCGCGGTGGCCGCCATGCCACCCGACGTGCCGGCGGGAGTGGCCCGGCCGCACGAGCCGCTGGGCGCGTTCGCCCGGGCACGGCTGGCTGAAGTGGCCCGCCGAGAGCTCAGGCGTGCGGAGCTGCCGATCCCAGAGGAACTGACAACCCAGATCTCCAGCGGCCCCGGGCGCGACGCCGTCAGCCTCACGCACGAGGCGGCCGATGCCGATCTGGCCGGGCGCCTCGCCCTCGCACGCATGATTCCGGTCATGCAGGAGCGGAGGACATCGGAGCCGGTGCCGGACACCGAACTCGCGCATCTCCCGCACGCCGTCCGGCGGTTCGACGAGATCGCGCTACGGGCGCTGACGAGGCTGATCGCCGATGCCGTGCCTCCCGGCAGACCGCAGACGGCCGATCAGATCATGGCGACGCTCGGCGTGGCCTCCCGGCACGTATGGATCGTCAGGCGCTGGCTGGAGGTGCTGACGACCGAAGGGCTCGTTCGCCGGGATCCCGGCGGCCGGTTCGAGGTCGTGGACGCCGGCATCCCGGCGCAGGACGACGGAGCGAGCCTGGATCGCGCCTGCGCCGAGCTGGGCTATCCCGAACAGATGGCGACCTTCTTCCGCACCGCTCTCGCCCGCCTTCCCGACCTGCTCCGGGACGAGATCATGGCCCAGGCGCTGCTGTTCCCCGACGGGGACCTGCTCACCTCGCTCAGCAAGGACCAGAACAACGTCAGCAACACCTACCTGAACGCCGCCATGGGGCACCTCGTGGCGCGGGCGGCGGTCAGCCGAGCCGAACCCCTGCGCGTGGTGGAGCTCGGAGGAGGCGCGGGCGGCAGCACCGCCGCAGCGCTGGACGGGCTCGGCGCCGCGAAGGCCGACTACCTCTTCACCGACGTGTCCAGATTCTTCACGATGGCGGCCGAGGACCGGTTCGGCGACCGGCTCCGCTACGCCCTGCTGGACATCAACGCCGACCTCGTCGCTCAGGGAGCGGCACGCGGCGGCGCCGACCTGGTGATCGCCGCGAACGTGCTGCACTGCGCGCGGCACGCCGGACGATCCTTGCGCTGGATCAGGGAACTGCTGGCGCCCGGCGGGTTGGTAGTGGTCACCGAGGCTATCCGCGAGCACTACCTGGTGCTCGCCACCATGCAGTTCCTGCTGTCCCCCAGGGAAGGAGAGCCGGATCTCGGTGCCGGCGACCGTCGCGGCGGCACGGGCAAGGTCTTCTTCACCGGCAGGGAGCTTCCGGCCGAGCTGGCGGAGGCCGGGCTGCGCCCGATCCTCGAACTTCCGAAGGCCGATTCCCCGCTGGCCTCGCCCGCCCAGCACCTGTTCGTCGCGGCGAGGCTCTGACACTCCGGTACGGCGGGCGCGCGGGCCCGCCGTACCGGTCAGCAGGGGTCAGCCCAACGCCACCGGCAACGCGGCACGGAACAATTCCTGCTCCAGCCAGACTGCCGCCCGCACCCCATCGGCCGCGCTCGGCCCCACCAACGTCACCGGATCCGGGACCGCCTTCAAATGGGCCGCATCCCCGGCCGCGTAGACACCGGGCACGCTGGTCTTGCCGTACTCGTCTACCTCGACGCAACCATCGGGCAGCAGCATGCAGCCGAGCTGAACGGCCAGGTCGGTGTTCGGCCGGGTGGGCGCCCGATGGTAGACGGCCTCGCGCGCCAGCGTCGTCCCGTCCGTGAAGCTCAGGGCCAGCGCGTCCAGCTCGCCCTCGATGCCCGCCAGCCGCGTCTCGATCACCTGGACACCGCGGGCCTTGACGGCCGCGGCCACCGGTTCGGGCAGGGCGCTCGGGCCGTTCGTGCACAGCACCACGTCGTCGCTGTATCGATCGGCGACGTAGGCCGCCAGCATCGCCTCGAAGCCGTTCCCGATGACGGCGAGCACCTTCCCGTTCGTCTCGTAGCCGTGGCAGAAGGGGCAATGGAACACGCTCCTGCCCCACCGCTCCTCCAGCCCGGGAATCGCGACAGGCTCGTCGGTCAGCCCGCTGGCCAGCACCAACCGGGACGCCTCAACGCGCTCGCCGTCCTCCAGGGTCAGCAGGAAACGGCCGGACTCGCCCTCCGCCGAGCTCACCCGCCCCTGCCTGAGCTCGACCGTCGGATAGGTGCTCACCTCGGTGCGGCCGTCGGCCAGCAACTTGGCGGGGGAACCGCCGTCCCTGCCGAGGAACATGTGCATCTCCGCGGCCGGCGCGTTACGCGGCCGGCCGGCGTCCACCACCAGGACACGTCGCCGCTGCCGGCCCAGCACCAGTGCCGCGCTGAGCCCGGCGGGCCCGCCACCGACCAC
This sequence comes from Nonomuraea sp. NPDC049709, assembly GCF_040674815.1. Classification (NCBI taxonomy): domain Bacteria; kingdom Bacillati; phylum Actinomycetota; class Actinomycetes; order Streptosporangiales; family Streptosporangiaceae; genus Nonomuraea; species Nonomuraea sp. NPDC049709. The sequence goes on from NZ_JBFANM010000025.1 coordinate 84,926, forward strand.
GACCACCTCGTACATCACGCGTCTCCTCCGTTGATGACGTACATGCCTAGTTCGACGTGACCGATGGGCGAGGGCACCGGCTCGGCGCGGCCCCACCCCTCGTACCTGCGCCGCCCGATCCGCACGTCGGCGAACCTGGACTCCGGCACCGTCACAGGCGCCCCAGGGGGCTGCAGGTTCAGTACAGCCCGGCCGCCGGGCGCGAACCGCAACGTCATCGACGGCTCTACGGCCACGATCTCCGCTTCGGCCACCGAGTTCGCGATCACCCGCGTGCCGTGCCCGCCGCCGGCGCCCACGTCCACGATCGGGCCGGTCGTCCCGCGCAGTGCCGCTGACAGCGGCGGATCCAGGCCTGCCCAGTGCGGCGCGAGCAGTCACATCGACGAACTCTGCGGATCGCTCGTATTCGTCGGTCACGCTCACCTTCTAGTCAATTTGATAATCATTACCATTTTTTGAGACTAGAGATGAAATGGAGTGACCGTCAAGGCTCCAGCTGCGCGTGATTCCTTCGAACGGGGTTGATGAAAAATGTATCCGTGGTTACTGTAACGATGGTTGCAATGAGGAGGCATTGTGAACGGCGCGATCGATCAGTGGGTGTTGCTGGCGTACCGGATTCCCCGCCAGCCGTCCACGCTGCGGATCACGATCTGGCGCAAGCTGGACCGGCTCGGGGTGGCGCGACTGGGGGACGGACTGGTCGCGTTGCCCGCCGACGCCCGTACCCGTGAGCAGTTGGAGTGGATCGCCGAGGAGATCGGCGAGATGGGTGGCACGACCACGCTGTGGCTGGCCGCTCCGGGAAGCCAGGCTCAGCAGCAGGCGATCGCGGCGGAGATGCGGCAGGCCAGGGCGGAGGAGTACCGGGCGGTGACCGCGCAGGTGGGAGCTGTGGCGCAAGCCAGGCCAGGGGAGCGGACCCGGGCCGTCAAGCGACTGCAGGCGGAGTTGCGCCGCATCGGCCGTCGCGACTACTTCCCGCCGCCCGAGCGTGACGAGGCTCGGCTCGCGGTGCGGGCACTGGCTCAGGAGGTCATCGTCACGGAGGAGAGCCGGTGAAGTGGGCCACGCGCAGCGGCGTGCACATCGATCGGGCGGCGTGCGCCTGGCTGATCCGCCGCCACGTCGATGCCGACGCGGAGTTCGTCTTCGTCGACGATCCGGCGAAGGTGCCCGAGGACGCGACGCCCTTCGACATGCGGGGCGTGGATCTGTCGCATCATGGCGGTGACTGCACGTTCGAGACGATCCTGCGACGCTATGACCTGGTCGATCCGGTGCTGTGGAAGATCGCCGAGCTCGTGCACGAGGCCGACATCGACGACGAACGGTTCGACGCTCCGGAGGCACCCGGCCTCGATGTGATTCTGCGCGGCCTGTCGATGATCTGCGACGACCCGCTGGTGCTGGAGATCACCGGGCCGGTCTTCGACGGCCTGTACGAGTTCTACCGCCGGGCGATGCTGCTGGGGCGAGAACCGGCATGAGCGACCTCGCCGTCGTTCGCGTCCTGCTGGTCGCTCAGGCGGTGCGCGGGCTCGGTTACGGCGTGGCGGCGGTCCAGTTCGGGGCGCTCCTGCGTGCCGAAGGGCTGTCGCCTGCCGAGGTGGGGCTGATGCTGACGGCGATCCTGGCGGGCAGCCTCCTCTGCAGTCTTGCCCTGGCGCGATGGGGCGATGTCATGGGGCGCCGGCGGGCGTACCTGGCGCTGTGGGCGGCACTGGCCTGCGGCGGGGTCGTCATCGCGGTCGGCGCCCCATGGTGGCTGCTGGCGGCGGTGGCGTTGACGGGCGCCCTGTCGGTGGAGGTGATCGAGTCCGGGCCGTTCACCACGCTGGAGCAGGTCATGCTGGCTGGCACTGGCCGCCCGCAGCGCGAGGTCGTGCGGGGGTTCGGCCTGTACAACGCGGTCGCGGCGGTCGCCGGGACGGCCGGCGCGCTGCTCGGGGCGCTGCCGGCGGACCGGCGGCTGCTCGGGGGCGTCCTGGCTGTGGCTGGAGTCAGCGGTGCTCTGCTGGCCGCCCGCCTGCCCGGCGATGTGGAGGCGCCGGCGACGCTGCCCGGCGTGCCCCGTCCGCGGCTGCTGGCCCGCTCCCGCGGCCCGGTGGCCCGGCTGGCCGCGTTGTTCGCCGTCGACAGCCTTGCCGGAGGGTTCGTGGTGCAGGCGTACATCGGCTACTGGTTGAGCGTCCATCACGGTGCCACGACCCAGACGATCGGCCGCACCTTCGCCGCGCTCGGTGCGTTGCAAACGGCATCCCTGCTTGCCGCGCCGCTGGTGGCGGCGCGCGTCGGGCTGTTGCGCACGATGGTGTTCACCCACATCCCGTCCAACCTGCTGCTGGCCGCCGTGCCCCTGGCACCCGGCCTGTCCGCGGCGATCGCGCTGCTGCTGGCGCGCGCCTGCCTGTCGGCCATGGACGTGCCCACCCGGCAGGCCTACGTGATGGCCCTCGTGCCGCCCGAGGAGCGGACGGCGGCGGCCGCCGTCACCAATACCGCCCGCTACCTGACCCGTCCTGCCGGCCCCGCCCTGGCCGGCGTGCTCGTCCCGCTCGGCGCGGCGCTGCCGTTCCTGATCGCGGCGGTCGCCAAGACCGGCTACGACCTGACCCTGTGGCGGATCTTCCGATCCGTGCGCCTGCCCGCCGACCAGCACACCCCTTGAAGAGGCCGACATGACTACCGAGACAACCCGCGATGTGATCCCGTTCCGGCAGGCCGTACGGGCCTGGTTCCTGATCTCGCTGCAGACGTTCGGCGGCCCGGCCGGGCAGATCGCCGTCATGCAGCGGACGCTGGTGGAGGAGAAACGCTGGATCGGCCAGCAGCGTTTCAATCACGCGTTGAACTACTGCATGCTGCTGCCGGGGCCGGAGGCGCAGCAACTGGCGATATATGTGGGCTGGCTGCTGAACGGCACCCGTGGTGGTCTGGTCGCGGGCACGTTGTTCGTGCTGCCCGGCATGTTCGCGCTGCTGGCGCTGTCCGCCGTCTATGTCGTGTGGCAGGACACCGGCGTGGTGACCGCCCTGTTCGCCGGGATAGCCCCGGCGGTGCTGGCCATCGTCGCTCAGGCCGTCATCCGGGTCGCCAAGCGCTCGCTGACCCACCCGGTGTTCGTCGCCGTGGCGGTGGCAGCCTTTCTCGCGCTGGCATTGTTCGGGGTGCCGTTCCCGATCGTGATCGCCGTTGCCGCCCTCATCGGGTGGGCGGTGCACAAGATGGCGCCGCAGGTTCTCGCGAAGGGGAACGGGCACGGCGGCGATGGTGGTCCGGCACCGCTGATCCCCGACGACGCGCTGCACCACGCTCAGCCCAGCTGGCGCTCGGCCGGCAAAGTCCTGGCCGTGGGGCTGGTCGCCTGGTGGCTGCCGGTGGCCGCGGTGGCCCTGTTCCTCGGCACTGACAGCGTGTTCACCACTCAGGGGTTGTTCTTCTCCGGTACCGCGCTGGTCACCTTCGGCGGCGCGTACGCGGTGCTGGCCTTCGTCGCCCAGCGGGCCGTGGAGACCTATGGCTGGCTGAGCCCGGGGGAGATGGTGCGCGGGCTCGCACTGGCGGAGACCACGCCCGGGCCGCTGATCATGGTGGTGCAGTTCGTCGCCTTCCTCGGCGCCTATCGTGACCCCGGCGCGCTGACGCCATGGGCGGGCGCGCTGCTCGGCGCCCTGCTGACCACCTGGGTCACCTTCGTACCCTGCTTCCTGTTCATCTTCCTCGGCGCCCCCTACGTCGAACGGCTGCGCCACAACACCGCCATCAGCGCCGCACTGACCGGCATCACTGCCGCCGTCGTCGGCGTCATCGCCAACCTGGCCCTCTACTTCGCTGGGCACACCCTCTTCGCCTGCACCTTCACCTGGGATCGAGGCCCGTTCGACATCCAGTTGCCGGATGCGAGCACGCTCAGCCCCATCGCTCTCGCGATCACCGCAGCAGCGTTTGTGATGACCTTTGTCATGAAATGGCCGATGCTCCGGAGTCTTGGCATCTGCGCCTTGCTCGGCCTGGCCACCGTGCTGCTGTGACGCTCGCCTCGGCTGTGTCGCTGTGCTGGGAAGCTGCTACGTCGGGAGTGCGTTCGGCTCGGCCGCCTTGGTCGAACGAGGGCGGGGCGGAGCCGACCGTCTGCGGGCGCGCCGCGGGAAGGCGCTGAACCGAGCTGCGAGTTCCGGCTCTCCGTGGTGAACGAAGGGTGTTCTCGTGGTGAGAAATTGCCCTTCGGGTACCTGGTTGTGTCGGACCGAATCATCTGAAGCTGAACCGCTCGAAGTGGATGGACGAGGACGGTAGGCCGGCGGCTCGGAAGTCGCGCGAGAAGGAGTCCAGCATGGGCAGCGGGCCGCACATGTAGACGTCGGTGATGCAGTCTTGTCCGGCGGCCTCCAGGACATGGCCTGCGGTCAGGGTGCCTGATTTCGAGGACACGTTGAGGTGAACGCGTACCCCTGGATGAGTGCCGGCATGGGCGCGGACTTCTTCCCAATAGAGCGCCTCGTCGACGTGCCTGACGGTGTAGAACAGGGTGATTTGCCGGTCGTTGTCGTCTGGCATGTCCCGCAGCCAGCTGAGGAACGGGGTGATGCCGATTCCGCCGGCGATCCAGAGCTGGCGTGGCCCGCCGGTGCGGTAGTCCAGCATGCCGTACCCGCCCTCCACAGTGGCCCTGCAGCCGGCTCGCAGGGTCAGGCGCAGCCGGGAGGTGTAGTCGCCGCTGGCCTTGATGGTCAGGCGGATGGCCTGCTCGGCAGGGGCGCTGGAGATCGTGAACGGATGCGGCTCGCGCAGGCCGTGCTGGCGGAAGGTCACGAACACGAACTGTCCCGCTGTGAACGTCAGCCGCCGGTGCTTGCGCGGCCGAAGGATGACCTCGGCTGTGGTGGGTGTCAGGCGGTGCACGGTTTGGACCTCGTAGGCGAATCTGGGTCGGCCGAACGGGGCGACCAGGACGGTGTAGAGGAACGCGGCGATGCCCACGACGTATGCGCCGATCAGGATGGCGAACGGCACCGCCGCTGTGCGCGACGCCTGGTCCACCAGCAGCGTGTGAGCGAAACTGATGGCGAAGAACACACCGATGAGGCGGTGGGAGCGGCGCCAGGTGCCGTAGCTCAGGGGGCCGATGGCCAGCGCTACCAACAAGGTGATCCCGGCGAAGGCGATCAGCCCGGAGGGCGTTCCCCCGGGTGAGCCCAAGGTCCACGGGATCGTTGCGACATGGGCGGCGAGCAGGACGAACCCCGCTTGGCCCACCCGTCGGTGCGCGACATACATCCGGTCCATGCCGCCGAAGTGCGGCTCCAGGAATCTGGCCCGGGTGGCCAGGACCAACGCGGCCGCGAACAGAATGACCGCCGTGGTGGCGAACAGCTCCGCAATGATCTGCCGGAGATGCCCTACCGTATTCGGCGGCCGGAGCGTCAGTGAGCATGCGGCATTGGCGATCGCCGCTCCGGCGATCACGCGAGGGCCGATCACGGACGGGAACGCTTCAGGACCGGTGCCCAGCCCACGACGACCGCACCCAGGCCGACCACGAGGTGCACGATGGCGTCATCGAATGCCAGCGCTTCCACCCCGTCCAGCCAGCCCACCTCACCGGCGACGCCGACGGCCAGCCAGAACGCTCCCAGCCATCTGGTGGCCAGTCCCGCATGGCACCCGTGGCGGAGCAGCGCGGCTGCCAGCCACAGTGCTCCGGTGACCAGGTGCAGGATCCCATGGACCGGCTCCGGGGTCTCCCACCCTGGCACGCCGGGGAGCGCCACGAAGCGCAGCACCCCGACGACCACGAACCCGGTCCCGACTGTCAACGCCCATATGCGTGTCATGGCTGACAGGCTGTCGGCTGGCCTCTGTCATCCGCGTCCGCCCCGTGCGGCGTCTCGAGGCTACCGCCAGCGCGGTACGCCGGCGCTGATGCTGACCAACCCGCTCTGGTACGCGAACACCACCAGCTGCGCTCGGTCGCGCGCGGACAGCTTCATCATGGCCCGGTTGACATGCGTCTTCACCGTCGCAGGCGACAGGTGCAACCGCTCGGCGATGTCGGCGTTGGTCAGGCCCGAGGCGACCAAGGCCACGATCTCGAGCTCACGCTCGGTCAAGGGCGACAGCCCGCGCGCGGGCCTGGCATGGCCGGGCTGCTGGAGGAAGTGGGCGATCAGCCTCTTGGTCGCCTGAGGTGACAGCAGCGCCTCTCCGCCGGCGACCACCCGGATGGCATCGAGGAGCTCGTACGGTTGCACTCCCTTGCCGATGAAGCCGCTGGCCCCTGCGCGCAACGCCTCGAACACGTACTCGTCGATTTCGAAGGTGGTCAGCACCAGCACGCGGACGTCGGCAAGCGCGGCGTCGGAGGTGATCGCTCGCGTCGCATCCAGGCCGTTCATCCCCGGCATGCGGATGTCCATCACCACGACGTCAGGCAGGCACGCACGGGCCAGTTCCACGGCCTGGGCGCCGTCGGCGGCTTCGCCGACCACGCACAAGTCATCGGCGGAGTCGATCAGATACCGTGCGCCCTGCCGGATCAGCGGTTGGTCATCGGCCAGCACGACCCGCACTGTCATCCGGTTGCCCCAGTCACGTCGGCGACCTGCGAGGCGTCAGCGCGGATCGGCAGGCTCGCACCGAGTACGAACCCGTCGCGCCGGTCGGATCCGGCCGTGAGCGAGCCTCCGAGAGCTTGGACGCGCTCGGTCAGACCTTTCAGCCCGAACCCCGACCATGGACGGTCAGGCTCTCGCCCCGCGCCGATGCCGTTGCGAACCTCGATGTTCAGGTTGCCGTGTTCCGCCCATATCCGAAGGCCGGCGTGGCCGTCCCCATGCTTGTGGGCGTTCGTCAGGGCCTCCTGGATCACCCGGTAGGCCGACAGATCCACGGTGGTGGGCAGGTCCGGCGGCATGTCCGCGTAGTCCACTCGCAGGCCGACCTCCGCGAACCGATCAAGCAGGCGTGGCAGGTCGGCGAGGCCTGCCATCGGCTCCACCGGCGGCGGCTCACCGTCACGTAGCACGCTCAGCAACGTCCCTAGCTGGTCGAGTGCGGTACGGCTGGCGGCCTGCACGTGATCGATCGCCTTGGCGGCGGCCGCCGGCTCTCGATGCAGGGCGTGTCCGGCGACGCCCGCCTGCATGCTGATCACGGCGATGTGATGGGCGACCAGATCGTGAACCTCCCGGGCGATGCGCAAACGCTCCTGGACGACCCCGTGACGGGCGCGGTCCTGCCACGCCGCCACCATCTGCCGCCGGCTCCGCGCCGCATCTCCAGCCGCCGCCCCCACCAGGACGGCGGCGATCAAGGGTACTGGTGTGTCCAGCCCCGTCCATACCGTCGGCGCCACGGTCATCGAACCACCCGCGATCACCACCGCCGCGCCGATCCCCCACACCAGGGTGGCCACTCGATTACTCGAGGCCGCGACCGCGTACCCGGCCAGCGCCACTGCCGCGCCAGCCGACTCCTTGAGATCAGCGGGTACGGCCACCACCACGATCACCGTCGGCACAATCGCGGCGAGCGCGCGCCGCCACGAACCCAGCAGGAACACACGGCCATGTCCCACTCGCCGCCGGCGCACCCCGCAGGCGACCAGCAACACCGCACCGAGCAGCACATCGGCCGCGGACGTATCGAGGTCCACCCGCATGGCCACCACAGCGGCGAGGGTTGCGACGGCCAGCGAGACCCTCGGCCATGCCGTCCTCCCGAGCAGTGCTACGGCCGCCAGAAGGACGATCACCACAAGTGGCCACGTCACGTGCCAGGCATGTCCGGTGACCAGGCCTCCCGCCGCCATCGCACACAGCGCCAGACCGAGCCAGACGTCGCTCACCCACCCCGCCCGCTCCACCCGGCAAGCCTATACACCGCAGGTCAGGGGCACATCATCCTGGGGTAGGGCCCTGCGTACCGCGATCGCGGTAGCCGGTCGTTCGTCTGCTCCAGGACTGGCACAGGACGCATGCCGAATAGTGGCCGCCGTTCAGCCCCAGGCCAGTACGGTGAGGCCCGCCGCGCCCGGCACTTGTCGCCGCGGCTGCCGAATATCGTCGCCTCATGCGACTTGGGCGTATTCGTGTAGGAGCCCGCCGAACCGGTCTCGTCGGAGACCTTGATGTAGGCGTTGGCCGGATCGGGTGGGTGGCGTTCGTTCATGATGAGGGTTCGGTCGGGTAGCTCGCGGCGTACGCTGCCCACTCACCGCTGCATGATCGCGTTCGCGAACCCGGAGAACACGCGATCGCCCAGCTGAAGAGCTGGAGAACCCTCCGCAAGTCACGCTGCAGCCCGAGCAAGGCCGGCCATCTGTGCAAGGCCATCGCCGTCCTTCAGAACCACCGTGTCGCGCAGGCCGCATGAGGATGAAAAGGGTTCACTATCGGGTGCTCATCTCGCGTATGGGACATGGGTCACGACTCGTCCGGATCCCAGGGCATGGTGTCCGGTTTTCCTGCCGGTCTGGCGTTGGCGATATCCAGGTCGACGTCCCCTGGGAAACTCCGATCAGCGAGATCGGTGGCCGGCATCTGAATGGCATGGCCTTGGGCGTGCGTACCGAAGCGGCGACCGCCACGGCCGTCGGCAAGAGCGGTCTGGTCCTCGTCGCGGTCAGGCCGTCGCCCTCGCAGCAACACGTCCAGCAGGCGTTCGCGCGACTCGGCTTCCCTTTCAAGTCAGCCGCCCTGCAGGCGGGCCGGCTGAATCACGGGCTCGCCACTGCTCAAGTTCACGGAGCAGAACGCGATCCGCTGGAGCGATGCCGAAATATTGACGTTTTCTTGACGCCCGGATCATGCGGGTATGGTCCTGGGCCTCACTAGGGTGCCCTGTGTCTTTGACGATTTCTTGACGGAGGGGCTCTGTGAGCGAGGTGGACCAGCGTGCGGCTGCGCCGGCGACGGCGCTGCGGCGATGGCTGCTGAAGGGCCTCCAGCGTCCCGAGGGCCTCGTGAGCCGGCCGCCGCAAGAAGACCTCCCGGGCCATCAGCACAAATGGTGGCAGGTGATGTGCCTGACGGGCGTGGACTACTTCTCCACCCTCGGCTACCAGCCCGGTATCGCCGCTCTGGCCGCCGGTGCGCTCAGCCCCGTCGCGACCCTCATGCTGGTCGTGCTGACCTTGTTCGGCGCGTTGCCGACGTACCGAGCGGTGGCCGAGCAGAGCTCGAACGGGCTGGGCTCGCTGTCCATGCTCGAGCGTCTGCTGCCCGGCTGGCGCGGCAAGCTCCTGGTGCTGTTCCTGCTCGGGTTCGTGGCCACCGCGTTCATCGTCACCATCACCCTGTCGGCGGCGGATGCCACCGCGCACATCCTGCACAACCCCTTCGTCCCGCCGTCCTGGGCGGACTGGCAGGTGCCGGTCACCTTGATGCTGATCGCGGCGCTCGGAGGGGTGTTCCTGGTCGGCTTCAGCGAGGCCATCTCCATCGCGGTCGTGCTGGTCGCCGTCTACCTCCTGCTCAACGTGGTCGTCGTGGGCACCGCCGTCCAGCAGGTGTTCGCCCACCCCGAACGGGTGACCAACTGGCAGAACGTCCTCAGCTCCGATTACTCCAGCCCGATCGCGATGGTGGCCGTCGCCCTGTACGTGATGCCGAAGCTGGCCCTGGGGCTGTCCGGCTTCGAAACCGGCGTGGCCGTCATGCCCCTGGTCAAGGGCGAGATGGCGGAGCGGATCAAGGGCGCGCGCAAGCTGCTGACCACCGCCGCGCTCATCATGAGCGTCTTCCTCATCACCTCCAGCTTCGCCACCACCGTGCTCATCCCCGCCGAGGAGTTCGCCGAGGGCGGCTCTGCCAACGGCCGCGCCCTGGCCTATCTCGCCCACCTGTACCTGGGCGACTGGTTCGGCACCGCCTACGACCTGTCCACCATCGCCATCCTGTGGTTCGCCGGTGCCTCCGCCCTGGCGGGACTGCTCAACATCGTGCCGCGATACCTGCCCCGCTACGGCATGGCCCCGGACTGGACCCGCGCCATCCGACCCATGGTGCTGGTCTTCACCGGCATCGCGTTCCTCATCACCCTGATCTTCGACGCCGAAGTGGACGCCCAGGGCGGCGCCTACGCCACCGGTGTCCTGGCCCTGATCCTGTCGGCCGCCATCGCGGTCGCCCTGTCCGCCTGGACCAGACGCCACACCGGAGCCGCCATTTTCTTCGGGCTCATCACCCTGATCTTCGCCTATGCCACCGTCGCCAACATCATCGAACGGCCGGACGGCCTCGTGATCGCTCTGCTGTTCGTCCTGGCCATCGTGGTCATCTCGCTCATCTCTCGCGCCACCCGCTCCACTGAGCTCCGGGTCACCCACATCAGCCTGGACGACTGCGCCCGCCGCTTCATCAACGAGGCCGGCGAGATCTATCTCATCGCCAATGAGCCCCATGCCCGCAACGCCAAGGAGTACGTCGACAAGGCCCGCGAAGCGTGGGAACTACACCGCCTGCGTACTGGTGAAGGCCTGCTTTTCCTGGAGGTCACCATCCCTGACGCGTCCGAATTCGCCGGCGAACTACGCATCACCGGCGAAGAACGCCACGGCTTTCGCATCCTGCGTATGCAGAGCACCACCGTAGCCAACGCCATCGCCGCCCTGCTCCTGCACCTTCGGGACCAGACCGGCAAAACCCCGCACGTGTACTTCCACTGGGCCGCCGAAGGCAATCCCATCGGTGCCCTGCTGCGTTACCTCGTCTTCGGTGGCGGCGACGTACCGCCCCTGACCCGCGAAGTCCTCCGCCAAGCCGAACCCGACCCCGACCGCCGTCCCATCGTCCACGTCGGCTGACAGTGATGATGTAGGTGAGCGCTTCCTGCCGCGGCACCGTGGCGCAGGAGCCGGCCAGGGTGGCGACCAACCGCGGCGCTGTCGACCGTCCCGCCGTGCCCGTGAACGTCAACGCGAGTGTTCAGCGGGTGGATCCGGCCGATCCGGTGGCGCGCCGGACGTGGCGGCTGACCGAGGTGCCCGGCGTCTCGGGCAAGATCGGCGTGCCGGTGTTGTCGCTGCACAACCTGGGTGACAACTTCGTGCCGTTCTCGATGGAGCAGTACTGCCGGGCCGACGTGGCCTCTCACGGCCGGTCCCAGCTGCTGGTGCAGCGGGCGATCCGCGCGGCGGGACACTGCGAGTTCGGCGCCTCTCCCTGCCCCGCCTGATCAACCAGAGGCGGCGTTCGACGGCAACGGGTGCAGAGCCCACACCGCGCGGAATGCCTCAACCGCCGGCCAGGCCGGCCGTGGGTCCAGCCCGAACACCTGGCGGGCCGCCGCCCGCGGGACACTTTACGGCTCAGGGGCCGGGTCGCTGGGGACGATCGGCTGCCCGCCGTACAGATCAGGGCTGGGTGGGTCATGGCCGTTGACGGGGACGTACAGGTTCTGGTCGGGGCCGAGCCGCCAGCCCAGCAAGTGCAGCAGCTTACGCATCATGGGCGGGATGGGATCGGCGATCAGCCTGCGTGGCGCGGGCAGTTCGGTGGCGGTGCGGGCGATCAGCCGGACGGCGCCGATGTCGATGAAGGTCACCTCGCCGAGGTCGAGATGGATGTCAGCGGTGTCGGCCTGGACCGCCCAGGCCAGCGCGCGGCCCAGCAGGGGCGCGGTGTCGCGGTCGAGCTCACCGCTGATGCGCAGGCCGTGCGGTTCCACGACGGGGTTGATGGAGGCATGGCTGGCGCCTGTTTCGGACGTCATCGGTTCTCCCACGTGTCGGGGAATGATCGGTCAGCACTGCGATGGGCAGCCGGGGTTGTCTGAACCTCCGGAACAGATCGCTGTGACGCCGCGTGGCACTACGGTGCGGGGAGATACCAGTCGAGGGCGTCGAGCCGACGAAATCTGTACGGCCGCCGTGCCGCCTTCCTGCCCGGCGCCGACGCTCCATGTCGGTCCGATGCGCCTGGCGCAGCTGCTGACGAGGGTCAGCTACCTTTGCTGCCCGCAATGGCCTGCGTTATGCCGCCTGCTTGACCCGCCCACAGGGCGCAGCCCCCTGCTTTCCCGCCTCCCGCCTGCGCCTTCTCGGAGGCGGCGACGACCACGCCGGCTGCCGTAGGCCAGGCTGGCGCGGGCACCTTGTTTAACGATCGGCCAGTCGGAAAGTCGGTCAAGGGAAGCCCGCGCCCCTCCCCTCCCATCCCCCGACCCGCGCGGCCCCGATCATCATGAGTGCGGAGTTCGAACTGCGCTGCCCCGTCGGCCCCGACCTGGGCTACATCCGCGACCTGGTACGCATCCACGGCCAGCACCACGGACTGTCCGGTGAACGGCTCGAGGACCTGGTCGTGACGGTCAACGAGGCGGTCACCAACGTGCTCGACCACGGTGGCCGGGCAGGCCTGGTCACCGCTCGTGCCCACGAGCACGGCATCACCGTGGAGATCCTCGACGTCGGCGGCCGGCTGACGCCCGAGCACCTACAGGCGGCCCACGTCGATCCCACCGGAACCAGCGGATTCGGCCTGTGGGTCATCCAGCATCTATGCGATCAGGTCACCCTGGAGCAAACCGGCCTGGGATCGGTGCTCGGTCTGCACTTCCACGGTCGCCCCGCCCCGGTCATCCCGCTGGATCGTCGTACCACCCGCAGGCCTGAGCCGTGGCACGCGACGCCCTGACCACCGCTCGCGCGAGCCTGGCCATCCCACTTCATTGCTAAGGGTGTCGACCTGGCAACAGAAGGTCTAGGGTGCGGGCATGGGCGCTTCCTGGCAGCCTGAGCCCTTACCCCGCCCAGCGAGGGCAGCGGGCGCGCACGTGATGTTGAGCCACCAGCATCTCCCCGGCATCACGCTGATCGCCCTCGGCGGCGAGCTGGATCGCACCACGAGCGGCAAGCTGGCCGCCTACCTCGACCGGGTCCACCGCAGCGATGACCACCTCGTTGTCGATCTGACCGAGCTCACCTTCTGGACAGCTCCGGCCTGCATGTCCTGTTATCCCGCGCCCGGCTCTGCGCCGCCAACGGCGCCGGCATCCACCTGGCAGGTGCCCGAGGCGCGCCTGCCCGCCTCTTGGCAATCACCGCTGTCGATGGCCACCTGCCCGTCCACACCTCCGTGGAGCAAGCCATCGCTGCCGTCCTGTCTACCCGGACCGGTTAGGGCACTGCCGGGTCAGCGCCAGCTCAGGCGACCGGTGCAAGCCGGTCCAGTGTGCGCTTCAGGGCCGACTCGCCACGCTCGAACAGCGGCTGTGGATCCGCCTCCGGCCCTGCTCTCGCAGATAGACGGCGATCGCGCCGAGAAGATGGCCCGTCATTCAGCTTGGGGACGCCGCGAAAGTGGGATGGCGGTAGTCGGCCGGAACGGCCGTACCTGGGCCGGGGTCGAGCCCTGCCCGCGCATCAGGCACGGACCAGATCGGCCGAGCAGTGCTCGCAGCTGCCAGTCCGAGCGGGACACGCCCAGCCAGGCGAACATCCGGGCGATTGGGTGGTAGGCCTTCTCGGCGTCGATCAGCTCATACTTGGCCAGCGTCATCGACTGTCCGCTGCGAAGAAGGCGGCAGCTGACCAGAGAATCCACTCACCTCAGCCAGGCAGGCGGCAGCGAATCCCGGCCAATGATCGTCGAGCCGGGTTGATCGGGGCGGATGTGGTTCGCACGTACGGCAGTTCCACGTTCTGCGCGAGGGCGTCACAGATCTGGTGGGGGAGACCTGCGGCCGGATGTCATGTGGTGCTCGGCTCGAGGACGCAGTCGACGGCGGTGTAGAGGGTCTCGGTTTCGGTTTTCAGGATGGACTCGTTGGCGGGGAGTGCGCGCTCGATGGAGAGTCCGTTGAGGATGGTGAGCAAGAATCTCACCTTTCGGGTGTGGTCCTGCTGGGGGAGTACGCCTTCGTCGGCGAGCACGCTCAGCCAGTACTCGACGCGGCGTGCAGACTCCCGTTCGTAGGCGAGATAGGCCGTGCGTATCTGCTCGGTCGGGTCGGGTGCGATGAAGGCCTGATACGCCGCGCCCCAGGCTTTTCGTGCATCCTCGCCGACGCCGGCGGGCGCGAGCACCTGCCGCAGGCAGTTCACCAGCCGGTCTCGGGCGGGGAGAGACCCATCGCGGATCGGGTCGTCCGGGATCATGTGCTCGTACATTCTCGCCAGCACGGTGTCCTGGAGCGCACGCTGGGTGGGGAAGTGGAACCGGAGCGAGCCCGTGCTTACGCCGGCGCGCGCCGCGACCGCACGGACGCTCAGCTGCGCCGTCATGTCCTCGGCGATCATCTCGGCTGCCGCTTTGAGAATCTTCTCCCGCGAGTCCATGGTCATCCTTCTCCCTGATACGCACGATTCCCCATGTCAGTGTACTAGCACACTGTGATAGCGTGCGGCACTAGCACAGTGTGTTAGTGGTGCGGGGAATGAAGGGGACGGGAGCCAATGGCAGGGAAGCAGCGGTGGGCGTCGAAGCGCCTCGAACCGGGAGACGGGCGGGAACTGCAGCGATTCCGCTGGTGGCAGCTGCCACTCCGGTCACTGTTCTGGCTTCAACCGACCCGTAACGATGACCACGTCAGAACCTACGCGGTCGACGTGCGGCATTGGGCGCGGGTTGATGACAGCAAGGTCCGGGCGCACCTGTTCGTGAATGGCAGGCATGAAGCGGAGTCGAAGCTGCCCGCGTCGTTTCCTGTCGAGGGCGGCACCATCGAGGTGGCGATGAGCGCCTACGGGATCAAGCGTTGCCACTACGTCGCCACTGCCGAGGCATCCCGTCAGCTCACACCGGACCCCGCATCGGCCGAGGGACGCCGCGCCCGCCTGGATGCGGAGCACCCGGCGCTGAGCAGGGGGATAGGGGTCGTCTCGGTCCTGACGCTCGTGATCGGTGTAGGCCTGAACCTGCTTCAACTCGCGGAGCCGATCTCTCAGATCCCTCCGATCGCGGAGAGCATCGGGACATTCGTATCCCCCATCCGGCTGCCGCTGTGGCTGAACATCACCCTCGGCGCGGGGGCCGTGTTGGCGAGCATGGAGCGTGCACTCCGCTTGCGCTACACGCCCCTGCTCGACATGGCCGGGAACTGACCAAGCAAGGAGAAAAGCCCATGACAACTACGATGGCCACACCGGGTTGGCTGCTCAGTCCCGGGGAACCGCGCAACGCGAAAACTGTGCCCGACGGGGTCGAGTACCACCGAGTCCTTGCCGGGGACAAGCGCCGCATGGGACGCGGCATCCTCGCGATCGCGCTGCTGATGGCCGGGTTCGTCCTCTTTCCCACCGGCATCGGCATGGCGCTCGGGCTCATCGACGTACAGATGGGCAACACGCCGCCCATCCTCGGCGGCACCGACTACACACCCCTCTACCACGCCGGTTCCATGATCGCCCTCGGGCTGCTCATCCCATGGAGCATGCTCATCCAACGCTGGCTCTACGGCGTCCCCGGCGCCTCACTGCATTCGGTGACCGCCCGGTTCCGGTTCGATCTGTTCGGCAAAGCGCTCATCGTGTTCGGCCCCGCCTGGCTGATCGTCAATGTGATCGGATTCTTCACCCCGAGCACCGAGGCGCCCTGGTCGCGCTTCGACCTCATCGGCATCTTCGTTGGCACCCTCCTGCTCACACCCCTGCAGACAACGGGGGAGGAGTACGGTGTCCGCGGGCTGCTCTTCCGCGTCGTCGGCAGCTGGACCCGCAGCCCTCGGGCAGGGCTGATCGCCGGAGTGCTCCTCTCGAGCGCGCTGTTCACTGCCGCGCACGGGTCCACCGACCCTTACATCAACATCTGGTACTTCGTGCTGTGGACGTGTCTGGCTATCATCACCTGGCGCACCGGTGGCCTGGAGATCGCGGTCGTCCTCCATGCCGTCCTCAACACGGTCTCTTTCCTCGGCGCCCCGCTGATGCGTATCGACTTCGGCGCCGAGCTCGCCGACCGCTCCGCCGGCGCCGGGTCCGCCACCCAGCTCGTCCCTACCCTCGCCGTCGTCATCATCACCGCGATTATCTGGCGCACCCGTGGAACCGGACCGGCACTCACCCCGCCCGCATCCACCACAACACGCTGACATCCTGCCTTACGCCGAAGGCTGTTCTCGGGGTGGGGGCTGCGCAGATATGCGTACGTCAGCCAGATCGACCAGCTTTGCTGCAGGGCGGCTGACGGGGCGCGGTCAGTGGTGATGTTGGGCATCTGCCAGCTGTGGGCGCCGACGAGGCCCGTCGGTCAGCTGGCAGAGCCAGCGGTCGTCGGGGTTGCGGGCATCGATCGCCGGACCGGTCGCCTCGCAGTAGCCGGTCTCTTCGTCCCACCGCGGTCAGGGGACGATCGACGGCCGACCAGCGCATCCACCAGGCCGTGTCCGCACCACCGATCTGTGACACGGCCATGCGCGGCCCAGCATGGCCGGGCCTGCGGTTCCACGGTAGGCATCTACCGGGTCGGGCACCTGGGCGAGGCGTTCGGCTCGTCTTCGGTGAACACGACGTGATGGCGCATTCGTGAGGGGACTTCGTGGTCGGCACGCTGAGCGGGACCCCGGACTCCTGCTCCCCTGGCCTCGGGCGGCGAGCAGCCGATCACCTACGAGAACGAGATCGCGTTTCGAGCGGCACACCGGCTGTGCGTCAGCGGCTGATGGGCAGTGGCCCCGCGTCGGGTGTGAAGAACCGGCGTCCCACCTGCTCCACCGCGTGATCGATCGCGCCCACGACCACGCATTCGTCGCCCAGCGTGGAGGCCCGCACCTCCGGCGGCCGGACGCAGCGCCGTTCGAGCCGGTCGCGCAGCGGCGGCAGCAGCACGTCGGCGGAGCGGGAGAACCCGCCGCCGAGGACGACCAGTTGCGGGTCGAGCAGCAGGACCATCGCGGCGGTGCCCACGGCCAGGTCGTCGACGTATCGGTCGACCGCCTCCAGCGCGACCGGATCACCGGCCCGGGCGGCGGCCAGCGTGTGGCTGGCAGCATCCTCGGGTGAGGTGCCGGGCGGGACGACGGCGCACCTGTTGAGGTGCTCGGGCGCGTCGAACCACCGGGATTCCGGCAGCATGGCGACCTCGCCGGCGGCCGCCCCGAACCCCCGGTGGATCTTGCCGTCGATGATGAGACCGGCCCCCATGCGCCTGCCGACGTGCAGGAACACCACGTCCCGGGCATCGCGGGCGACGCCCCGCCGGAACTCGGCCAGCGCCGCCAGCCGGCTGTCGTTCTCCACGAGGATTTCGCACGGGAACATCTCCCGCAGGCGGCCGGCCAGGTCGAGGCCGGTCCAGGCCGGGACGGCGACCGAGAACGCGATGCGGCCGTCCGGAGTGATCACGCCCGTGCTCCCGGCGGCGAGGGCCCACAGGTCAGCGGGGGTCTTGCGGCTGGCCGCGAGGCAGCCGGACACGGCGCGTTCGATGGCGGCCAGGCGTTCGTCCAGCGGGGCACCCGGCTCGACGGGCTGGCGGGTCTCGGTCAGGACGTGGCCGTCGAGGTCGGACAGCGCGGCCCGGACATTGTGCCCGCCGATGTCGACGCCGACGAGGTGGCCGCTGTCGGCGCGGAAGCGGTAGCGGCGGGCGGGCCGTCCCATGGTGCCGGGGCTCGGTGGCACCTCCTCGACCCAGCCGAGCGAGGCGAGTTCGTCGACGACCTTCTTCGTCGAGGGACGTGACAGCCCGGCCTGTTCGGCGAGCGCCGACAGGGTGAGCGACCCGGCCTCTCGCAATGCCCTGATCGCGGTCAGCGAGTTGAGCTGCCTGAGCCGGGACAGGTCGCCGCCGCCCGGAACGGGCACGACGTGATCAGTACCCCCAACACCTCGGTCTATCTCGACTACCGGCAGGGGCCGGGGGAGGACGAGCCCGTCCCGTTCGGCACCGTGCTCTCACTCGAGGACGTCTACGACTTCGAACCGATCCCCGCCGAACTGCGCGACGACCCCGCCGCCGCGCGGGTGCTCGGCTCGCAGTGCGCTGTGTGGACCGAGCTGATCGATTCTCCCCGCCAGGTCGACTACATGGCCTTCCCGCGCCTGGCCGCCTTCGCCGAAACCGTGTGGAGCCCCGCCGGCCGCGACCTGGCCGACTTCCGCCGGCGGCTCGACGCCCACCTGGGCAGGCTGGATGCCATCGGTGTCGAGTATCGGCGCGAGAGTGGCCCGCTGCCCTGGCAGGAACGCCCCGGCGTACCGGGCCGGCCCGAGACCGACGCCAGCTGGAAGTCCAAGATCGACTCCTGGACCAGCAACCTGCGGCAGTAGCCGGTCTGATCACGATGAGCGACGATACGGGCCGCACACGGCCCGTATCCGCTCGTTCCCCATCACCCTCGCCCGCCTGTCGCAGCCGTCTCCGGAGTGTCACGGCGGCGGCCGGCCACCACAGGGGTCATCGGCACCGACCGCTGCCGGGCCGCTGCCCGGCGCCTACACCCGCCGCAGCGCCTGCACGCCCTGCTCTTCGAGCCGTACGGCCTGTTCCACCAGCTCCGCCAGCTCGGCGAACGACGCCCGCCCGGCGGCCGCGGCGGCCACCCGCGTCCAAAGGGCACCGGCCTGCTGATAGACGGCGGCGGCCTGATCCTGGCCGGTCTCGGCCAGGAAGTCGGCATACAGCGGACGGGTGGCGCCGGGAGTGGTGTACTCGGTCTCCAGGCAGTCGCGCAGCCGGTCCAGTACGGCGTCGCGGTCGGGGAAGCGGCGGGTCCAGCCCTGCCTGCCGGTGGTGTCGGCGAGCTGGGCGGCCAGTTTGCGCATGCCTGACAGCCCGAAGTTGACGTCGAAGGAGTTGCCCAGCACCGGCCCGGTCAGCTTGGCGGCCGTATCCCGGATCGCCTCCGCCACCTCCGGGGGCCTCGACGCGGTTCCGGTGATCTCGATGAGCTGGTGTTTCGACTTCTTCAGCGCCGACCAGGCGGCCATGAACTCCGAGAAGGGCAGCTCGCCGGGCTGGTCGTCCTGCACGTGCACGACCTCGCCGTCGATGCCGAGCACCGCGACGTCCACGGGGTCGGGGAAGGGCAGCGACGGCCGCCAGGGCAGAACGTGGCGGGCGACTGTGCAGATGGGCCGGCGTCCGGCGTCCAGGGCGGCACGCAGGGTGCGTTCGGCGACCTTGGCCGAGCCGGTCCGGCGGATCTCGTGCGGGACGCCGGCCCGGCCCAGCGCGAGCGGGATGATCGGCTCCGGGTGCGCCTGGGCGACGATGGTCAGCATCGGTGCGTGCCCGGCGTACTCGAACACGAAGTACATGAACCCGATGCCGCCGCCGAGCCCGAGCAGCATGGCCTCGGAGTGGCCGCCGCCCAGGACGCTGCGCAGCAACGCGGCCTCATGGTGGTGCGCGGGGTGCGCGGGGTGCGCCGGTTGGGCGGTGACGTGGCGATGGGCGGTGGTGTAGGACTCGCCGGTCTTGGCCATGCGCTCGCGGACGCGGCGCTTGAGGTGTTTGTGCTCGGTCATGCTGGTGACTCCCGCGGCGGCTTCGTGCGAGGACCCACACTCCGGTGCACGACCCGCCGTACAGAGAGACCCGGCACGAGCGTGACATCGGCCCCGAGGACATCGATCCCCTCAGCCTCCGCATGTGCCACGCGGCGTGGGCGCGCGGTCAGGAGGTCAGGTGCAGGACGGCACCCGTCTGGACTTTACCAGCAGATCGTCGCATTCATGTCGGCCGCGCGGAAGCCTGAGACACGCCCGGATGCGGCCGGCGCACTTCATGCGACGGCGTCACCGCCGTGCTCAGAGCCGACGGTGGTAAGCGGCTCGACGCTTCGAGCTCGACTTCTGGTTCCGCGTTTCGGATCTTCATCGATAGGCTTGAGTCGTCGACCGGCAGCGCTGGTGTGCCAGGCGAAGGCGGAGGTTGTCATGGACCTTTCCGGTGTGGGCGTGTGGAGCCACCATCTGCGTTACGGCGACCCGGGTGAAGCCGCCGACGCGGCCGCGGAGCTCGAGGAGCTGGGATTTCGCGCCCTGTGGTTCCCGGACGCCGGAGGGCCGGTCTTCGACGCCGTCACCAACCTGCTGACCGCCACCCGCGAGATCGTCGTGGCCACGGGCATTCTCAACCTCTGGATGCACGAACCCGCCGGCGTCGCCGCTTCCTTCGCGTCCGTGTCCGCCACGCACACCGGCCGGTTCCTGATGGGCATCGGCGTGAGCCACGCGGTGGCGATCAACACCGACCAGGAGCCGGCTCGCTACCGCAAACCGCTGGAGGCGATGAGGGCCTTCCTCGACGAGCTCGACCAGGCGGATCAGCCCGTGCCCGCCGCGAACCGGGTGCTGGCCGCGCTCGGTCCGAAGATGCTGGACCTGGCCGCGAAGCGGGCGCGCGGGGCGCACCCCTATCTCGTCACCCCTGAGCACACCCGGCGCGCGCGAGCGGCACTGGGCGACGGCCCGCTCCTGCTGCCGGAGCAGACGGTGATTCTGTGCAGGGACAGGCAGGAGGCGCGGGCGATCGGCGACGGCTGGCTGCGGGCCTACCTGGCCCTGCCCAACTACGCCAACAACCTGCTCCGTCTCGGCTACTCGCCCGAAGAGCTGGCCTCGGCGAGCGATCGCCTGTTCGACGACGTGATCGCATGGGGGGACGAGGAGGCGATCCTGCGACGGCTGGACGAGCACCGCGCGGCCGGGGCGGATCATGTGTGCGTGCAGGTGGTGACCGCCGACCCGAACGCGCTTCCCCGGCGGGAGTGGCGCCTGCTCGCCGCCGCCCTGCGATGAGCGTCGGCACCTGGCCGGTGCACAGGGTCCCCTCAGGCGGTGAGCGTCATATTGTCATGGTCATGCACCTGGCATGCGCTCCCTGGAGCGCCTGAGGAGAAAGGTGACGGCCGATGCGTTCCCCCCTCTCGGTCGTTCTGGTCGCCGTGTTGTGCGTGATCCTGCCCGTACCCGCCGCGGGAGCGACCGGCGACGTCCCCGACGACCAGCCCTTACCGGGCTACACCATCGACAACCCGCCCCTGGCCCCGGCCATCGTGAACGGTAAGCCGACCCGGGTCCACCAGGGCGTGCACGAGCATGCGGCCTTCGACATCGAGGTGCCGCCGCGCTGGAACGGCGACCTGGTGATGTGGGCGCACGGATACCGCGGTGCCACGCGGGTGCTCACCGTGGACCCGCCCGGCTACGGCCTGCGGCAGCGCCTGCTGGAGCAGGGATACGCCTGGGCCGCCTCCTCCTACTACGCCAACGACTACGACGTGCGGGCGGGCGTGCTCAGCACCCGCGACCTCGTCGAGCGCTTCACGAGGACGGTGGGTCGGCCGCACCGGACGTACATCGCGGGCGTGTCCATGGGTGGTCACGTCACGGCCCGCTCCATCGAGCAGTACCCCAGCCTGTACGACGCCGCGCTGCCCATGTGCGGGGTGCTCGGCGACCACGAGCTGTTCGACTTCTTCCTCGACTTCCAGCTCGTCGCGCAGGACCTGGCCGACGTGCCCGCCTATCCGATCCCGGAGGATTACGCGACCTCGGTCGTGCCGCAGATCAAGGAGCGGCTGGGGCTGACCGGCGGGGCCGAGCCGGCCGGCGAGCTCGGCAGGCAGTTCCGCTCCATCGTCGTCAACCTCAGCGGCGGGGAGCGTCCCGGAGCCGCGGCGGCGTTCGCGTACTGGCAGGACTTCCTGTTCGGGCTGGCCGACGCCGACACGGGCGGCACCCTGGCGCAGGAGCCGGCCAGGGTGGCGACCAACCGCGGCACCGTCTACCGCCCCGCCGTGCCCGTGAACGTCAACGCGAGCGTTCAGCGGGTGGATCCGGCCGATCCGGTGGCGCGCCGGACGTGGCGGCTGACCGAGGTGCCCGGCGTCTCGGGCAAGATCGGCGTGCCGGTGTTGTCGCTGCACAACCTGGGTGACAACTTCGTGCCGTTCTCGATGGAGCAGTACTACCGGGCCGACGTGGCCTCTCACGGCCGGTCCCAGCTGCTGGTGCAGCGGGCGATCCGCGCGGCGGGGCACTGCGAGTTCAGCGACGCCGAGGCCGGTGCGGCCTGGGACGACCTCGTACGGTGGCAGCGCACCGGAAGACGGCCCCCGGGCGACAACGTGACCAGCCCCGCCACGCTGGCCGACCCCGCCTACGGCTGCCGCTTCACCGACGCGTCGGCCCACGCCACCGGCACCCGGCCGCTGTACTCACCCTGCCCCGCCTGATCGATCCGGGGGTATTCACCTCCGGTACGGGGCGACCCGGCTTGTCGGCGCTTGGCAGGCCGCGCGTCCCGACGGGAATGGGAGGGACGCACGGATTGTTGATCACGGACATGTCGGACGAGACCGCAGAGTTCAGCCCCACCGACTGGGTGCGGGACCAAACGAGGAAGATCCTGGAGACCGGGACCACCGAGGGCATCGAGATCCTCGGATCGCCGGTGGTGCTGTTGACCTTGCGCGGCGCGAAGACCGGCAAGCTGCGCTACACCCCCGTGATGCGCGTGGAGCACGAGGGCAGGTACGCGGTCGTGGCCTCCAAGGGCGGCGCGCCGGAGCACCCCACCTGGTACTACAACATCAAGGCGCACCCCGAGTTCGCGTTGCAGGACGGGACCGTCACAGGGGACTACGTCGCGCGCGAGGCCGAGGGCGCCGAGCGGGCGGAGTGGTGGGAGCGGGCGGTCGCGGCCTACCCGCCCTACGCCGAATACCAGGAGAAGACCGACAGGCAGATCCCGGTGTTCGTGCTCGACCCGAAATGATCGCCGGGCCGGCGGCACCCGTGCCGCCGGCCGCCCCTTTGCGCCTCAGCCGAGCGAGCCGACCGTCATGCGCCACTCGCGCAACCGGCGGTCCTTGGTGACCTGCAGCTGCGTGTAGGGGTCCTGGTCGACGAGCGCCTGAGCCGCGGTCTCGTCCTCCGCCTGGAGGATGATCATGCCGGCCGTCAGGTCCGTGTAGGGGCCGGCCGCGACGAGGCTGCCCTGCTCGTGGAGCTTGTTCAGATGTGCGAGGTGGTCCTCGCGGCGTTCCGCTCTCAGCGGTGTGTCGTTGTAACCGTAGGTCAGAACGAACAGTGCCATACCGGGATACTCCCTTTCATTTCTAGCGTCAGGTGACCGGGCCCAGCCCGTACACCCGTCGTGCGTTGCCGGCGAAGACGGCGCGCTGGTCGGCGGCCGGGAGGTGGGCGAGCGCGTCCTTCCACGCGCCGACCAGCCGCGGCATGGTGGTCCAGAGCTTCTCGACCGGGAAGTTGGTGCCGAACATGGCCCGGCCGGCGCCGAACCAGCCGATCACCTCGTCGGCGACCAAGGAGATGACCTCGGGATCCACCCGGTGGACAAAGGTGCCCTGCCCGGTGAGCTTGACCACGATGTTCGGCCGCTCGGCCAGCGCGGCCATCCCCGCCCGCCACGGCTCGAGGTACTCCTGGCCGATGAGCATGCCCGCGTGCACGAGGACGAAGGTGACGTCCGGGAAGGCCGCCGCGAGGTCGACCGCATCCGGCATCTGCTCGGGAAAGACCTGCAGCTCGAACAGCCAGCCGCGGTCGGCGAGCGCGCCGATGTTCTTACGGAAGACCGGATCCCTCATGCGGTCGGGGGCGGCGGCGAACCGGAACTCCGGGCGCTCGTGCCAGTGCAGTTGCTGCCGGATCCCCCGGATCAGCGGTGTGAGCGCAGCCTGCCGTCGCATGGTCTCCGGAGCGTCCTCGTCGAACATGTCGGCCGCTGCGATGACGGCCATCGGCCACCCCGCCTCCTGATGGACCTCGCGGAGCCAGCGCACCTCGTCCACCACCCGGTCGAGCGGCCAGTTCGTCTGCACGTAGACCGACTCGCCGATGTCCGAGGCCGTGGCTTCGGCGATGTACTCGCCGATCAGGTAGTCCCGCCTGATCGGCTCGTAGGGCCCGAAGATCCGCGGCACCATCGGGCCGGACAGCCACGGCAGGTCCCCCGTCCGCCAGACGTGATGGTGCGAGTCGACGATGTCGCCGGTGTATCGGGTCGCCTCCGACATGACGATCACTCCCTGCCCAAGGTCTGTACCTGCTCGTACGCCGTCCGCAGGTCACGTACGCCCGCGAGCGCGTCCACGCTGCCGAGCACGGCCGCCATGCCGCGGGTGACCGGCCGGTACGCCGGGTCGCAGGCGAGCGGCGTCCACCACAGCAACCGGTGGCCCAGCAGCGACAACCGCCGTACGGCCGCCTGCATGGGCCGGCAGTCACCGCGTTCCAGGCCGTCTGAGAGCACGATCACCAGGGCGCCGCGCGCCACGGTGACATAGCGCGCGTTGCCGAGGAACTCCTGGAGCGCGGCGCCGATCCGCGTCCCGCCCTCCGCGTCCAGGACGACATCGCTCAGCGAGCCGACGGCCGTGTCGACATCGCGGGCCCGCAGCGGCCCGGTGACGCGGGTCAGCCGGGTGCCGAAGGTGAACACCTCCACGCGGTCGAGGCGGCCGACCACGGCGTGGGCGAAACGCAGGTAGTGGGCGCTGTGCCGCTTCATCGACCCCGACACGTCGATGAGCAGCAGCACCCGGCGCTGCCGCCGCGGACGGTTCCGCCGCCGCAACGTCACGATCTCGCCGTGGCTGCGCCAGGACTCACGGCAGATCCTGGCGACGTCGATCCACGGACCCCGCCGGGCGGGCCGGCGGCGGCGCGACCGGACCGTCGGCACCGCGCCGCGCAGTTCCCGCCGCAGCAGTGAGAGCACTGCCCGGTCGTCCTCGCTCGCCGGGCCGAACACCGGGCGCCTGTCGCGCTCCGATGAGCCGGCCTCAAGGCCCGCCTCCCCGCCGAACGCCGCCGTGAAGGGAGCCTCGTCCCCCTTCCCGCGCGGCACGGGGGTCTCCTCGTCGGGGGATTCCCGATCGCGGGCGGGCCGTGTCGAGACCTCCCCGAACCAGCGCTCGAACGTGGGGGAGTACACCTCCAGGTCCTCGCGGGAGACGGTGAGCGTGCTCGCCCCGATCCAGTAGAGGTGCGTGGCGTCGCGCGGGCCGACGGCCTCGATCGCCTGGAGGAAGACCCGCTGCTTGGCCACCGGCACGCGCAGGCCCTGATCGTTCAGGTCCCGCAGGAACCCGTGCACGTGATCGCCGATGCGCGCGACGAGGGACCGCTCAGTCACGGAACACCTCCGCGGCATGGCGGCTGAGGAGGGCCAGGTCCTCCTCGTGCTTGACGAGCAGCCCCGCGGACCGGCGCATCGCCTCCGGCCAGCTCGAACCCTCGCGGGTCAGCGCCTGCACGCCGCGGGCCCAGGAGGTCGACTCCGCGATGCCCGGCCGCTTCAGCAGGGCCAGTCCGCGGATCCGGTGCACGGCGGCCACGAGGCGGGCCGCGCTCCTCTCGTCCAGGCCGGGCGCCTGCGCCTGGATGATCGCCCGCTCGCGTTCGGCGTCGGGGAAGGGGATCCAGTGGTACAGGCACCGGCGCTTGAGCGCGTCGTGCAGTTCGCGGGTCCGGTTCGAGGTGAGGATGACGAACGGGACGCTCGCCGCCCTGACGGTGCCGATCTCCGGGATGGTGATCTGGAACTCGCCGAGGAACTCCAGCAGGAACGCCTCGAACTCGCTGTCCGCACGGTCGATCTCGTCGATCAGCAGCACCGCGCCGGATGCCGCCCGCAGCGCCCGCAGCAGCGGGCGCTGCAGCAGGAACTCCTCGCGGTACAGGTCGCCGACGCCGCGCCCCTCCACCTCGGCGGCCCGCAGGGACAGCAGCTGCTTCGGGTAGTCCCACTCGTACAGGGCCTGGGAGGCGTCCAGCCCTTCGTAGCACTGCAGCCGGATCAGCTCGCGGTCGAGGACCCGGGCCAGGACATTCGCGATCTCCGTCTTGCCGACCCCCGGCTCACCCTCCAGCAGCAGCGGAAGCCCGAGCACGTCCGCCAGGCCGACGGCGGTGAGCAGGCCCTCGTCGGCCAGGTAGCCCTCCGCGCCCAGCCGGCGGCCCAGCGTGCCCCGATCAACCGGCACGGCCGGCCCGCAGCTCGTCGAGTCCGCGCAGCACCTTCTCCGGGGTGAACGGCATGCTCGTCAGCCGTACGCCGACCGCGTCGTACACCGCGTTGGCGATCGCGGGGATCGGCGCGTTCGCCGTCATCTCGCCGATCCCCTTGGCCCCGAACGGCCCGTTGGCGGCGGGCCGTTCGAGGAACACGCTGGTCTGCTCCGGGATGTCGGCCGGCCCGGGCATCAGGTACTCGACGAAATCGACAGGGCCGTGCTCGCGCGACCGCGGATAGTACGGCTCGGTCGACTCGAACAGCGCATGCGACAGGCCCATCCAGGCGCCGCCCTCGACCTGCTGCGTCGCGAGGGCCGGGTTGAGCGCCCGGCCGATCTCGTACGTGTTGTAGAGCCGTAGTACCTCGATGACGCCGGTCTCGTCGTCGACCTCGACCTCGGCCACCGTGCACGCGTGCGCCTGGCAGGAGTCCGGGTCCATCTCGCCGGTCTCCGGCACCGGTGTGCTCGGCTCCTTGAGGAAGATGCCCCGGCCGGAGATGGTCCGGCCCTGCCGGAAGTGCGCGGCGAGCGCGACGTCGCTGACGTGGATCTTCATCTCCGACGACCCCTTGAGGCGGACGAAGCCCGTGCCGTCGGTCTCCAGATCGTCCGCGTCGACCTCCAGCTCGTCGGCGGCGACCTGGAGCATGACATCCCTCGCCTCGCGCGCCGCCATGATCACGGCGTTGCCGATGCGGTGGGTGCCTCGGCTGGCGAACGTTCCCATGCAGTGCGGGCCGGTGTCCGTGTCGGCGGTGTCGACGATGATGTTCTCGATCGGGATGCCGAGCGTCTCCGCCGCGCACTGGGCGATGACCGTCCGCAGCCCCTGGCCGAGATCCACCGAGGAGAGCGTGACGACGAACCCGCCCATGGTGGTGGCGTGGACGAGTGCCTGCGAGGGGTCGCCGCCGAGGTTCATCCCGGTCGGGTAGTTGACCGCCGCGTACCCGCGCCCGTGCCGTAACGCCATCGCTCAGCCCTCCGTTCGCTCGGTCGACGACATCGCCCGGTACTCCGGCGGGAGGTCGTGCCCCACCAGGTCAGCCGCGCTCTGGATCACCTCGACCAGCGCCGTGCCGGTCGCGATCTTGCGATGCGCCTTCATGTCGCCGTCCCGGTAGGCGTTCTTGAGCCGCAGCCGCAGCGGATCCATGGCCAGCTCCCGGGCGACGTGGTCCATGTGCGACTCCAGCGCGAAGTCGCCGATCGTGACGCCGAACCCGCGCATGGCGCTGGACGGGGTCCGGTTCGTGTAGACGCAGTAGGCGTCGACGTGGACGTTCGGGATCGTGTACGGGCCGGGCATGTGCGCCGCCGCCTTGGTGGTGCCGTACGGGCTGTGCCGGGAGTACGCGCCCGCGTCCACGTAGAGCGTGATCTTGCGGGCGACGATCCGTCCGTCGTCCATGACGCCGTCCTTGATGGAGATGCGTTCGGCCGCGCGCGTGGACGACACCTGCATCTCCTCGGCGCGGCCGTAGACGTATTTGGCGGGCCGGCCGGTGAGCATGGCGGCGAGGCAGGCCAGGGGCTCGACGATGACGTCCACCTTGCCGCCGAAGCCGCCCCCGACGGTGCCCCCGACGACGCGCAGACCGGTGGGCGGGACGCCGAGGATGAGCGCCGTGTTGTCGAGGGTGAAGTAGGCGGCCTGGGTGTTGGTGTGGATCCGCAGCCGGCCGTCGCCCTGGGGGACGACGATGCAGCCGGTCGGCTCGATCGGCGCGTGTTCGATCGGCGAGGAGCTGTAACTACCCTCGATGATGCGGTCCGCCTCGGCGAAGCCCCGCTCGACGTCGCCGAAACGGATCCGGCGGCAATGGTGGCCCTCGTACACGAAATGGTTGGTGCCCGCCTGCTTGATGATCGGCGCGCCGTCGGCCAGTGCCTCCTCGACGTCGAGAACGGCGGGCAGGTCGGTGTAATCGACCACGACCCTGGCGGCGCCCTCGCGGGCGGCGTCCTCGGTCTCGGCGACCACGGCGACGATCGGCTCGCCGCGATAGAGGACCCGGTCCTCGGCCAGTACCGGCTCGTCGTCGGGCCCCACGCCGATCAGGCGCAGCACGACGTACCAGTTGCCCGGCACGTCCTCGTGGGTGATGACACGGAGCACGCCGGGCACCTCGAGGGCACCGGAGACGTCGACCCGGTTGATGAGGGCGTGGTGCCGCGTGGACCGGTGGATCTTGACGTGTGTCATTTCCGGCGGCGCCATGTCCTCGAAGAAGACCGTGCGGCCGGTGACGTGACCGCGGGCGTCCGAGCGCTGGACCGCCGAGCCGATGACGGAGAAGTCGCCCGCCCGCTCGCCCTTGAAGTACGCGCTGTCGATCGGTGTGATGCGCGCCATCAGACGTCGGCCTTCGCGGGAGCCGGCGCGGGCGCGGGTGCCGGCGCGGCGCCGCGGCGGCGTTCCGCGGCGGTGAGGACGGCGGTGATGATCGGCTCGTATCCGGTGCAGCGGCAGACGTTGCCGCAGATCGCCTCGGTGACCTCCTGGCGGCTCGGATCCGGGTTCCGGTCGAGTAATGCCGTGGCGGACATGATCATTCCGGGGGTACAGAACCCGCACTGCGTCGCGAAGAGGTCGACGAACGCCTGTTGCACGTCACTGAGCCGGTCGCCGTCGGCCAGGCCCTCGATCGTCTCCACGGTGGAGCCGTCGACCGTCACGACGGGGACCAGGCACGAGACCACGGGCCGGCCGTCCAGCAGCACCGTGCAGCTGCCGCAGCCCCCTTGCGCGCAGCCGCGCTTGGCCCCCATCAGCCCGAACGTCTCGCGCAGGGCGTTCAGCAACGTCGTCGACGGCCGGGCGATCAGCTCCCGCTCGGTGCCGTTCAGCTTGAGGGTGACGATGGTCGAGGGCATACGATCCCCTTTCAGGCCCCGAGCAGGGCACGACGCAGGTGGACGGGGTAGACCCGAGCGCGGTACCAGGCGGAGGCGTAGGCGTCGTCGAACGGCTCGATGGCGTCCGCTCCGGCCGCCCGGGCGACGACCTCGGCGGTCAGCGGCGCGCCCAGCAGCACGCGCTCGGCGCCGACCGCTCGCACCAGGCGGCGCGCGAGACCGCCGAGCACAAGACGGACGTCGCCGACCAGGCCGTCATCGATCGTGATCCGGGCCGCCACCGTGACGATGGATCCTGAGTTGAGCCGCCGCCGGCTCGCCTTGTAGAACCGGAACGTGTCCTTCGCCGGAGCGGTGAACCGGACACAGGTCACCAGCTCGCCCGCGGGCAGGCCGTCCGTGACGATCCGCTCCAGTGGTTCGCGGCGCGCGCCGTCGGCGCCGAGCACGTCCAGCTCCGCGTCCAGGGCGAGCAGAGCCGCCGCCAGGTCGCCGTACGGCTGCGGCACGAAGAGGTTGCCGGCCACGGTGGCGAGGCTGCGGACCGGCGGGGAGGCGATCGAGCGCACGCAGCGGGACAGGTAGCTCAACCGGGCGTCGTCCTCGATGTCCGCGAGCGTGGTGGCCGCCCCGAGCGCCACGGTGGCGCCGTCGACGTCGATGCCGCGCAGTCCCGCCCTGCGCAGGCTGACCAGCCGCACGTCGCCGCCGGCTGCGTCGTTCAGCCGGGCCATCAGATGGGTGCCGCCGCCCAGGGGGATGGCCCCCGCCTGAAGGCCCGCACGAGCCGCCTCAGCACTGTCCGGCATCTGAACCGATATCAGCATCTAGGCTCCAATTATCGATATCGATAATTGGAGCCTAGATGGCATGATCTAAGAGTCAAGGGGCACTTTGGCCCTCGAAGCCACAGGAGGCCTGTTGCCGGAACCCACGGGGAGCCCGTTCACCGTCCCGCGCTCCGCACGACCGACCCTGAGCCGGCAGATCCGCGACGGTCTGCTGCAACGGATCGTCGCCGGCGAGCTCGGCGAGGGCGACCGGCTGATCGAGACGAAGATCGCCGCCGAGTTCGGCACCAGCCAGGCCCCGGTCCGGGAGGCGCTCCGGCAGCTCGAGGGACTCGGCCTCATCGAGGGCCAGCCCCGTCACGGCAGCCGGGTGCTTCCCTTCGCCGAGCAGACGATCCGCGAGGCGTACATCCTGCGGGCGGCGCTTGAGGAGACCGCCACGCGGCTCGCGATGCTGGCCGGGACCCTGCCCTTCGACCGACTGGGGGAGGCGGTCGAGGAGATGTACCGCCGCGCCCGGGACAACGACGTGCCCGGCATCGGCCTGGCCAGCGCCCGGTTCCACCGGCACGTCGTACAGGCCGGCGGCAACGGGCTGCTGACCCGCGCCTGGGAGGCGCTGCAGATCGAGGCGCGCACGGCCATCGCCCTGATGGTCACCAGGCCGGAACTCGAGCGGGTCGCCGATGAGCACCGCGAGCTGCTGGACGTGATGCGCGCCGGGGACGTCGAGACGGCCTGCCGGCACGCCCGCGACCACCAGTGGGCCTACGCCGACACACCGCACGACCCGTACGGGACGCCGAAGACGCCTCCACCGGCTTGACCTCCCTGCTACGGCCGGGCCATCGCCAAGTTCTTCCCCACCGCTCCCTGAACGCCCTCGGTGGGCCAGACTGGAAGGGCTTCGAGAGAAGCCGACAACCATTCGCATCCACCCCGGCCGGGACCATTGCCATGAACGATGACAAGCGTGGCCTCGCGCATACTCCGGAACGAGCAGCCGCGCTCATGCGCGCCTCTCTGGCGGGGTTGTCGGTCGGAGACGCGTTCGGTGACCAGTTCTTCCTGCATGCCAATCGCCATCTCACCGCCGCGGACCTTCCCGCACCGCCGTGGGAGTGGAGCGACGACACCGAGATGGCCTGCTCGGTCGTCACCTGCCTGCATCGTCTCGGACGCATCGACCAGGACACTCTCGCGACCTCCTTCGCCACCCGCATGAACACCGGCCGTCGCTACGGCGCCGGAGCCTTCGGACTCCTCGAACGCATCCGCGACGGACACCCGTGGCGGGTCGCCTCGGTCGAGTCCTTCGGCGGCAACGGCTCGTTCGGCAACGGCGCCGCCATGCGCGTCGCCCCGCTGGGCGCCTACTACAGCGGCGACCCAGCCCGCGCCGCCGCCGAGGCCACCCGCCAAGCCGAGATCACCCACACCCACACCGAAGGGATCGCCGGCGCGATCGCCGTCGCTGTCGCAGCCTCCCTCGCCGCCACCGGCACCGCTGAGAACATGATCGAGGCAGCACTCGATCACGTTCCCGGAACCTACGTCCGAAGAGGACTCCGACGCGCTCGCCGCCTCAGGAAGGCGACACCGGAACAAGCAGCGCAGATCCTGGGCAACGGATCGCGAATCACCGCCCAGGACACCGTGCCGTTCGCGCTCTGGGCAGCCGCCCGCCACCTGGACGACTATCCGGCCGGAGTCCGGGCCTGCGTCACAGTCGGCGGCGACATGGACACCACCGCCGCGATCGTCGGCGGCATCATCGCCGCCAACACCGGGATCGGCGGCATCCCACCAGAGTGGCTCGACTCCCGCGAACCACTTCCGGGATGGCTGGAGGACGGCCCAGCAGCCTGACGTCGGCGGGCTGTCGAGCGTCGTGGCGGCAAGGCTCCGTGAGCGGCTGCCACCCCCTGCGGAGCACCTGAGCGCGGGCCATCAACCGATCGGTGGATGCCGGAGATCGCGCCGGCGGGGGAATCTCGGAACATGACAGACATCATCGAGATCAACAACCTGAGCAAGAGCTATGGTGGACCGCGTTTCAGCGGTCCACCACAGGTAGCGGACGGAGTCCGCACCTACGGTGGACCCGGTTCCAGCGGTCCGCAGGAGGCGGACGGAGTCCGCACCTCCGGAGTCGGCAAAGCGGTGGACGGCGTCTCCCTGAGGGTGGCGCGCGGTGAGATCTTCGGGATCGCCGGTCCGAACGGCGCGGGCAAGACCACGCTCGTGGAGTGCATGTCAGGGCTGCGGCGGCCGGACGGCGGCACGCTGCGGGTGCTGGGGCTGGACCCGCAGAACGACCGGCGGGAGCTCCTCCAGCGCATCGGCGCGCAGCTGCAGGAGGCGGCCCTGCCTGACGCGATCAAGGTGGGAGAGGCGTTACGGATGTACGCCTCCTTCTACGACAAGCCTGCCGACTGGCGGGCGCTCATGAGCGAATGGGGGCTGGCGGACCGGAAGGGGGAGCGGTTCGCGAACCTGTCCGGCGGGTGGAAGCAGCGGCTGTTCATCGCGCTGGCCCTGGTCGGCAACCCGGAGGTGGTGTTCCTCGACGAGCTGACCACCGGGCTGGACCCGGCCGCCCGCCGTACCACGTGGGGGCAGATCCGCGAAATGCGCGATCGCGGGGTCACCGTCGTGCTGGTCACCCACTTCATGGACGAGGCCGAGGCGCTGTGCGACCGTCTCGCGGTCATCTGCCGCGGCCGCGTCGTCGCCGAGGGCAGCCCGCGCGAGCTGATCGCGCAGGCGGGTTCCGACTCGCTGGAGAACGCGTACTTCGCTCTGACCGAAGGAGAACTGGCATGAAGGGCAGCACGCAGGTCATCGGGGTCGAACTCAAGCTGATCATGCGCGACCCCATGTCGGCCTTCTTCGCGCTCGCGTTCCCGGTGATCATGCTCTGGGTCAAGCTGCGCAGCGGCAACAAGCCCCTGCCGGGCGGGGTGCTCGCCATCGACGCCACGGTGCCGATGCTGACCGCCTTCGTCATCGGCCTGGCCGCGCTGGTCGTCCTGCCGGCCACGCTGGCCCACTACCGGGATCGCCGCGTGCTCAAGCGGCTGCGCGTCACGCCCGCCTCGCCGGTGATGCTGTTCGGAGCGCAGTGGGCGGCGCACATGCTGCTGGCCGTGCTCGGATCGGTGCTGGTGATCCTCATCGGCCTGGTCGCGTACGGGCTGAGGGGACCGGCCAGCGTTCCCGTCGTCCTGCTGGCGTGGCTGCTCGGCGCGCTCAGCCTCGGCTCCATCGGGCTCCTGCTCGGCGCGATCGCCCCGAGCGGCCGCGCGGCGACCGTGATCGGGCTGGGCGTGTTCTTCCCGATGGTGTTCCTGTCCGGCGCCGTGATCCCCCGCGAGAGCATGTCGGGCTCGATGCGCGCGATCGGCGACCTGACCCCGATGGCGCCGGTGGTCCAGGCGATCCGCGACGGCTGGTCCGCCGGCACGACGTCCCCGCTTACGCTGGGCATCATGGTCGCGATTTCGGTCATCGCCGGGAGCATCGCGCTGAGGGCGTTCCGGTGGTAGCCGTCTCGCGCTGGGACCGGGTCCAGGCCGCGCTGCCGTACGCGCTGGTCCTGCTCCCCGCGCTCTTCTCCCTGGTGCGGGAGTGGCGGGTGGAGGTGCTGGCCCTGGCGTTGTTCGCGGCGGCCTGGCACTGGCTGGTGGTGGCCTCGGGCCGGAGCGCGCGGCCCGTGGTGCTCGTCGTCTACTTCGCCGTGCTGCTCGCCGTCGTCGGGGCGCTCGTCAGGTTCGACTCGGTCTTCACGGTCACCGGGATGGGGGCGTTCATCCAGTGCTTCGTGCTGCTGCCCGGGTGGTGGGCGTACGGGGGAGTGGCCGTGACGGTCGGCGTGCTGATCTCCGCCCGGCCCCGGCCGCCGGTCGAGATGGTCTCCTCCTTCCTCGTCGGGGTGCTGGTCGCCTCCACGGTGGGGCTGATCGTCAAGACCATCTCCGACCAGAACGACGAGCGCAAGAAGATGATCGTGGAGCTGAAGGAGACCGGCGCCAAGCTGGCCGCGCTCGCCGAGGAGAACGCGAACCTGCAGGCCCAGCTGCTGACCCAGGCCCGGGAGGCCGGGGTTCTGGAGGAACGCCAGCGGATGGCCAGAGAGATCCACGACACGATCGCGCAGGGCCTGACCGGCATCGTCACCCAGCTCGAAGCCGTCGACACGGAGACCGGCTCGCCCGCCGTACGCTCCCGCCTGGACCAGGTGCGCACCTTGGCCAGGGACAGCCTGACGGAGGCCCGCCGCTCGGTGCAGGCGTTGCGCCCCTCGCCGCTGCAGCACGAAGCCCAACTGGCCACCGCACTGCGGGAGGTCGCGGCGAAATGGTCGCTGAGCACCGGCGTGCCCGCCTCCGTGTCGGTGACCGGCGATCCGCGGCCGCTGCACGTGGAGGTGGAGACCGCCCTGTTACGGGTGGCGCAGGAGGCGCTGGCCAACGTCGCCAAGCACGCCTCCGCCGGGCGTGTCGGGCTGACGCTCTCGTACATGGAGGATGTGGTGGCGCTGGACGTACGCGACGACGGCCGCGGCTTCACTCCCGAGCCGGGTGAGGGAGGCTTCGGCCTCATCGCGATGCGCCAGCGGATCATCCGCCTGGCCGGCGACTTCGCCGTCGAGTCCGCCCCCGGCCAGGGCACGGGAATCTCGGCCACCGTCCCCGCCATCCCCACCGTCCCCGGCCCCGATCCCAGCCCCGTCCCCGGCCCCGATCCCAGCCCCGTCCCCGGCCCCGATCCCAGCCCCGTCCCCGGCCCCGATCCCGGCCCCGACCGCAGCCCCGCCCCTGACTCTGGACCGTGAGCCGATGCCGCCGATTCGTTTGATCATCGTGGACGATCACCCGGTCGTCCGGGACGGCCTGCGCGGGATCTTCGCCGCCGACGACGCCTTCGAAGTCGTCGGCGAGGCGGCCGACGGCCCCGAGGCGCTCGTCGTGGCCCTCCGCACTGGCCCGGACGTCGTGCTCCTGGACCTCCGGATGCCGAAGATGAGCGGTGCCGAGGTCATCCGCAGGCTGCGTGCGCAGACCCCCGGCATCCACGTGCTGGTCCTGACCACGTTCGGCGACGACGCCGACGTCCTGCCCGCGATCGAGCAGGGAGCCACCGGCTACCTGCTCAAGGACACCCCGGGCGCTGACCTGCGCCGCGCGGTGCAGGCGGCGGCCCGCGGCGAGACGGTGCTGTCCCCTGCGGTGGCCGGCGTGCTACGGCAGGGAGCACGGGCGCCGGAGGCCGGGCCCGCGCTGACGCTGAGCCCGCGCGAGCTCGAAGTGCTCAGGCTCATCGCGCGCGGTGCGACCAATCGTGAGGTCGCCGGGAAATTGTTCATCACCGAGGCGACGGTGAAGACGCACCTCCTGCACGTCTTCGCCAAGCTGGAGGTGAACGACCGGGCCGCGGCGGTGTCGGCGGCGTACGAGGCCGGCCTGCTCAAACCGGCCGCCGAGAGCTCTTGACGCGGCTGCGTCGGAACCCGCACGCTTCGGCCACCCGATACGACGTCGCCTGCTCCGCGGCCAGGCGGTGGCCGTGTCCGCCGTCCGTGATCACGGGGGCCGCGGAACGACGGGACGGCCATTCGCCGTGCTATCCGGCGGGGCGCAGGTGGACGGGGAGCTGCTGGTGACCGTTGCTGATGAGGGTGGGCACCGGCCGCAACGAGTCCGCCGGTGCCGCCAGCGCCATCGCGGGGAAGCGCTCGAAGAGCTGACGCAGGGCCTCGGCGACTTCGAGGCGGGCGAGGGGGGCTCCGAGGCAGTAGTGCACGCCGTAGCCGAACGCCAGGTGATCCTTGACCTTGCGGGTGACGTCGAAGGTGTCGGCGTCGGGCCCGTGCCAGTCCGGGTGGCGGTTGGCGGCCCCGTATGCGGCGAGGATGGGATCTCCCGACGGGATGACCTGCCCGTCGGGCAGCTTGATGTCGGTCACGGCGAAGCGCAGCGGCAGGTATTTGATGGCGGGCTCGAGGCGAAGGGTCTCCTCCACCACGTCCTCCCAGGTGGCCTGGCCGGTCCGGACGAGGTCGAGCTGGCCGGGGGACGTCAGCATCGCGAAGACGGCCTGGTCGATGACGTTGACGGTGGTCTCGTACCCGGCGTTGATCATCAGGATCATCGTGTCGCGCAGTTCGTCGTCGGTGAAGCCGCTGCCGTCCGACTCCTCGTCGCGGGCCGCGATGAGCAGGGAGGTCATGTCGTCGCCGGGGTCGGCGCGCTTGGTGGCGATCAACTGGTCGGTGCGCTCGAAGAGACGCGCGGCGTTGGCCTGGGCCTCCTCGGGCGTGAGCGTGCTGTCGAAGACGCGGTCGACGATCTGCCGGAAATCGTGGCGCTGGTCCTCCGGCACGCCCATCAGGTGGCCGATCACGGCGATGGGCAGCGGGTAGGCCAGCCGCTCGCGCAGGTCCACCGCCTGACCTGCGGGCACCGCGGCAAGGTCGTCGATCAGGCCGGTGACCAGGGACTCGATGATCGGCTTCAGCTTGGCGATGCGGCGCGCGCCGAAGACGGGGGCGACCATCCGCCGTAACCTGCGGTGGTCGGCACCGTACGCGGTGAGCATGCTCTGCACCTCGATCCACAGGGCGAGCGGCCAGGTGCCGGTCGTCCGCTGGAAGTCCGGATAGTGAGCGCGGCCGTCCTTGGACACATCGGGGCTGGTGAGCATGGTCTTGAGGAGTGCCGGGTCGGAGACCGCCCAGGCGCGCAGCCCGAGGACGTCCACGGGCGTGGCCGAGCCTCGGGCCCGCAGGGCCCGGTATTCGGCGTGCCGGTCGGCACCGGTCGGATCGATGACGAACGGCAGGGGCTGGGGCATGCGTCTTCTCCTTCAGGTCGCAGCAGCGAAGCGGAGGGAATCGAGGGCTCACGGCACGCTGGAACGTTCCGGCTCGCCACGGCGCCGTGTTACGGATACACCCACTTGACCGGACAGCCCGGCCGATGCGTGACAGAAAGCCCGATGTGACGTACGTCTCACCTGAGCCGCCCATCGAGAGGGCGGCCCAAGTGGCCGCTTTCAGTGATGGCCTGGAGGGCCCGAGCCGGGTGGCCTCTGGCCTTCGTCA
The DNA here is from genome assembly GCF_040674815.1 of Nonomuraea sp. NPDC049709. NCBI lineage: Bacteria > Bacillati > Actinomycetota > Actinomycetes > Streptosporangiales > Streptosporangiaceae > Nonomuraea > Nonomuraea sp. NPDC049709. The sequence continues at coordinate 121,619 of NZ_JBFANM010000025.1, forward strand.
GGGGCGGCGGCCGGTGAAGCAGAGGAACGCCGTCTGCGGACGCGGTCGTGGGGACGAACGCGCCCGATCAGCAGGCCGACGTCGTCGCGCGTACGTGCCCCAACGAGACGGCCGGCACCTTCACCGTTTCCTACCTGTCGTCGCTGGCCGTCCTGGGCGGGATGGTCGCCGGTCTGGAGGGGCCGTGCCGGGAGCGGTTCGCGGCCGCGCTGCGGACCGTGCCGCAGTCGCTGAAGGCGACTCTGGCGCAGCCCGCTCCGGTTCGGGCCGCCGCGGGCTGCGCCGCCGGCGAGCCGCTGCTGCTGGTCGGCTTCGATCTCGACGCGATCACCGCGGCCGAGGCCGCGCTCAAGATCAAGGAGGGGGCTCGCCTGTGGGCGGAGGCCGATGTCCACGGAATTCTCCTTGCACGGCACTCCCGCCGCCTTCCGCGCTGGAATGAACGTCATCAGCATCACCCCGGGCACTGACGACCAAGGACGGACGAACACGCTGCGGGCGCTGCTGGCCAAGCTGGGCGCGACCGTGTGGACCAGCGGCGAGGACGACGAAGAGCTGAGGTTCGCACCGGTTGACCCGTTGATGCGGCCTTTCACGTCCATCGTGCCGTTGCAGCGGCTCACCGCGGAGCTGGCCCGGCTACGTGGCACCGATCCCGACACGCTCCACGGCAGGGTGGAGCCGTGGCTGTCGGCCATGACCGAACTGGAGTTGTGACATGCCTCCCGCACCCCCTGTCCGGGAACCCTTCGCGCTACCGGCCCCGCAGGACCGAGTGGCTCGGCGTCACCGAGCACGCGGGCTGGCGGCTGAAGCTCATCGCCATCACGGCCGTCGGCGCGCTTCCTGACGATGCCCGGGATCAAGGCCGCGCTCGAGGCGGCCGAGCGAGAGGTGCCACAGCCCGCGGGCCGGGGCACGGCCGGGCGTCGGATTCCTGATCGTGCACCGTGGCGCCGAGGCGCTGTGGGTGCTCGTGTGCTGGTGGGAGGGCGACATCCTGTACGAGAGGCTGTGGCGGGCCGATCCCGGCACGACGGAGCTGCGGCCCGTACCACCGGAGGGGCCTACGGCCTGCGTCTGGGAGCTGCAGGCCATCGACCACGAACGGCGAGCCTGGATCAGGTACGTGCTGGAGCACCCTGCCGCTCCGGACCTCTCCGGATATCTCACGTCGGTCCCCGCCGGCGGGGAGCCGGCGCCGTGACCGCCCGACGCGTCGCCGTCGTGCAGGCCGCGCCCCGCCTGTTCGACCTGCCGGAGACGCTGCGCCGCTTCGAAGACCTCCTGGCGCGGGCAGCCGCCGGGGGAGCGCACCTCGTGGTGTTCCCGGAGGCGTTCATCGGCGGCTACCCCAAGGGCTCGACCTTCGGCGCGACTGTCGGACGGCGCGACGACGAGGGACGCGCGTTGTTCGCCCGGTATCGCAGGTCAGCGATCGAGATCCTGGGCGAGGCGTTCGAGCGGATGAGTGCCGCCGTGGCGGCCCAGCAGGCCCATGTGGTCGTCGGCGTCATCGAACGGTGCGGCCGTACGTTGTACTGCTCGGCGCTGTTGTTCGCGCCGGACGGCACGCTGCAGGCTCGTCACCGCAAGCTGGTGCCCACGGGAACCGAGCGCGTGATCTGGGGGCGCGGCGACGCGCGCGACGTCGTCGTCGCGGACACCGACATCGGACGCATCGGCCTGGCGATCTGCTGGGAGAGCTACATGCCGCTCTACCGGACCGCCCTGTACCAGCAGGACGTGCAGATCTATTGCGCGCCGACAGCGGACGATCGCGACGTATGGACGTCGACCATGCGGCACATCGCCGTCGAGGGCCGTTGCTTCGTGGTGTCGGCCAACCAGTTCGCCGGCCGGGACGACTACCCGGGCGACTTCCCCGCGGCCGCCATCCAAGGGGGCAGCTGCGTCGTGGATCCCTTCGGACACGTGCTCGCCGGACCGTCCTTCGGCAAGCAGGACGTGCTCATCGCCGACATCGACCTCGCCGTGCTCGACGGCGCCTATCTCGACCTGGACGTCGTCGGCCACTACGCGCGCCCCGACATCTTCCGGTTCCGCACCGCTCCGCCGGAGTCACAGGAACGGCACGACCGCTCGTAGGCCCGGGCCCGCTGGGCGAGGGTGACGACGGTGGCGCCGGCGGAGCACGACCGCCTGACCGTCTTCGCCGTGGCGGAGCCGGCCCGCCGCCGGGACCGGCGCGCTGTACCCGGCGGACCCGGGAACGGCCATCCCGGCGGCGGGACAGGCGGCCGTCCGCACCGCGCTCAGCGGGACATGGGGTCGGCGGCGATGAGGGCTTCCAGGGGGAGCAGGGCGGAGCCCGTGGCCACGGCATCGCCGCCGAACTTGGCGACCAGCAGCTCGAACTGGCCGCCGGGGCGCGCCAGGCTGTGCCTTCTGGTCGCCTCGGTGATGCGCTCGCCCAGGGACTCCATCAGCCGGAGCCCGACCCAGCCGCCGATGACGATGCGTTGCGGCCCGGTCAGGTTGACCAGCCCGCCCAGCGCGGCGCCGAGGCAGTCGACGACGTCGTCGACGATCTCGCCCGCGACCGGGTCGCCGGCGTGCGCGTCGGCGATGAGCTTGCCGACGGCCCCCCAGCCGGTGCCCTCGAAGACGCCGCCCCTGGCCCGCCACGCGGACAGGATCGCGTCGGAGCCGAGGTACGCCTCCACGCACCCGCGGTTGCCGCACCGGCACATCCGGCCCCCGCGTTCGATCACCGTGTGCCCCCACTCCCCGGCGCTGGAGTGGGCGCCGGACAGCAACTGCCCGTCGCTGACGATCCCCAGCCCGACCCCCCGGCCGAGCAGGGCGATCAGGGCATGCGCGGCCCCGCGGGCGTTGCCGAACCAGTGTTCGGCCCTGGCCTGCATCTTGGCGCCGTTCTCCGCGAGGACGGGGACGTGCCCGACGTCGCACAGCGCCGAGACGGGGACGGGCGGCCAGCCCAGGCTCTGGGCGTAGAGGGTCTGGCCGCCGTCGGGGGCGGTCTCGACGACGCCGGGCAGGCCGAGCCCGACTCCGAGCAGGGTCGGCCAGCGGTCGGCGTTGCGCTCGCGCAGCGCGTCGAGGGCCTCCTGGAGGTCCGCGCCGATCCGCTCCGGCTCCTCCTCCTTGGCGCCGCCGCGGAACTCCCGGTCGATCCGGTTCACCGCCAGGTCGAACATCTCCACGGCCACGCCGCGCTCGCCGATGTCGGCGCCGATGGTGATCGCGCTCTCGGCACGCGGCCCGATGAGCGTGATGGGCCGCCCGCCGCGCGAGGAGATCGAGCCGCGCTCCTCCACGAGCCCCGCGGTGATCAGGTCGGTGACGAGATTGGCCGCGGAGGCCGCGGACAGGCCCGTCTCCCGGGCGATGGCGGCCCGGGTGGTCTCCTGCGCGAGGATCACGTGTTTGAGGGCCAGCGCCCGGTTGCGCTGCCGGAGGGTCGTCACGGTGGACGCCTCGGGCAAGGAGAGATGGGGCCGACCACCACGGGGTTCGACGCTCATGATCCCCCGATCCTAGCAATCAGCCGCCCGCGTCCGGGCCGGGCCGAGGCCGCTGATCAGGTGCGCGTCACCGGGCCACCGCCTGTCGGTAGGTCTCGTCGGTGTGGAGGAGGTTGCGGTGGGTGTCCTCGGCGGTGATGACGCCGCCGTCCAGGACGAGGACCCGGTCGGCGGCGTCCAGGAGGGCGGGGCTGCTGGTGATCACGATCATGGTGCGGCTCCGGCGCAGCCGGGCGAGGTTGCGGGCGATGAGCTGTTCGGTGACCGCGTCCACCGCCGTGGTCGGGTCGTGCAGGACCAGGATGTCGGGATCGGCGGCCAGGGCGCGGGCCAGGGACAGCCGCTGGCGCTGCCCGCCGGAGAGGTTCGCGCCGCGGTCGCGGACGTCGTGGTCGAGCCCTTCGCGGTGGAGGGCGACGACGTCGGTCAGCATGGACGCCTCGACGGCCTCGGCGATCATGCGGCCGGCGCCCGCCGGGTCGATGTTCGTGCGGAGGGTGCCCGCGAAGATCTCCCCGTCGTACGGGTTCACCAGCAGGTGCTCGCGGACCGCCCCGACCGACAGGTCCTTCAGCTCCCGCCCGCTGACCCGCACCACGCCCTCGTACGCGCCGGGCGGGACGTGCACGGCCAGGATCGACACGAGGTCGGCCGCCGCGCCCGGCTGGTAGGCGGCGATCGCCACGAACTCCCCGGCGGGCACGTGGAGCTTCAGCTCGCGCAGCGACCCGTACCGGACGCCGTCGACCTCGAGGTCCCCGCCCGCCGACGGTCGTTCCCGCCCCGGGGTCATCACCGGCGGCGCGGCCAGGACCAGCGCCATCCGCTCGGCCGACGCGCGCGCCATCATCACGTACTTCGGCATCTCCGAGAACAGCCGGAGCGGTTCCATGATGAACTGCGCCAGCCCCACGGCCATGACCAGCTCCCCGACGGTGATCTGGCCGCCCAGCGCCAGCCCGCCCGCCGTCAGGGTCACGGCGATGGCGAGGATCGCATTGAGCGCCAGCGCGGTGCCCGCGTACGCGCCGTTCACCTTGGCGACGGTGATCGCCTGGTTTTTCGCCTCCGTGCTGACCTTCCGGTACGACAGGAACGCCGCGTGAGTGCCGCCGAAGCCGTGCAGCGGGCGCAGGCCGGAGATCAGGTCGGCCACCTTCGCGCCCGCCCGCGCCACCCGGGCCTGCTGCTCGCGGGTGCCGGTGCCGATCCACCTGGACATGACGCTGAGGATCGACAGGATCGCGATGGTGCCCACGATCACCAGCACGCCGAGCCGGACGTCGGCCAGGCCCAGCGCGACCGCCGTGATCAAGACCGCGACCAGCGAGCTGACCAGCAGCGGCACCACCTCGATGATGTCGGCGGTCTGGTCGGCGTCCTCGGTGGCGATGGTCAGGACCTCGCCGGATTTGAGATCGACGTCCCTGGCCACCGGCTGCAGCCCGCAGTCCGCGACCCGCACCCGCCAGCGGTGCGCCTCGGTCGTGTTGGCCTTCTGCAGGATGCGCATCCCGAACCGCCACGACAGCGACACGGTTGTGATGATCACGGCCAGCGCCGCGATCGCCAGGCCGAGCGAGCCGAGGCTGCGCTCCCGCAACGTGTGCTCGACGATCAGGCCGAGCGCGATGGGGAAGGCGGTCTCGCCCGCCTGGTACAGGCCCATGAGGAGGGTGCCCCCGGCCATGGCGCCCTTGTTGCGGCGCAGCGCGGTCCACAGGATGTCGGACCCCGTGCGGGGCCCGCGCTCGTCAGGAGTGCTCATCGAGGTGCCGGGCAATCGCTTCGGGGGTCCGCAGCGCGAACAGGTCGCGAACGGTGATCAGGGGGCCGTACTCGCGGCGGAGCAGCCCGATCAGCCGCACCGCCAGCATGGAGTGCCCGCCGAGGGACATGAAGTCGCTCACCGCGCTCACCTCGTCGTCGTCCAGGTCCAGCGCCTCGGCGAAGAACTCGCACACCGCGGTCTCGGTCTCGGTCGCCGGGCCGCGGCCGGCCGACGTGGTCAGCGCGCCCAGCGGCTTGGCCGCCGGCAGCGCCTTGGTGTCGGCCTTCCCGTTGACGGTCAGCGGGATGGCGTCGACCTGGGCGTAGTGCGTGGGACGGAGGAAGTCCGGCAGTCCGGCGCCCACCTCGGCGGCGACCGTCGCCAGGTCGGAGCCGCCCAGCACGAGGTACGCGGCCAGCCGGAACGCGCCGTCGACCTGCGGATCGGGCTGGGCGACCGCGGCGGCGAAGCGCACTGCCGGGTGCGCCGTGAACGCGGCCTCCACCTCGCCCGGCTCGACCCGGTGCCCCCGGATCTTGACCTGCTGGTCGGTGCGGCCCAGGTACATCAGGTTCCCGTCGGGCCGCCGGAGCACGAGGTCCCCGGTGCGGTACATGCGCTCGCCGGGCTCGCCGAACGGGCACGCGACGAAGCGGTGCGCGGTCTGTCCTGGCTGGCCGAGGTAGCCGCGGGCGATGCCGATGCCCGACACGTACAGCTCGCCGGGCACGCGGTCCGGCACGGGCCGCAGCCACGGGTCGAGCACGTACACGTCGGTGTTGTCGATCGGCACGCCCACGACCGGGTCCCCGCACTCGAAGGTGCCGACGCCGAGGGTGTTGATGGTGTATTCGGTGGGCCCGTACAGGTTGTAGCCGACGGTCCCCTCGGTCGCGGCGAGCCGGTGCCACAACGCCGGGGTGACCGCCTCACCGCCCAGCAGTACCAGCGCGGGCCGCCGCGCGGGGTCGTCGAGCAGCCCCTCGGCCACCAGCTGCTGCGCGTAGGTGGGGGTCACGTTGATGACGTCGATCCCGTGCTCGAGGCAGTACGCGACCAGGCGCGGCGCGTCCCGGCGCAGCTCCTCGTCGCAGATGTGCACCTCGTGGCCGTCGGCCAGCCACAGCAGCTCCTCCCACGACATGTCGAACGCGAACGACACGGTGTGCGCGATCCGGAAGACCCGGTGGCCGTGCTCCGCCAGCACCGGCTCGAAGATCCGGCGCTGGTGGTTGATCAGCATGTTGGTTAGCCCGGCGTACTCGGTCACCACGCCCTTGGGCCGGCCGGTCGATCCGGAGGTGTAGATCGTGTACGCGGGGTACCGCAGGCGGTCCGGGTCGTCGGGAGCGAACGTCACGAACGGCTCGGCCGCGGGCAGGGGGCGGTCCAGCTCGATCAGGTCGCCGGTCAGCCGGGGGGAGACGGCGCTCACGGTGAGGATCACGTCCGGGCGGGCGTCCGCCACGATCGCGGCGATCCGCTCGTCGGGGTGGTCCAGCTCCAGCGGCACGTACGCGGCCCCGGCCCGCAGCACGGCGAACAGCGCCACGATCGAGTCCAGCGAACGCGGGATCGCGAGCCCCACGGTCGTCTCAGGCCCGATGCCGCGCCCGGCGAGCACCCCCGCCACCGCCCGGCTGCGCTCCTGGAGCTCGGCGAACGTCATGGTCCGGCCGTGGGCGACGAGCGCGACCCGCCCCGGGCTGCGCTCCGCCGCCCGGTCGAACCGGTCGACCACGGTGTCGGTGCCGATGTCCGTGCGGCTGCTCGGCGCGGGCTCCGGCCCGAATCCCCCCAGCGCGCCCACCGGCCCCTCCGTCCGGGCCAGGTCGTCGAGCAGGCGCAGGTAGCCGTCCAGGAGACGGCGGGCGCGCTCGGTGTCGCCGTCGCGGTACTCCAGCTTGACCGTGAACCGGTCGCCGGGCGTGACGACCCAGGTGAACGGGTAGTGCGTGGAGTCGTCGGCCCGCACCGCGGTGATGCCGTGCCGGGCGTTCAGCTCGGCGAATGTGTCCAGGTCCAGGAAGTTCTGCAGCACGAACAGGTTGTCGAACAGGGTGTCGTGCCCGCTGCTCCGCTGGATCTCGCCGAGCCCCAGGTGCTCGTGCTCCATCGCCGCGACCCGGGCCGCCTGCACCGCCGACAGGTACTCCCGCACCGTGTCCCGGGGCCGGGCCCGGGTCCACATGGGCACGGTGTTGAGCAGCACGCCGACGATGCCGGACAGGCCCTCGCCCTCCCGGCCCGAGACGGTCACCCCGAACACGGCGTCGCTCCGGCCCGTGTGCGCGCCCAGCAGCAGGCCGAACGCGCCGGTCAGCACCGAGTTCAGCGTGACGCCGTGCGTCCTGGCCGCCTCCCGCAGCAGCTCCGACTGTTCGGCGGTCAGCGTGTGCACGAGCGCGCGCGGCAGCTCGTCCGGGAGCGACGGCGACGGTCCGGCGAGCAGCGTGGGGCCCGGCAGGCCGGTCAGGTGCTCCGCCCAGAAGCGCTCGGCCGCGGAGGGGTCCGCGGCGTCGAGCGCGCGGGCGTGGTCCTCGAAACTCGGCGTGGCCGGGGCCGGGTCCAGCGGCTCGCCCGCGACGACGGCCTCGTAGGCGCCGAACAGGTCGCGCAGCACGATCTCGCGTGACCAGCCGTCCCACAGCAGCAGGTGGTAGCTCAGCAGCAGGCCGTCGTGGCCGCCGGGCAGGCGCACCACGGTCAGCCGGAGCAGCGGCGGCTCGTCCGGGTCGAAGCCCGTGTCGCGGTCCCGGGCGAGCAGGGCTTCGACCTCCGCGTCCGTCCCCGGCACGACCGTGCGCACCTCGACCGGCCGGCTCGCCGCGAGCACCTGGACCGGGTTGCCGTCGGCGTCGGTGCTGAAACCGGCGCCGACGACCGGGTGCCGCGCGATCACGTACGCCATCGCCTCGGCCAGGGCGCCGGTGTCGAGCCGCCGGTCGAAGGTGAAGTAGCTCTGGGCGACATAGTGTCCGGCCGGGCCCGTCAGCTGGGCCTGGAAGAACAGGCCCTTCTGGAGCGGGGTCACCGGCGCCGTCCGCTCGGCCGTCGCGGAGGCGTCCGCGATCCGCTCCAGCGCGCGCAGCCAGTGCCCGGTGAGCTCGTCGGGGATGCCGTCGGCGAGCGTGAAGGCCGCGCGCAGGCTTCCGGTGGCCGCGTCGATCCACGCGTTGACCTCGACGGCGTACGGGCTGCTCCGGTCGCCACCGGTGATGTGCAGGGCTTGGGACTCGCTGCCCTGGCCGAGGTAGTTGAGCAGCACCTGCGGGCGCGCGGTCAGCAGCGGGGCCGTCTGCGGGTCGAGGTATCGCAGCCGGCCGTAGGCGACGTGCCCGCGCTCGTCCGGCTGGCGCGCGGCGACCTCGCGCGCCGCCGCGACGGGGTCGGTGTGCGGGGTGAGCCGTACGGGGGCGATGGAGGTGAACCAGCCGACCGTCCGGGTGTAGTCGTGGTGTTCCAGCACCGGGACCCGGCCGTGCCGCTCCAGCTCGATCGCGAGATCGGCGGGCGACGGCTGGATGTGCGTCAGCGCGGTCCGGAGCGCGCCGCACAGCAACTCGGTGAGACCGACGCCGAGCGCGGCGGGCGCGGTACGCGTCACCTGGGCGGTCACCTCCGGCGCGAGCTCCACGACGGTCTCGCGCAGCCCCTCGATCACCGGCAGCAGGACGGGCGCCGCGAGCGTGGTGAGCCAATGCCCGAGTTCGTCGATCAGGCCGGCGGAGCGGGCCGCCAGCGCGTCGGCGTACTCGGCGTACGGCGTGGTCGGCGGCGCCGGCACCGCGCCCCGCAGGGCGGTGGCCAGGTCGTCCAGCAGGATCAGCCAGGACACCGAGTCGACGGCGAGGTGGTGCACGGCGATCACCAGGGTCCGGCTCGCCGCCACCCACGAGAACGCGATCACCTGCCCGGCCTCGGGGTCGAGCCGTCCGGCGGCCTCGTTCGCCGCGATCGTGGCGTCGGTCGTGTCCGCCCGGACGACGGTGACCTCGCTTGCGGGCTCGGTGCTCAGCGCCCACACCCCGTGCTCGACGCGCAGCCGCAGCCGGAGGATCGGGTGGGCGGCCACGACCGCGTTCGCGGCCCGCACGGCGTCGTCGAAGCCGGTGCCCTCGGGCGCCACCAGCGCCCTGGCCTGGGCGAACCGGGCGAGGGAGCCGCCCAGCTCCCGCTGGCGCAGGATGATCGGCGTCGGCGTCAGCGGGCCGTCGCCGGGGCGGGCGGGTGCGGGCGCCGTGGCCCGCGGCGTGCGGGTCCCCAGGTGCTCGGCCAGTGCGCGCGGCGTCCTGAGCAGGAACACGTCCCGCGGGGCGATCGGCAGGCCGAGCGCCCGCGCCCGGTTGACCACGGTGATGGCGACGATGCTGTCGCCCCCGGCCCTGAAGAAGTCGGTGTCGCCGTCCACCTCGGCGCCGGGCAGCGCTCCGGCGAAGACACCGACCAGCGCGGCGAGCGGGGGCTCGCTCGGAGGCACCAGGGCGCCGTCCGTGGCGAGCGGGGGCTCGCTCGGGGGCATCGGGGCGCGATCCGTGGCGCGTGGGGATTCGCCCGGGGACACCGGGGCGCCGGCGGCGAACGGGGGCTCGCCCGTGGGCACCGGGCTGTCGTCCCGCGTGGCGCGCTCGATCAGGGCCTTGCGGTCCAGCTTGCCGTTGACCGTCAGCGGCAGGGCGTCGATCGGCAGCACCCGGCCCGGCACCATGTGCGCGGGCAGCTTCGCCGACAGCAGGCCGGCGAGGTCGCCGGGCACCCCGCCCACGACGTGCGCGACCAGGTGGTCGCCGCTGTCCGCCACGGTGACGGCCGCGTCGGTCACGCCGTCGAGCTCCCGGATCGCGGACTCCACCTCGCCGAGCTCGATGCGGAAGCCCTTGAGCTGCACCTGGTCGTCGGATCGGCCGGCGAACCGCAGCTCGCCGCCGAGCGTACGGCGGGCGAGGTCGCCCGTGTGGTACATGCGGGAGCCGTCGCCCGCGAACGGGTTCGCCACGAACCGGCCCGCGGTGAGCCCCGGCCGGCCCAGGTAGCCCAGCGCGACCTGGTCGCCGGCGACGTAGATGGCGCCCACCCGGCCCGGCGGCACCGGCCGGAGCCGGTCGTCGAGCAGGTAGGTGACGAGGCCGGGGATCGGGCCGCCGATCGGGCCGGCGTCGTCGCCGGGCGCGAAGTCCTCGTCGGTCAGCACCCGGTGGGTGACGTGGACGGTGGTCTCGGTGATGCCGTACATGTTGACCAGCTCGGGCGAGCGGGTGCCGTGCCGCTCGACCCAGCCGCGCAGCCGCCCGAGGTCGAGCGCCTCGCCGCCGAAGATGATCCGGCGCAGCGCGGTGACCGGCTCGCCGGCGTGCCGGTCGGCCTCGACGAACTGGTAGAACGCCGACGGGGTCTGGTTGAGCACGGTCACGCCGCGCTCGCGGACCAGCCGGTGGAAGTCGACGGGGGAGCGGGTCAGCCCGTACTCGGGCACCAGCAGCTCACCGCCGTGCGCCAGCGCGCCCCACAGCTCCCACACCGCGAAGTCGAAGGAGGCCGAGTGGAACTGGACCCACACGTCGTCCGGGCCGAAGCCCATGTCGGGCCGGGTGTTCGCGAGCAGCCTCACCACGCTGGAGTGCGGGACGACGACGCCCTTGGGCCGGCCGGTCGATCCGGAGGTGTAGATGACGTACGCCGGGTCGTGCCAGGTGACCTCGGGCGCGGCGGCGTCCACCGGCGACGCGTCCTCCTGCACGAGCACGCGGGCCGACCGGCCCGCCAGCTGCGTGAAGCGGGCCTGCTGCTCCCGGTTCACGAGCACGACCTGCGGGGCGCTGTCGGAGAGGATGTACTCCAGCCGCTCGTCCGGGTACGCCGGGTCCAGCGGCACGTACGCGGCCCCTGCGGTGACGATCGCGACCAGCGCGACGACCTGTTCAAGGGAGCGCGGGACGGCGACCGCGACCCGCTCGCCCGGTCCGACTCCGGCCGCGCGCAACGCCGAGGCCAGCCGGTCCTTCGCCTCCGCCAGCTCGCCGTAGGTCAGTGACCGGGTGCCGCCGTCGAGAGCGCACTGGGTGACGGCGGTGGCGGCCGGGTCGCGGTTCGCGGCGGCGTCGAACAGCGCGCCCAGGGTCGTCGGGGTGATCGGCGCGGGCGGCCGGGAGCCGTCGGGCACCAGGTCGCCGACCAGGTCGTCGGGCCGGGTGAGCAGGCCGGTCAGGGCCCGGCCGAACGCGTGCAGGATCGCCCGCGCGTCGCTCTCCCGCAGCAGCTCGCTGTCGTGGATCAGGTTGAAGCGCGGGCGGCCGTCGGGAGCGCGCTCCACCACCAGCGTCAACGGGTAGTGCGGGGCGCCCTCGTTCACGATGCCGGTGATGACGAGCTCGTCGCCGGGCCCGCGCAGGCTGCTCACGTCGGTGGCGACGTCGAACACCACCAGGGTGTCGAACAGCGGGCCGCCGCCGGCCTGACGGCCGATCGTGGTCAGCGAGACGTGCTGGTGCGGCAGGACCGCGCTCTGGTGCTCCCGCACCGAGGCGAGCAGCTCGCGCGCCGTGGTGGTGCCGGTCCATCGGGCGCGTACGGGGATCGTGTTGATGAGCAGGCCCACCATGTCCTCGATGCCGGGCACGTCCGCGTCCCGCCCCGACACCGTGGAGCCGAACACGACGTCCTCGCGGTGCAGGATGCCGCCCAGCGTCGCCGCCCACGCGCTGTGCACGGCGACGCTGAGCGGCACGCCCGCCGCCCGGGCGGCCTCGTCGACGTCTGCGCCCGGCACCGGCGCGGTCCCGGCGAGGTCCGCGCCCGGCACCACGGCGGTCCCGGCGAGGTCGGCATCCGGCTCCAGCGCGGTCTCGGCGAACCGGCCGGACGGGGTGTGCCCTTCGGCGACCAGCGAGGGGCCGGGCAGACCGGCGAGCTGGTCGCGCCACACCCGCTCGCTCGCCTCGTCGTCGCGTCCGGCGAGCCGGCGCACGTAGTCGGGGAAGCCGCCGCGCGGGTGCACGGTGCCCGGTGCGTGATACTCGGCCAGCAGCGCACGCAGCATCGCGGGCACCGACCAGCCGTCGGCGACGATGTGGTGCACGGTCTGCACCAGCACGCTCCGGCCGGACTCCCGGCGGATGAGGGTGTAGCGCATCAGCGGGCCGGTGGCCAGGTCGAACCCGGCGCGGCGGTCCCGCTCGGCGTGGTCGCGGATCTCGGCGTCGGTGATGCCGGGGCGGTCCAGCGTGGTGAACGGGGCCCGCACGCCGCTCTCCAGCACCGACACCACCCGGCCGTCGGCGAGGGCCACGAACCGCGCGGCCAGGTTCGGGTAGAGGGCGAGCAGCCGGGTGGCCGCCGTGGCGAGCCGGTCGGCGTCCACCTCGCCCTCCAGCGTCAGCAGCTGCTGCTCGACGTAGCTGCCCGCCGAGTCGTCGTCGAAGACCGAGTGGAAGTACAGGCCCTCCTGCAACGGGGTCAGCGGCAGGATGTCCCGCAGCGCGGGGCCGTCCAGGGCGTCCACGTCGGCCTGCGTGAGGGGCAGCGGGGCGAAGTCGCTGGGGGAGTGGCCGCCCTGGTCGAGCGCGGCCAGCCCCGCCAGGGCCGTGGCGAAATAGTCGCCGATCGTCGCGATGTCCGCGTCGGTGAACACCCCGTCCGGCCACGAGATGGCGGTGACCAGCTCGTACGCGCCGGTCGGGCCGGGTTCGGCGATCGCGTTGAACTCCAGGGCACGCGGCAGGCGCATCCCCGGGTCGCGCCGCTCGCCCAGTTGCCCCGTGGCGCCGGCGAGCTGCCAGTCCCCGGCCGCCCCCGCGTCGAAGCGGCCCAGGTAGTTGAACAACACCTGCGGGGCGGGCGCGCCGAACCCGGCATCGGTCAGGTAGCGCAGCGCGCCGTAGGACACGCCGTGGTCCGGCACCCGGGCCAGGTCCTCCTTGACCGCCTTGAGCGCGGCGGACAGGTACGCGGGGTCGGTGAAGTCGGCGGCCGCCCCGGGGTCCACGGTGACCGGGAACAGGGTGGTGAACCAGCCCACGGTCCGCGACAGGTCCGGCTCGAAGCCGGCGGCGCCCGCCACGAACCGTCCCTCGCGGCCGTGGCCCTCCAGCTCGATGTGCGCGTACGTCTGGTCCTGCCCGAGATCGCGGCGCCACCGGGCGAGGGTGACGGCGAGCGCGGTCAGCAGCACGTCGTTGACGCCCGCGTGGAACCTCGCGGGAACCTCGCCCAGCAGCGCGGCGGTGACCTCGGGCCCCACCGGGACCACCCGTACCCGCTCACGGGCGACGGTGTCGGACTCGGACAGCGGACGCCTGCCCACCGGTCCGTCCGCGCCCGGCAGGGGACGCCGGTAGTAGCCGGGGTCGGCGCCGGACGCCGCCCGCTCCAGCAACTGCGTCCAGCGCCGGAACGACGTGCCCACCGGCGGCAGCTCGATCGGCGCGCCGGAGGTGAGCTGCCGCCACGCCGTGGCCAGGTCGTCCAGCAGGACGCGCCAGGACACGCCGTCGATCACCACGTGGTGGACGACCACGACCAGTTGCCGTGCCCGGCGCCGCCAGACCGCACGGAGCAGCACGCCGTGGTCCGGGTCCAGGCCGGCGGTGGCGAGCGCGACGCACTCGTCCACCGGCCGGTCGCTCTCCTGCCACCCGGCGACGGCACGGTCCGCCGCCGGGACGTCGAAGCCCCAGCGCTCGCCCCGCACCAGCCTGGCCCGCAGCATGTCGTGCCGCTCGACCAGGGCGGACAGCATCGCGTCGAGGGCGTCGCCGGTCAGGTCGGCCGGGGTGTTCAGCACCACCGACTGCACGAAGCCGTCGATGGCGTCCGTGGTCTCGCCGAGCCACCGCACGATGGGCGACCCCGTGACGGGACCGGTCGCGACGTCCGCACGGTCGACGGGGGTGACCTCGTCGCGGCTCACCACCGCCGCCAGCGCCCCCACGGTCGCGCTGGTGAAGATCTCCGTCGCCCGGACGTGCAGGCCCGCGTCGCGCAACGCGCCCAGCAGCGAGATCGCCAGCAGGCTGTCCCCGCCGAGCCGGAAGAAGTTCTGGTCGACACCGACCGCCTCCAGCCCCAGCACCGACGCGACCGCCGCGCACACCGCGCGCTCGTTCTCGGTGGCGGGCGGGACGAGCGCGGCCGTCTCAGCGGCCGGCTCCGGCAGCGCGGTCCGGTCCAGCTTGCCGTTCTCGGTGAGCGGGAACTCCTTCAGCACGACGACGTGCGCGGGCACCATGTAGTTGACCATGTGCCCGGCGGCCCACGCCTTGACCTCCTCCGCCCGCAGGTCCTCGCGCCCGGCCACCGGGATCACGTACCCCACCAGGTACGTGCCGCCCGCCGCGTGCTCTTTCGCGACGACGCAGGAATGGCGTACCGCGGGGTGCTCCGCGAGGCCGACCTCGACGTCCTCGAGCTCCAGCCGCATCCCGCGGATCTTGATCTGGTTGTCGGCCCGGCCGAGGAAGTCCAGCGACCCGTCCGGCGCGAACCGCGCGAGGTCACCGGTCCGGTACAGCCGGGAGCCGTCCGTGGCGAAGGGGTTGGCCACGAACCGGGACGCCGTCAGGCCGGGCGCGTTGACGTAGCCGCGCCCCAGGAGGAACCCGCCCACGTACAGCTCGCCGCCGACGCCGATCGGGACCGGGCGCAGCTCGTCGTCCAGCACGTACAGGGCGGTGTTGGGGTTGGCCTTGCCGATCGAGGTCGACAGGCGCTCCGCCGCGCCCCGGTAGATGACGTGCGAGACGCCGATCGTCGTCTCGGCCGGGCCGTAGCCGTGGTAGAGGGGGATGCCGAGGCGGGCGCGGAACCGCTCGTACAGGTCCGGGGTCAGCACCTCGCCGCCGCACCACACGTGCCGCAGGCTGTCCAGCTGCCCCGAGTCGCCCGCGATCTCCAGCAGCACGTCCAGCATGGACGACACCAGGTACGTGAAGGTGACGCGCTGCTCGGCGATCACGCTCAGCAGGTGGTGCGGGTCGCGTTCGCCGCCGGGCCGCAGGACCACCAGCCGGCCGCCGCACACCAGCGGCAGGAAGATCTCGTTGACGGAGATGTCGAACGACAGCGGCGCCTTGAACAGCGACGCGTCGTCGTGGCCGAAGTGCAGGATCTCGCCGACCTGCCACAGCAGGCGCTCGCTGATCGCCTCGTGCCGGATCATCGCGCCCTTGGGCCGCCCGGTCGAACCGGAGGTGAAGATCACGTACGCCAGGGCGGGTCCGGGGACGGCGACCTCGGGCGGCTCGGCAGGGTAGGAGCCGAACCGCCAGTCGCCGAGGTCCACGGCCACGGCTTCGGGCTCGCCCGCCGCGTGCTCGCCGGAGTCGTTGAGCTGGGCCGCCAGCCGGGCGTCGTCGATGACGACCGCCCGCCGCGCGGCGGGCCACCGCGGATCGAGCGGCACGAACGCGCCCCCGGCCATGAGCACGCCCAGCAGCCCGATCACCATCTCGGCCGAGCGGTCCAGCGAGATGCCGACGGTCTGCTCGGCGGTGAGCCCGCGGTCGATGAGGTGATGGGCCAGCTGGCCGGCCAGCCCGGCCGCCTCGCGGTAGGTCAGCGACCGGTGCCGGTCGACGATGGCGACGGCGTCCGGCCTGGCCCGCGCCTGCTCGCGGAACATCTCCACGATGGTCGGGCGGGCCCGGTCGGCCCGGTTGTCGTTCCACTTGGCCAGGGTCTCGAGCCGGGCCGCCACGCTCGACGGGCCGATGGTCCCGACGGGCCGCTCCGGGAAGTCGGCCAGGTCGTCCAGCGCGAGCTGCGCGTCGCTCAGCACGACGCCCTCGGGGACGGTGATGCTCCGGCCGTCCGCCCCGACCTCCCAGCCGGCTGTCCCGCGCCCGCCGTGGCCGGCCCAGCCGAGGACGTCGGCGAACGGTGTGCCGGGGGTGAGATCGAGGCCGTGGGGGCTCCGGCCCGTCGCCCAGTACGCCAGTCCGATGGCGCACGCTCCGGCGAAAGTCCGGTCGGAATGTTCGCCGGCCCGCCGGCGCAGGCCGGCCAGGTGCGCGGCGGAGAGCGACACGCGCCGGGTTCTCGGTTCCGTCATCGAATGATCAGCCGTCCCTTCAAGCGAAGTCACGGTCCCTGGCTGCCGTCTCGCCACGCCCGCCACAGACGCGCGTACCGGCCGCCCAGAGCCACCAGTTCCTCGTGCGTTCCCTGCTCCACCACGCGCCCGGCGTCCAGCACGGCGATCCGGTCCGCCGCCATCGCCTGGGTCAGCCGGTGCGCCACGAACAGGGAGGTACGGCCCCGGCACGCGGCCAGCACGGCCCGTTCCAGCTCGGCGGCGCCCTGGCTGCCCGCCTCGGCCGTCGATTCGTCCAGCACCACCACCGGTGCCCGGCCCAGCACCAGCCGGGCCAGGGCGATCTGGGCGACCTTGGTGCCGTCCAGGCGCTCACCGCCCTCGCCGACCACGGTGTCCAGCCCGTCGGGCAGCGCCGCGACCCACGTGCCGGCGCCGACCGTGCGCAACGCGTCCAACAGCTCGGCGTCCGTCGCCTCCGGCGCGGCCAGCCGCAGGTCGTCGGCGAGCGGGCCGGAGAACACGTGCGTCTCCTGCGTCAGGATGCTCGCCAGCACCCGGGCCCCGGCCTCGTCCAGATCGGCGAGGTCGGTCGACCCGATGCGCACCGACCCGGCCTGCGGGGTGCCGATGCCCGCGATCAGCGCCGCCAGGGTCGACTTGCCGGCGCCCGTCGCCCCCACCAGCGCCAGCGAACCGCCCGCCGGGATGACCAGGTCGACGTCGTCGAGGACCGGCCGCTCGGAGCCGGGATAGCTGAAGGTCAGCCCCGTCACCGTCACCGGGTACGGCCCGCGGTCCGCCCGCGCGACGGCCGCACCGCCCACCAGGCGCTCCTCCGTGGCCTCTCCCAGCACCCCGACCAGCCGGGTCAGGCTGGCGCCCGACTTCTGCGCCTCGTCGAAGGTGAACATGATGGCGCCCAGCGGGGTGAACAGCCGGTGGAACAGCAGCGGGGCCACCGCGGCCTCGCCCAGGGAGACGGCGCCGGCCTCCAGCAGCACGTACCCCACCACGATGATCAGGACCAGCCCGATGAACTCGGCGCGGTTCTCCCGGCCGACGAACCGGCCGAAGAGCCGGAACACCTCGATGCCGAGCTCGCGCACCCGCCACGACTCGGCGGCGACCTTCTCGCGGAAGACCTTCTCCAGGCGGTAGGCCCGGACGGTGCCGATCCCGTTCAGCCCGCTGATCAACGCCTGCGCGCGGTCGGCCTGGGCCTCCCGCTGCCTCCGGTAGAGCGGCGCCGACCGGGGCAGATACCAGCGCAGGGCCAGCGCGTACGCGGGCAGCGCCCCGGCACCCGCCAGCCCGAGCCGCCAGTCCAGCCCGAACATGCCCGCCGTGGCGATGACGACCAGCACTCCCGCCGAGAACACCGTGGGGACGGCCGCCCGGATGCCCCTGGACACCACGGCCACGTCGTCGCCGACCCTGGACAGCACGTCACCGCGGCCGACCTGCTCGATCCGCGCGCTCGGCAGCCCCAGCACCGCCCGGACGGCGCCCTCCCGCAGCCGCGCGAGCAGTTCCGCGCCCAGCCGTCCGATCAGGTACGCCGACGCGGCGGCGGCCGCCGCACCGAGCAGCGCGGCGGTCACCATCAGCACCCCGATCGTGACCAGGATGGAGTGCGGCTCGCCCGCGACCACCCCGTCGACCACCTGACCGAGCAGGAACACCGGCAGCACCTGGAGCGCCGCCCCCGCCACCGTGGTGAGGACGGTGGCGGCTGTCAGCCAGGGCGCGTCACGGCAGTGCGCGGCGACCCATCGGGTGGCCTCGCGTCCGGTCGCCGTGCGCAGGGCGGCCGAGGCCACGCCCGTGTCGGTGCTGCTCACATCGGGACCGCGGCGGGCCGGGGACGGGACACGCTGACCCGCATCGCTAGCCGACCGACTTGACGAGCTCGTCGATCGCGTACGGCAGGGACAGCAGGGTGCCCTGCGACATGGCCGCGCCGATCGCCGGGCCCTCGCTGTCCAGCAGGTACGACACCTTGCCGTTCTTGACCGCGGGCAGGTTGGCGAACAGCTCGAACTTCTTCAGCGCGTCCTGGTCCGCCTGGTCGGCGATGACGAAGATGCGGTCGACGTCGATCAGGTCGATGCGCTCGGGGGACAGCACGGTGTAGAAGCTGCCGCCCGCGATCTTGTCGATCTCCGTCGTGCCCTTGAAGCCGATCCCCGTCACCATCCGCCCGCGCACGTCGGTGGTGGTGAACGGGGCGACCGAGTTCTTGTACCAGGACACCGCGACGGCGGTCTGCTCGGCGAACTCCGGGTGCGCCGCACGGGCCGCGTCGAGCTTGGCCTGGATGTCCTGCACCATCTTCGCGCCCTCATCGGCCTTGCCGAGCGCCTTCGCGATGTGCAGCGCGTTGTCCTGCCAGGGCGCGCTGAACGGCTCCTTCTCGCCCTTGGTGCGCCCCACCGTCGGGGCGATCTTGGAGAGCCGGTCGTAGGCGGCCTGGTCGATCTCGGAGTAGACCGCGATGATCAGGTCCGGCCGCAGGGCGGCGATCTTCTCGTAGTTCGGGCCTGAGTCCCCGTTGGTCATGATGACCTCGGGGCGGGTGTCGCCCCACTTGTCCTTCACCCAGGGCCACTGGGTGTTGATGTCGGGGGTCTTGCCCGGCGGGTTCGGGTACTGGTCGACCATGCCGACCGGCTTCACGCCGAACGCCAGGATGGCCTGGTCGTCGGTGTAGCCGACGGAGACGACCCGCTCGGGGGCCTTGGTGATCTGGGTGGAGCCGAACGCGTGCTCCACGGTGACCGGGAACGCGCCGCCCGTGGCGGTCGCGGTGGTGCCGGCGCTCGTCGGAGCGTCCGCCGGGGCGGATCCGCACCCCGAGAGGAGGCCGGCGCCGAGGGTGGCTGCGGACAGAGCCACGGTCAACCGCCGTAAGGTCCGCACAACATTCGTTCGCTGGAGGAGCATCCGCAGTCCCTTGTCGAGTCGTGCCCAAGCGTCGTCAGGCTCACTTTACTTAGGTTAGCCTATCCTTCATATCCCCCTCCTGAGGTTCGTCCGTACCAGCAGGTAGACGAGGAAGGGGCCGCCGATCGCGGCGGTGATCACGCCGACCGGGAGGGTGAACGGCAGCGCCGTACGCGCCACCAGGTCCGCGCCGATCAACAGCAGCGCGCCCACCAGCCCGGAGGCCACCAGCGGCGGCGTCGCGTACCGCGTCAGGCGCATCGCCACCTGCGGCGCCACCAGCGCCACGAACGGGACCGGCCCGGCAGCGCTCACCGCCACCCCGGCCAGCAGCACCGCGCACAGCAGCAGGACCGCCCGCACCATCGAGTAGCGGACGCCCAGGCTCGCCGCGACCTGGTCGCCGAAGTGCATCGGCCTGAGGTGGAACGCGACGAGCGACACCACGGCCAGGAGGGCGAGCGCGCACCACAGCGCCACCCAGACCTCGCTCCACGACCGGTTGTCCAGCGAGCCGACCAGCCACGCCTGGGCCCGGGCCACGTCCCGGATGTCGGCCCTGGCCAGCAGCCAGACGGTGATCGCCTCCATCACGGCGCTCACCGAGATGCCGATGAGGATGAGCCGGAGACCGTCGATCCCGCGCCGCCAGGCCAGGAAGTAGACCAGCAGACCCGTGCCGAGACCGCCCGCGAGCGCCGCCGCGGACAGCCCCACGGAGCTGACGATCGCCGCGGCGGCCCCGCCCGACACCGTCACCAGGAACACCGCGACCGCGCTCGCGCCCCCGGTGATCCCGAGAACGTCCGGGCTGGCCAGCGGGTTGCGCGCGATGGACTGCGTGATCGCCCCCGACACCCCGAGCGCGGCCCCCACGACGAGCCCGGCCAGGGCGCGCGGCATCCGCAGATCCATGATCACGAACTCGTCGACCCGCTCGCCCCGGCCGAGGATCGTGGCGATCACCTGGGGCAGGCCGATGGGGAAGTCCCCGGCGCCGATGGACAGGCAGAACACCAGAAAGGCCGCCGCCGCCAGCAGCAGCGTGACCAGCACCATCCAGGGTCGCCACACGAACGACGCGTTCCCGAGCCGCACGCCCGGCACCACCGTCCGCCGCACCGCAGGCCCGGTCATGTCTTCCTGAACTTCCCGCGCCACACCAGCGCCGCGAAGAAGGGTGCGCCGGCGAGGGCGACGACGACGCCCGCCTGCAACTCGCCCGGCCGGATCACCACGCGTCCCACGATGTCGCAGGCCAGCAGGACGACCGCGCCGAGCAGGCCCGCGTACGGCACCAGCCAGCGATAGTCCGGGCCGGTGAGATACCGGGCGACGTGGGCCACCATGAGCCCGAGGAACGCGATGGGGCCGCACGCCGCCGTCGCCGCGCCCGCCAGCACGGTGATGGCGGCGATGCCGGCGGTCCGGCTCAGCGCGGTGTTCACCCCCAGGCTCCGCGCCACGTCGTCGCCCAGGTTGAGCAGGTTGAGGGCGGGCAGCGTGGTCAGCGCCAGCACCAGCCCGGCAGCGACGAACACGGTCACCGGCCAGATGACGTCGAATCCCACACCGGCCACGGAGGCCTCGTTCCAGAAGCGCAGCGCGTTCAGCGACGCCTGGTCCGACAGCGCGACCGCCGTGGTCATCGCCGCCAGGAACACCGTGATCCCCTGCCCGACCAGCGCCAGCGTCAGGGGGCTGCCCGCCACCCGGCCGATGCTCGCCAGCCCGAACACGACGACACCGGCCGCCGCCGCCCCCAGGAAGGCGAACCACACGTACTGGTACGGATTGCTCAGCCCGAACAGCAGGATCGCCGACACCACGGCGAACGAGGCGCCGGAGTTCACCCCGAGCAATCCCGTGTCCGCGATCGGGTTGCGGGTGAACCCCTGGATCAACGCCCCGCCGACTCCCAGGGCGACGCCCGCCACGATCGCGAGCACGGTCCTGGGCACCCGCACGGTCTGCACGATGAGCGTGATCTCGGTCAGCCGCTGGTCGGAGCCCGCCACCGCGAACAACCCGTGCCACACCTCCAGAGGGCTCAGCGCGCGCGCCCCGACGGCCAGCGACGCCGCCCCCACGACCGCGAGGACCACCACCAGCACGCCGACGCCGGCCACCCGCCGACCGCGGGACCGCTCACCATTTCGATCACTCAATTTAGGTAAAGCTATCCTTAATTGCCGGTCGGCGGTAGGGACGGATGGGGACTTGCGCATGGAGAGCACCTTCGCGAAGTTCGGGCTTCCCGGTGAACCCGGTACAGAGGAATTCTGGGCGGCGGCGGGGGGACCCGCGTCGGTACCCGCCGGGGGCGGCTGGCTGACGCTGTTCCTGTGGCGCGGGTCCCCGGCGAGCATCGGCTTCGAGAGCTGGTCCGAGCCGGTGCCCCTGCGCCGGTGGGGTGACACGGACTGCTGGTACGCCGAGGTGGCCATGCCCGCGCGGCTGCGCGTGACCTACCGGTTCCGCACGGACGACGGGGCGTACGCCGACCCGCTCAACCCGGTGGGCGCGGGCGGTGACCGGTCCATCGCCGCGACCCCGGACGTCCCCGCCCAGCCGCACTGGCCCGCCGTCGGCGCCGCCGACGTGCTGCCCCTCCCGCGCACCCGCCTGCGCTGGACCAGCGAACGGCTCGGCGGGCGGCGCACGGTGCGGGTCCACCCGGCGGGCGGCGGCGGGCCGATGGTCCTGCTGCTCGACGGGGACGACTGGCTGTACCTGCACCCGGCCATGACCGCGTTCGACTCGGCCGTCGCCTGCGGCGACCTGCCTCCTGTCACGCTCGTCTTCCTGCCCGCCCGGGCCAGGGACACCGAGTTCGGATGCCGGCCCGAGCTGTGGGAGGCGATCCGGGACGAGCTGCTGCCGCTGGTGGCCGGGAGCGGCGTCCCCGCCGAGCCGGACCGGCTGGTGGTCGCCGGGCAGAGTCTCGGCGGGCTGAGCGCGATGTACGCGGCACTGGAGTTCCCCGAGCTGGTGTCCGGCATCGCCTGCCAGTCGGCGTCGTTCTGGTGGGCGCCCGGCGCCACCGACCTGGCCGACCCCATGGGCGGTCCGGCCGGCGGCGCCATCGCCGCGCGGCTGCGGGACCGGCCCGACCTGTCCGGCCTGCGGGCCGCGTTCGACGTGGGGGAGCACGAGACGCGGATGCTCCCGCACTGCGGGCTGGTCGAGACGCTGGCCGAACGGGCCGGGGCGACCGTGCGGGTCTCGCGGTCGCCCTCGGGCCACGATCGAGCGGGCTGGCGGCACGCCCTGCTCAGGGACGTCTCCTGGGTGCTGGACCGGCCGGCGGCGCCGGCGGCGGGATCGGTCATGGACGACCGGTGAGGTAGCCGCCCATCGTGCGGAACACCTCGGTGGCGGGCAGGTCCGCGCCGTCCTCCGTACGCACGCGTTCGATCACCAGCCCGTGGCTGCGGCCGCGGCGGGCCTCGGCCCCCGCCACGATGACCACGCCGTCACCCTCCCGGATGAAGACCCGGCCGGGGGTGCCGCCGTAGACGCCTTTGGAGACCGAGGCCTTCAGCACCCGGATGCGCTCGCCGTTGTGGTAGGTGAAGGCGTTGGGGTACGGGTCGGACTGGGCGCGGACCAGGCGGGCGATGTCCTCGGCGGGCCAGGTCCAGTCGATGTTGCCGTCCTCGACCGACCGCTTGTGGAAGAAGCTGGCCTTCGACCGGTCCTGCGGGGTCCAGGAGGACCGGCCGGAGTCGATGAGGTCGAGCGCCTCGGTGACGATCGGTGCGATCAGGTCGACCGTGCGGTGGAAGAGGTCGGTGGCGGTGTCCTCGGGCCCGACGGGCACCGCGCGCTGCACCACGATGTCCCCGGCGTCCAGCTCGTCGTCCATCATGTGCGCGGTGACCCCCACCTCCTTCTCGCCGTTGATCAGCGCCCAGATCAGCGGGGAGAAGCCGGCGTAGGCGGGCAGCAACGAGTCGTGCACGTTGAGGGTGCCGTGGCGGGGGAGGTTGAAGATCTCGGGCGGGATCCAGGTCCGCCAGTTGTTCGCGACGATGAGATCCGGTTCGGCCTCCTTGAGCCGGGCCATCAGTTCCTCGTCGTCCGGCCTGTTGCGCAGGAGCACCGGCACATCGTGGGCCTCGGCCAGCTCGGCCACCGAGTCGTTCCAGATCCTCTCGTAGGCGTGGTCGCTCCTGGGGTGGGTCACCACCAGCACGACCTCGTGCGTGGAGTCCAGAAGTGCCTGGAGCGTGCGATGGCCCCAGGTTTGGTAGCCGAACATCACGACCCGCATGGTGCCTCCTTGTCGGTGGGGCCTGATTAAGTTAGGCTCACCTTAATAAGGCGAGCCTAACCTAAATTTAGCGATGTCTCCACCCCTGATCCAGCCGGCGGAAGGCCTCTATGTCCTCAGCGGAGCAGCACGTCCACGACCTCGTAGGCATCGGTTTCGGACCGTCCAACCTCGCCCTGGCGATCGCGCTTCGGGAACGCCAGGAACGAACAGGCGCCCAGGCCGACGCCGTGTTCCTGGAGAAACAGCCCGCCTTCGGATGGCACCGGGGCATGCTGCTCGAAGGCACGACCATGCAGGTGTCCTTTTTGAAGGACCTGGTCACCATGCGAAATCCGACGAGCGAATTCAGCTTTCTCTGCTATCTCCGGGACAGGGGCCGGCTGCTCGACTTCATCAACCACAAAACCATGTTTCCGTCCCGGATCGAATTTCACGACTATCTCGAATGGGCCGCCGCCCGCTTCACCGAGCAGGTGGAGTACGCCTCCGAGGTCGTCGCGGTCACCCCCGTCGAGGTGGACGGGACGATCGAGTTCCTGGACGTGGTCGTCCGGCAGGGCGACGGCACGCTGGTCACCCGCCGGGGCCGCAACCTGGTCCTGGCCGCCGGGCTCGAACCGGTCCTGCCGGACGGAACGGTGAGCGACGAGCGGGTCTGGCACAGCGGGGAATTACTCGACAAGCTGCCCGGGACGCGCGCACCGCGCAGGTTCGTGGTGGTCGGGGCGGGGCAGAGCGCGGCCGAGGTGACCGACCATCTGCACGGCGCCTTCCCCGGGGCCGAAGTCTGTGCCGTCTTCACCAAGTACGGATACACCCCCGCGGACGACAGCTCCTTCGCCAACCGCATCTTCGACCCGGCGGCGGTCGACCACTTCTACGCCGCGCCCGACGAGGTGAAAGCACGGCTGCGCGCGTACCACGCCTCCACCAACTACTCCGTCGTGGACCTGGAGCTCATCGACGAGCTCTACCGCCGCCACTACCAGGAAAGGGTGCAGGGCAAGGAACGGCTGCGCATCTTCAATGCCTCCCGGCTCGCCGACGTCGAGCGGGACGAGACCGGCCTGCGGGTCACGGTGGAGTTCCTGCCCACCGGCGAGCGCACCCTGCTGGAGGCCGACGTCATGGTCTACGCGACCGGCTACCGGCCGGCCGACCCGCTCACCCTGCTGGGCACGGCCGGCAGGCTCTGCGACCGGCTCCCCGGCGGCGGTGTCCGCCTGGGACGCGACTACCGGATCGTCACCTCCCAGGCGATGCGCTGCGGCATCTACGTCCAGGGCGCGAGCGAGCACACCCACGGCCTCACCTCGACCCTGCTGTCCAACACCGCGGTTCGGGCGGGTGAGATCGCCGAGTCGGTGGCCGAACGGCTCCGGAGCGGCAGCTCGTACGCGCTGTCGCACTGACCCGCCGGCCGCGCGCCGTCGGCGGGCTCAGGCGACCTTGGCGGAGCCGGCCGTCCAGGTGTTGCACGCGCCCGGCTTGCCCGCCTTGTAGCCCTTCTCGAGCCAGTAGAGGCGGTTGGCGGTCTTGCCGTGGAACCTGTTCTTCCAGAACTCCGGCACCTTGACGACGGGCTTCCAGTCCTTGACCTGGCGTCCCAGGGCCTTCGCCGACACCGCCTGGAAGCAGTCGATCTGCAGGTAGTACCGGCGGTTGTGCTCGTTCATCATGGACTCGGACCGGTCGTTCTCCAGCCCCCACCAGGCTTCGCCGATGCCGGTCTGCCCGGTCACGACCGAGCTCCAGGTCCTGGTGATGGACGTGAACACCGCCAGGTCGCTCTTGGCCTTGATCCAGTCGTCGGCGAGCCGGACCTTGATCTGCACGGCGCAGATCTCGGAGAAGGAGCGGGAGACGTCCATCCCGGTGGAGCAGGACTGCTTGTCGTCGGCGTCCTTGAACACCACCTCCACCGGGCGGAAGTCCTTGACCGCCGGCTTCCACGCCTTGTTCAGGCAGCCGACGAGCCCGGTGATGTACTTCTGGGTGGACGCCTTGCTCGTGCCCTTGGTCGGCTTGCAGGAGACCTTGGGCAGCTTGGCCGCCTTGTAGACCTCGTTGTGGGTCAGCTCGGGGGCGCCCTTGACCGGCTCGGCGGAGGCGGAGGCGGGGGCGGGGACGAGCGCCAGACCGACGGCGGCCCCGGCTAATGCGCGAATGATCATAAGCGTGGATCTTAGCCATCACTGGACGAGCCGGGCGTACGACGTCTCCGGCCGCGCGCCGTGACCTAACTCACCCTCGCCGGTGGCCCCATGGGCGTCACATTTTCCCGGCCGATGTCGTCAATGGCATGGGAGTCGAAACGAGGAGGGCACAATGCGCTCGTGGGTGATGAGACGTCGGTCGTTCCGGTTCAGCCATTGGTCATTCATGTTCGCCGAAGTGGCAATCTGGTCTTTCGTCGTCCTGGTGCTGACCGGAGCGTTTCTCATGGTCTTCTACGACCCCGGCATGTCTCCGGTGCTCTACCGGGGCGTGTACACGCCGCTGCGTGACATCCCGGTCAGCGAGGCCTACAACTCCACCATGTACCTGAGCCTGGAGGTGCGCGGCGGCCTGTTCGTCCGGCAGGTGCACCACTGGTCGGCGCTGGTGTTCGTGGCCGCGGTCGTGCTCCAGTTGCTGCGCATGTTCGTCACCGGCGCCTTCCGCCGCCCGCGCATGCTGCAATGGCTGATCTGGGTGGCGCTGCTGCCGCTGGGCATGTTCGCGGGGGAGACCGGCAACGTTCTGCCCGACGACCTGCTCTCCGGCGGGAGCCTGTGGCTGATCCAGTCGGTTCTGCTGGCGATCCCCGTGGTGGGCTCGTACGCGGTGCAGTTGTTGTTCGGCGCCGAATTCCCCGGGGACACCATCATCCCGGTGATGTACTGGGTGCACGTGCTGGTGTTCCCGGTCGCCATCGCGGCGCTCCTCGGCGCCCGCGAATGGCTGGTGCGGCGCAACGGCCACTCGCGCTTCGCCGGGTCGGTGCCGGGGCGGCGGGGTGCGCGCCCCCTGATGGCGGGCGCGACGATCGGGGTGCTCGTCATTCTCGGGGTGGGCTTCCAGATCGCGCCGATCTGGTTGTACGGCCCGGCGGGCCCGGGCCAGATCTCGGCGGGGTCGGTGCCCGACTGGTACATGGGCTTCCTCGACGGCGCTCTGCGGATCATGCCGGGGTGGGAGCTGACCGTCGCGGGATACACGCTCAGCCTCGCGGTCCTGGTGCCCGCGCTCGTGGTGCCGGGCGCCTTCTTCACCGTCCTGGCCGGCTACCCCATGGGGGAGCGCTTCGTCCTCCAGCGCCTGGCCCGGCGGGACGCGCTCGGCCGGCCCAAGAGCAGGAGCCGCCTGGCCAAGGAGGGGACCATGCTCGCGGTGCCCGCCGTGCTCGACCGGCCGCGCGACGTCGCGGTGCGGACGGGTGTCGCGGCGGCCGGCGTCACCTTCTACGGGCTGCTGTGGGCCGCCGCGTCCAATGACCAGCTGGCGCACCAGATGCAGCTCTCGGTGGAGGCCGTGACGATCTTCTTCAGGTTCGCCGTGGTCATCGGCCCGCTCATCGCCTACTGGGTGACCCACCGGCTCTGCCTGGGCCTGCAACTGCAGGAGCGGCACAGCAGGGAGCACGGGCCGGAGAGCGGAGTGATCGTCCGGAGCGCGCAGGGCGGGTTCCACGAGCGGCCCATGCAGGTGGACCGGGAGCGCCGGCCGGCCGTCACCGCGTCGGCCGACTGACCGCCTCAGGGCAGGCCCAGCAGGGCGCAGGTCTCCGCGTGCAGCCGGGTGCCCGGTTCGGCGAGCTCCAGCGGCGCGTCGAAGTGGTTGCGCCCGGCCTGCTCGTACGCGGTCACCCGGCAGCCGCGCGCCCGCAGGTGCGCGGCGAACGCGGCCGACTGCCGCTTGAACTCGTCCGTCTCATGTTCCCCCCAGGCGACGACCACGGGGCAGCGTGCGCCCGGGAGGAACATCGGGCTGCAGTCCCGGACCTCGTCGGGGTCGATGCCGACGACCTCGTTCACGTACGTGTGCCGCACCGGGGTCAGATCGTAGATCCCGCTGAGCAGCACCGCCCCGGCGATGGGCGCGGGCGGCAGGCCCCACCGCCGCCAGGGCGTGGCCAGCAACATGGCGGCCAGATGCGCCCCCGCGGACGACCCGGAGACCACGATCCGATCCGGGTCGATCCGGTGGTCGGCCGCGTGCCGCCACAACCAGGCGAAGGCGTCGCGCACCTGGTCGACGATCTCGGCGAGCCGGGCACGCGGGGCCAGCGTGTAGTCGGTCGTGGCGTAGACGCCGCCCGCCCCGACGACGGCCGGCGCCGGGAACGTGCTGTCCTCCTTGGACAGCTGCTGCCAGTATCCGCCGTGGATGAAGAACAGCGCCGGGTGGCCCTCCGCGCGGTCCCCCGCCGGGCCGTAGACGTCCAGCAGGTCGTCCGGCCCCGGCCCGAAACGCAGGTCGCGGTGGGCCACCCCGGCCAGCTCGGCCCGGGCGCGCCGGCTGTGCTCGGCATAATCGTCGAGGTACGGCTGCAGATCGCCCACCAGGCTGCTCGGCGAGTACTGGACGTCCAACTGCTCCTGGTCGAACCGCCCGTAGACGGGGCCCGTCATGGCAGCAGCCGTTCGACGGTCTCCTCGCGGGCTCTCCTCAGGAAATCGGCGAAGTCACTGCCACCGGTCCCCTTGGCCTGCTCGCCGCGCTCGAACCGCTGGATGTAGCGCCCGGTGATGCCGATGTGCAGCGCCCTGAGCCGGGCGAGGGCGGCCACGGCCGCGTTGTACGCCTCGGACAGCCGCGGCCGGGCGGCGCGGTGCCGCTCGACGTGGTCGCGCACCGAGGGACCGGCCTCCAGATCCGCGAGGAAGCGGCGGTGCGGCCCCGGCATGTACGCGCGCATGCCGGTCAGGAAGCCGGCGGTCAGCCCGTCGCGATGCGGCACGTCGAGCCCGGCGTCGAAGGCCTGGATGAGGGAGCTCTGCGCGGCGCTGCCGCCGGCCAGCACCAGAGGCTCACGATCGACCCCCTCGAACCGCAGCCCCGGCGCGGCCCAGCCCGTCAGGAACGGCCTGATCCGGTGGTAGAAGACGTGGGGGTCGCACCACCGCTCGATGTCGAGGAGCGCGTCGACCACCCGGCTGAGCACCTCCCGGACGCCGAGCAGCGCCTCGGTGAGCCGGTCGTGCTCGTCGCCGGCCACGGCCTGCCGGACCTGCGCGAGGAGCGGCAGCCCGGGAGCGCCGGCCAGCTCCACCCCCACGGTCGCGAGGTAGAACCACTTCTCGTCCACGCCGCCGAGGAACGTCAGCTGGGTGTCGACGTTCGAGGTGCTCAGCGGCTCAGTCCTGTCGATGCGCCGCCAGTTGTTCAGGACGGCCGAGGCATGCGCGACGATCGGCATCCGGTCCAGCCGCCGGGCGAGCTCATGAAGGGGACGTGCCACCGGGGCCGGGAGCGTGTGTGCGGGCGGTTCGGCGCCGCGTACGTAGCCGTTCGCGAGGAAGGTCAGCAGGAGCATGGCCCGCTCCCGCTCCCCGGGGGACTCCAGGGCGTCCGGCGTGAGCACGGGCATGGACTCGATCTCCGGGCGCAGACGCCCGGTCATGATCAGGGCCGAAAGGTTCCGCCCGGCCCGCTCCCACGGGAGGTAGTACGGCGGCAGCGCGTCCACCGGGTCGTCGGAGGGCAGGAACCCGTGGCGCGGGTCGATGGCGTATTCGCTCAGCGGGGCGATCCCCGGTCCACGGGCGCGGGTGCGCATGGTCTCGGGCCTCAACGGACTTTCCTCCTCGTCGCCCCGCCGGTCTCGCGGCGTCCTGGCCGCTCGATGCCCCTTGATCCGCCCGCCGAAACCGGCATTGCGCCCCGGCCTCCGGCCGTCAGACTGAGCGGCATGATGCGATCCTGCCTCGCCGCCCTCCGCTGAGCGACGCGGGCGCCCCGCTGCGCCGAGCCGGGCGTCCCGCTGAGGGGTTCGGGCGTCCCGCTGCGGGAGCCGGACTTCTTCCCGGCGAGCCGGGCGTGGGGCGTCGTCAGCCGGTGGTCTCCTGGGCCGAGGCGTGCTGCGGGCGGACGTGGTGGCGGCCGATGGGCAGCATCAGGGGACGGCCGGAGACGGGGTCCTCGATGATGCGGCTGTCGAGGCCGAAGACGGTGCGGACGCAGTCCTCCGTGAGCACCTCGGCAGGGGCGCCGCAGGCGTGCAGGCGGCCGTCGGCGAGGGCGATGAGGTGGTCGGCGTAGCGGGCCGCCAGGTTGAGGTCGTGCAGGACCATCACGATCGTGGTGCCGCGGCCGCGGTTCAGGTCGGTCAGCAGGTCGAGGACCTCGATCTGGTGGCTGGCGTCGAGGAAGGTGGTGGGCTCGTCGAGGAGGAGCAGGTCGGTCTGCTGGGCCAGCGCCATGGCGATCCAGACCCGCTGGCGCTGGCCGCCGGACAGCTCGTCGACGGCGCGGTCGGCCAGGTCCGTCGTCTGCGTGGCCTCCAGGGCGGCCGCCACGGCGACGTCGTCCTCGTGGTTCCACCGGGAGAAGATCCCCTGGTGGGGGTGGCGGCCCCGGCCGACGAGGTCGAGCACGGTGATGCCTTCCGGCGCGACCGGCGACTGGGGCAGCAGCCCGAGCGTGCGGGCCAGCTTCTTGGCGGGCATGCGGTGCACCTCCTTGCCGTCCAGGACCACCCGGCCCGCGCGCGGCGCGAGCAGCCGCGACAGGGAACGCAGCAGCGTCGACTTCCCGCAGGCGTTCGCGCCGACGATGACCGTGATCTCGCCGGGCGGCACGACCAGGTCGAGGGACTCGACGACCACGCGGTCGCCGTACCCGAGCGTGAGCCCCTCGGCCGCGAGGGAGTGGGACGTGGTCATAGGGAGCCTCCGGCCCGGTGCGAGCGGATGATCAGATAGACGAGGTACGGCGCCCCGAGCACGCCGGTGACGACGCCCACCGGGTAGCGGACGTCGAAGGCGAACTGCCCGGCGAAGTCGGCGACGAGGACCAGGAGGGCGCCGACCAGCCCGGCGGGCACGAGCAGCGAGGTGCCCGGACCCACGAGCCGGGCCGCGATGGGGCCGGACAGGAACGCCACGAAGGCGATCGGCCCGGCCGCCGCGGTGGCGAACGCGATCAGCCCGACGGCGGCGACGATCACCGTGATGCGGGTGCGTTCGACGCGTACCCCGAGCGCCGCGCCGGTGTCGTCGCCGAGCTGCATGGCCGACAGGTCGCGCGCCCGGGCCAGCAGGACCGGGGTGAGGACGACCAGGGCGACGAGGGCGGGCAGGGTCTGGTCCCAGGTCGTGCCGTTGAGGCTGCCGGTCAGCCAGCGCGTGGCCTCCTGGAGGTCCCATTCGGCGGCCCGGGACAGCACGTACGCGGTGATGCTGTCGAGGATCGCGGAGATCCCGATGCCGATCAGGATGAGCCGCGTGCCGACGACGCCGTCCCGGAAGGCGAGGGTGTACACGAGCAGGGCGACGACGAGGGCGGAGACGATGGCGAAGACCGACACCTGGGTCCCGCCGAGCGACAGCGACACGATCGCGACGGCCGCCGCGGCGCTCGCGCCCGAGCTGATGCCGATCACGTCGGGGCTGGCCAGCGGGTTGCGGAGCATCGTCTGGAAGGTGACGCCGGCCAGGCCGAAGCTGAAGCCCGCGACCACGGCGAGGACGGCCCGCGGCAGCCGGAGCCGCCCGACCGTGAAGGTCGCCCCCGGCACCCGCTCGCCGAGGATGACGCGGACCACGTCCTCGGGCGGGTAGAACGTCTGCCCGGCCATCAGGGTCACGGCGAACGCGGCGACGGCGAGCACGGCCAGCGTCAGGACGACGAGGCGGCGGCGCGCGGCGCGCCGGCGCCGGCCGCGGGTGACCGCCCGGACGACGGCCGGGGTGACGGTCGGGGTGACCGCCTGGGCGGCTGTCTGGACGGCTGTCTGGACGGCGGGCGGCCGGCCGCCGGCGGCAGGGGCGCTCACAGCTCACGGACCTTCTGACGGCGGACGATGTGGATGAAGAACGGGGCCCCGATCAGCGCTGTCACGATGCCCACCTCGATGTCCGAGGGCCGGGCCACCATGCGGCCGACGACGTCGGCGGCGGTGAGCAGCGACGCGCCGACCAGGGCGGAGAACGGCAGCATCCAGCGGTGGTCCACGCCGACGAGCAGGCGGCATGCGTGCGGGACGACGAGCCCGACGAAGGCGATCGGCCCGGCCACGGCCGTGGCGGCGCCGCACAGCACGACGGCGCCGAGCGCGGCCGTGCCCCGGATGACGGCGACCCGCTCGCCGAGCCCGGCCGCGATCTCGTCGCCCAGGGCGAGCGAGTTCAGCGCCCGCGCGGACAGGAGGCAGATGGCGAAGCCGACGGCGAGGAACGGCAGGACCTGTCCGATGCGCTCGTAGGAGGCGCCGCCGACGCCGCCGATCTGCCAGAGCCGGAAGCTGCCGGCGATGTCGTTGCGGGGCAGGACGACGGCGCTGACGAGGGACGCGAAGGCCGCCGACGTGGCGGCGCCGGCCAGCGCCAGCTTGAGCGGGGTGGCCCCGCCGCGCCCGAGGGAGCCGACGGTGTACACGAAGGCGGCCGAGACGGCGGCGCCCGCCATCGCGACCCAGATGTACCCGGTCGGCGACGTGAGCCCGAGGAACGCGACCGCGGTGACGACGGAGAGCGAGGCGCCCATGTTGACGCCCAGGATCCCCGGGTCGGCCAGCGGGTTGCGGGTCACGCCCTGCATGACGCCGCCGGCCAGGCCGAGCGCGGCGCCGATGACCACGGCGAGCAGGGTGCGCGGGATCCGCTTGGTGACCGCCGCCTGTTCGAGGGAGCCGTCCGTACCGCCGAGGGCCGCCCAGACGTCGGACCAGGCGACGTCGCGCGACCCCAGGGCGACGGAGGCCACCATGGTCACGGCCAGGGCCAGCACCGCGACGAGCAGCCACAGGACCCGGACGCGCGCCGGACGCCGCACGAGGGCGGC